>JBFMGX010000004.1:0-300000 GCA_040752595.1 Candidatus Zixiibacteriota bacterium
CCTTCAAAGTCACCCAGGTCGCCTGCATTCGCAAACTGCTGGTCATCCTGAATGCGATGGTCCGAGACGGAGTACATTGGCAGCCCAATCACGCCTGAACCGCGTGAAAAAAGAACACAGTTGCTACTTGATGATCACGATCTTGCCTATCTGTCGGCCCAGACGCGAATCGACGCGCCAGATGTAGATACCGGACACCACCGCCTGCGTGTTGCGCGAGATCAGGTCCCAGCCGACGATCGATGGGTACGTCGTCAGGAACGGATCGGGATGCAGAATCTTGCGGACCAAGTCGCCATCGAGCGTGTAGATGTTGATCTCCGCCGTGTCGGGCAAATTGATGAACCAGATGCGCCGGTCGCGCTCGTCCATCACCGGCTTGCCGGGTGCCTCATATCCCTCCCGATAGTAACTCGTCCAGTCGCCGAAGGCGTCCTTGAACTGGATCTTGTACGGGTTCGGATAGACCGACACCTGCAAGGCCGAGTCAATGACGACGTCGGAGGAGTACAGCAGATGGCAGTATTGGCTGTTGGCGTGGGGGGACCCTTCCAACGTGGTCACATTGCGGACATAGTCGCCATAGTCATAAGCGGTGATGGCGAAGTACAAAGGGATGGCGGCGTTCAGATTGTCCAGCGTCATCTCGTAGATGCCATAACTGAGCGTGTCGGCATCGATGATCGTGTCGCGCTCGCCGACTTTCTGGATCAGATTGTCCTCCCAACGGTCCGCGCCCCAGTAGCGGTTACCCCGGTTGGCGGCCTCGGGTATCCAGTAGGAATAGCGCAAGCGCGGCGTGATCTCGATGATCTCCCCATGCACGTCGACCACGGTATCGATGATCGTGTCTCGGTAGGCGGATTCGAAGGACGGATGTGAATGGTCCAGAGGATCGAATCCCGGATCGTCCATGGCCGCGCGCCATTGATCGATGGTCAAGGGATAGGACATCTGTTTCCAGTCGTTGGTCTTGGACTGGTAGGCCCATCGGGTGAAGTCGTCCGGTTTATCCCAACTGGCGATCAGTTCGTATTTGTCATCGACGTCGAAGCGCGACGAGTAGACCCGGTATCCCTCCCAGTCGCGCTTGCGCGAGAGCTGGTCCCGGCTGGTCTCGGGGATTGCCCCATTCCAGCGGAGGGTGATCTTGTGCGGCGCGGTTGAGAATTCGAACGGCGGCGAGGGCGGCGCCTGCGGTCCGGCCCAGTCGGGGATGCCATCGCCTTTGTACCAGACGGTGTCGCAGACCGTGCCGGTGGTATTGCAGTTTGTGAGATGATATTTCCCCCGGTAACCATCGCCGTCGGTGTCGACACCGGGAGTGTCGAAGAACCAATCGATGGAGCGCGCATTGGTGAACAGTTGCGAGAAGTCGAGCCGAGCCAGGTAAGGGTCAGGGTCGATAGGTTCGAATCTGTTATGGTAGTTTCCGGACTCGGTGTGGAGGTGCGGTCCAGCGACCAAGGCATACGTGAGCGGTACTGAGTCGCCAGGCGCGATATCCGGAAGAGGGCCGTACGAAAGGATGAAGTACGCACTTGCGCCTCCAGCCAGCGCTCGCCCGCCATCCGGCGTAGAAGGCGGGGGATTCCATCCACCTCCGGAGAAGTCCTCGGCACTCCTGACTTGGTCGTAATCAACCTCGCCGTTGGTCATGATAGCGTAACGGCTGCGGTCTCCGAGCGGCGTTCCCGGGGCTCCGGCGTAAGCCCCAAAATGGCGCTGGTACGAAGGCCCCCACTGGGCATTCCCAGAAGCGTAGTAGCCCCACCAGTTGAAGCCCATGCGTCCCCCCTTGGGAGCCCGCAGGATGCGGATGCCGATTGCCCCAGTTGGATTATTGTCGTTGTAGGGAGCAAAGGTGACAGATGGGTCGCCATCGTTGTCCGCAGCCCAAGCCATGATGAGCGAGTCCACGGTCCCGGCTACAATCCCGGGAATCTCAGTGAGAAGGCCGCAGAGATCGTCAGTATCCTTGCCGCCCAATGGTACTGTCTGGCTGACCGAGGGCGCAACCCACAAGCCGATGCAGCTGCTGGCGATTGGTTCTCCGGACACGTTTACGATCCAGTTGTCGACAATGATGCCTGGTGCTAACAGGCCGCTCCCAGCTGCCATCGTTGCCTGGTGTACTTCCACACCGATCGGTCGGTGAGTCCGTCGCTCGATGTAATCGATTCCTCCAGCAGAGCCGAAGGTACCGGTGTCGCTAAAGGAGGTGTAGTACTCCTGTTCGGCGACGGCGACGCTGGAGAAATGTGGGGATCCGAGCAGGGACGAGCTCTCACGGATCGTGTCCACGGGGATGAGCTCGTACTGGTACTCGTCGGGCCAAGTCGGCCAACCCGTTTCGCTCACAAGTGTATCAACGCCGCGCACGGCACCGAACAACAATCGACACCCATACAGGTAGTCGTTCCCCGATCCGGGAGGGAATTCAAAGCCGGGGACGCGATCGATTCCCAGAAGCTGCCGGTCCGTCCGCGCGAAGCCGTAGCCGGGCTCCATATGGACGCCCACTTGGGACGTGTTGCTAACGGAACCCCAGACATCTCCAGCGTGATGAATCCTCACGTCCTCTTGTGCCCAAGCGAGGTCCCTTGCTGCGGCTGTTTGTCGCGCCGAAATTTGATCACGCATAACTTGAGACCGCTTGGATTCAGTCAGTCCCTGCCCAGTCCAACTGAGAAGGAGGATCAGACTGGCTAACCTCAACGAGGCAACCCCTGTCGGTTGCGATAATGCGAGCATCAGCCTCCGAAGGTGGCCAAGTCCGCCTCTGCCTGCCCTGAGCGGTGGATTCCCGCGGGGAGATTGCTTGTCGATTCGAAGGCGGAACGGTGGCTTGTTGGGAGACATTGGCTTGCCCCCGGTACGGCCTGATACACAAAAATACGCGCGATGCCGGGAAATCGCTTGACAACCGAAGGGGCAGCACACAGATTGTGTCTAGTCATTATGATGCTGCCATGGAGAGGCGGCACGTGTTTGGCCAAGTGCTCACGACCAAGAGGGTCGCGGTTTGGGCCCCGCTTGCGCTGACCGTCATGGTCGCGGGATGGGTAGCGGGTGGCATAATCGGAAGGCAGCGGGCCGCGTCCATCCGGGCCGCGGAGAACGAGTTCTTTCGAGCCAGCCAGCAGCGTCAGTTGCTTCGGGATATCCGGGGCATATGGTTGCGACGCCCATTCCCCGACCTTTACGTGTGGTCGATCGATGGCAGGCGGTCGTTCGCCATACGTGATTCGCTTCCGTCGGGAGGGGTTATATTGATGGTGTCCCCAGCCTGCGGAGACTGTCTCGAGGCGCTGTACGGGATCCAGTTCGCCGCCTCAGCGCAGCGAGAGCGTCCGCTCTCGGTGTTGATACTCGCCGATCAGGCGCGCTTCGCCGACAGCCTGTCTGCTGCGATGATGCGGCACGGCATTTCGCTGCCGGTGTATTGCGATCAAGAAGAACGGCTGCGCCGTGAGTTTCACGTGACCACGACACCCACATACTTCGTCTTGGATTCAACGGGTTGCGTGGTCGACATGGGAGCTGGCAGACGATCAGCGGCGGATTTTGCAGAGTTAATGGCTGAGTAGGTCGAGTTCCGGCGGCTGTCGCCAGTGATTGCGGGAGGAAGGAGGGACCATGCGTAAGGAACGCCTTGCAGTGTCGATGATACTGCTTCTTCTTTTCGTCTGTTGTTTCTCCGCGTCAATGACGCTGGAGATTGCGCTGGCGTCGGACACCGGACGGTGCCCCTGCAACTCGTGCCAGGTCTGGTGTGCGTCCTATGATCCTCCACCGCCCGGGGGACCGTTGGGCGGCTTCGTCCAAGCACGGTGCACACGGTATCCTGCTTGCACCACATGCAACCTGCCTGACTCGCATCACCTCTGCATCGAGGCATTGGATTGTTACGAGTGCGACCCCTTGCCATAGCCTATCCGCACGTCACCCAACGGCCGTCGGAACTCACGCGCCGGGTCCAGGGACTGGGCCCGGCTCGGCGTTTTCATCGGGGGAGAGCTATCAGGATGCTGAAAACTCCATCCAACATTGTCATTCTGAACCCCGCCGCTCTTCGGCGGGGTGAAGAATCTGCTGTCTTCTCATAGGGTAGGGAAAGCAGATGCTTCGCTTCGCTCAGCATGACAAACCCGCTCTTCCGGCGTTCTGAGGTACTTTTCAGCACCCTGCTACAACTCCGAGCGCGACAGACCGTAATCCTTGATCTTGTACAACAGCGAACGGTAGCTGATTTCCAAAACGTCGGCGGCCTTGCGACGGTTCCAGTTGGTCTTGCGCAGCACTTCCGCGATCAACGCCCGTTCCTCGCGCTCCACCGCCGCCCCGACCCGCACCTTGAGCGAGTAGCCACTGGTGTCAGGACCCGGAGCATACGTCGGCTGCATAGAGGGAGCCGATACCGGCGTGAATCTGGTCGGCACCGCTCGGCCCACGAGTTCGTCGATCACCGACTCGTCGTTGCGGACGACGACCTGCTTGATCAGGTTCTCCAACTGCCGCACATTCCCCGGCCACGCATAGGCCATCAGCTTCTGCATGCCCTCTGAGGACAGCCCGGCAAAGGGACGGTTGTACGTGGCCGTGTACTTGTCGAGGAAGTGCTTCACCAACAGCGGCACATCCTCCATGTGCTCCCGCAAGGGGGGCAATAGCAGCGTCATCTCATTGAGCCGATAGTAGAGGTCCTCGCGGATTTGCTGCTGGGCGATGGCACTTTCCAGGTCGCGGTTGGTGGCGCAGAGGATCCGCACGTCGACCTTGATCGTATTCAGCCCGCCGACACGCACGAACTCCTGTTGTTCCAGCACCTGCAACAGCTTGGACTGCAATTCCAGCGGCATTTCGCCGATTTCATCGAGGAAGATCGTCCCCTTGGTGGCCGCTTCAAAACGCCCCTGCTTGGTGCGGTTGGCGCCGGTGAATGCGCCCCGTTCATACCCGAACAGCTCGGCTTCCAACAGATCGCGGGGGATCGCGGCGCAGTTGACCTTGGTGAAGGGGCCATTGGCGCGCCCCGATTCGGCGTGCAATAGGCGCGCCACGACTTCCTTGCCGGTGCCGCTCTCGCCGCGAATGAGCACGGTCAGCTCACTGTCGGCGATCTCCTCGAGGATGCTCTTGACCTTCTGCATCGCCGGGGAGTCGCCGATCAATGTCTCGAAGCGTGTCCGCAGGCGCTCCTTCAATTGCGCATTCTCGCTGCGCAGGGCGCGTGCTTCGAGCACTTTGCGCAAGTGCAACTCGACTTCCTGCGGATCGAACGGCTTGCTGATGAACTCCGCCGCGCCGAGCTCCATCGAGCGCACGACCGTTTCTGTCTCGCCATGTCCGGAGAGCATGATCACGTCGGTCTGCAACTGCGCTGTGCGCAGGCGCTCCAGGACCTCCAGCCCCGACATCCCCGGCATCTTGACGTCCAACAGGATGAGCGGCGGTTTCTCCTGCGAAGCGCGCTGGATCCCCTCGAAGCCGTCCGAGGCGGAAATCACCTCGAATTGCCCGGAGAGGCGCTCCGAGAGTATCCATGGGACCTTCGGATCATCATCGATCACGAGGAGCTTGATCGCGTCGTCGGGAGTATTCTGCGGCTTCGTGTTCATATCACCAGCACCATGGTGCCGTCCGGCGGCACGGTTGCATCATTATGGTTATCGGCTGCGCTGTGCAGGGGTTGACCCAATTCCTGCAAGAGGACCGTGGCATCAGTCACGGATTCCCTCACCCTGACCCTCTCCCGGAGGGAGAGGGCGAACACAACCTCTCCCCTCGGGAGAGGTCGATCCGTCCGGGGGACGGATCGGGTGAGGGAGCTCTTCCGTACTCTCGTTTCGTTGATAGACCCTCAGCGCACCGGCAGGCGCAGCCGGAATGTCGTCCCCACGCCGGGGGTGCTCTCCGCGACAATCCGCCCGTCGTGGGCGCGGATGATGCGCTCAACGATCGCCAGCCCCAGGCCGGTCCCCGATGACTTGGTCGTGTAGTACCGTTCGAAACAGCGGGCCACCTCGGCCGGGGTCATGCCGGTGCCGGTATCGGTGATCGCCACCGTGATCTGTTCGTCGCCGTCCGGAAATTCCGGCTCGGCGGTCACAGTGAACGTCAAACGGCCGCCGTCGGTCATCGCTTCGATCGCGTTCATCAAGACGTTCAGCAGGGCTTCGGTCAACTGGTTCTCGTCGCAGAAGATTGGCCGCAACGCGGGGGGGATATTCGTTATTATCTCGATGCCGCGCTTCCGTGCCGTTTGATCGATCAGTGCCAGGGCGCGCAGGAGGAGGGGTCGTACGTCACGGCGCTCGGTGTGATATCGCTTGGGATTGGAGAAGTCCACGAGTTCGGTCACCAGCGTGGCGAGGCGGACGACTTCTTCCTCGGTGGCTGTGAGGATGGTCTGTGTGTCGTTGTCGGCCGGCAGTCGCCCGCGCAGGACCTGCAACGAACCGCGGATGTTGGTCAGGGGTTTGCGCAAGTCGTGGGAGATTTCCGAGATCATCTTCCCCATGGTCACCAACCGCGAGGCATTCCAGAGCGACCGCTGTCGGTCGAAGATGCGCTCGGCCTGCGACGCCACCAATCGCACCAACTGTTTTTCGGCCTCCTCGAACGCGTGCTGTTCGCTTCGGAGAATCACAAAGACGCCCAATGGTCGTTCGGCGGACCGAACGGGGGCGGCGAGGAGTGCGCCGGTCCCGGCGTCGAATGTCGTCCCCGAAAGCGCATGACGCAGCGACTGCGCCAACTGGTCGCGATCATTCCAGATGCCGGAATCGGGCGCGCATGCGGGTGCCCCATCCGGGTCGGCAAAGGTCGCATGGGCCGTGTCGGCCCCCAGTCGCAGATTCCCTTGGCCGCTCTCCCATTGCCACCATTGCAGACGTTGATTGGGAATCAACTGCTCCAGACAGGCGAAGACTGCCATCACCATCTGATCGGTGCGTTCGACTCCGGTCAATCGCTCCGACAACTCGTGCAGAGCCATGACTTCGCCCAACTGCCGCCGCACACGTTGATAGTGCGTGGCGTCCTCGATCGCCATGGCCGCCTGTGCGGCCAACGTGGTCAGCAGGCGGAGATCTTCCTGTGAAAACGCCTCGGTGCCCCGCTTGTCGGCCAAACAGATCACGCCGACGATGGCGTTGGGTGTCTTGAGCGGAGCGCTGACCAGTGATCGGGTCTCAAACTGCGGTCGGTTGCAGCGGGCAAACCGCGGGTCGGTCTCCACGTTCTCGATCAGCACCGGCTCGCCGGAAACGGCCACGGTCCCGGCGATCGATTCCCCCATCGGGACCGAGATGTTCAAATACTCGGAGGCAGCGCGACCGCTGGCCGCCGCGACCGTAAGGACCCCACGTTTATGGTCCGCCAGCATGATGGAGCCATGTGTGGCGCCGATCACGCCGGTGGCCAGACGCAGAATCGCCTCGAGCAGGCGCGGCAACTCGGCGGTCGTCGACAGGGCAGCGGATACCTCATGGAGGGCGTTGAGTTCCGCGACGCGATGTGACAGGGCGCGGTGAGACTCTTTCAGTTCCTCCAACATCCGCCGGCCGGCCAGTTGCAGACGCCGTTGCTTGACCGCGCGTGACACGGTCAGGTGCAGTTCATGCGGATCGATCGGTTTGATGAGATAGTCGTACGCTCCCTCGTTGATCGCCGCCACCGCCGATTCGACCGAGGCGTAGGCCGTAAACAGAATGACAGGTCTCTCCGGGTCTGCCGCTCGTGCCGCACGCAGCACGTCCAGACCGCCGCCGCCCGGCATGCGCACGTCCGCCAGAACGACGTCGAACGGTTCAATGTCTAACAGGGCGATCGCCTCGCGGGCCGATTGTGCCCCGACCGCTTGGTGCCCTTCCCGCGCCAGGAGCTCGCAGACGGACGACGTCATGCGTGGCTCATCGTCCACGATGAGGATGCGACCGGTGATCCGTTCGCTGCTCGAAGGGAGGGACGGGGATGGCCCCGTGAGCGCCTCAAGGTGTGCTGTGTGCGGCTTGTTCATGATCGTGACTCCGCCGGCGAGAGGGCATCGGGTCGGCATTGCCCGACTGCCGCACGAGGCAGCCGGAGCGTGAAGATCGCTCCGTGTCCCGGGGCCGGGATGTTCGCCGCTTCGATACTCCCTCCGAAGCCATCGACGACGCTCTGACAGATCGACAGGCCCAGGCCGGTTCCTTCCCCCGGTTTCTTGGTCGTGGTGAAGGGGGCAAATAACGTCTGCTGGATCACCGGATCGATTCCCGGCCCTTCGTCGGTGAATTCCACGATGACCCAATCGCCCTCACATCGGGCCATGATGGACAACGTGCCTCCCGCGGACATCGCATCCCTGGCATTCAGGAAGAGATTCAGAACCACCTGACGGAGCGATTCACTCTCGCCCGCGGCCGGCGGCAACGACGGTGGCATGTCTGAGGTGATGACAATGCCGTGCTCCTGCATCTGCGGCGCGATGGACCGCCCCACGTCCGCGATGATCTCACTGAGATCGACCCGAGGCGCGACGTCGCGAACCGGATGAAAGGCCCCCAGAAGCCCGGCGACGACACGCTCAATCCGATAGACTTCGGCCGCGATCACGTCCAGCCGTTCGGCATCCACCGAACCCACGGCAATCGCCGGTCGGATCAATTCGAGGTGATTGCGAATGATTCCCAGAGGATTGCGAACCTCGTGGGCAATGGCGGCCGACAGGCGACCCAACGCCAGCAGCTTCTCGGTTCGAGCCAATCGCTCCTGCGTGCTGAGAAGTTCGGCGCCCATTTCGCGCTCGCTTTCATAGAGCCGGGCGTTGTCCAGGGCGACGGCGAATTGCTCCAAGAGCAGCCCCAGGAACTTCTCATCGTCGACGGTGAACGCGGTGCGATTGAGCTTGCCGGACAGAAAAAGCACGCCCGCAAGCTCTCCGCGCGCGAGAATCGGTGCCACAACCTCGCACCCGTTGCGATGGAGGCGTTCGACATCAGAACTGCCTCCGGCAGCGCTATTGTCCAGTGTCCGATACATGGCCGGTCCCTGACGCCGCAACAGCTCCTGCGCGAGGGGTGAGTCGACACGCACGTGCCAGTCGCCGACCGGGACATCGTCCCACCCCACGGCGCGGCAGCGTGACAGGGTGCCGTCTTCTCCCGGCCCGGCGACGACCACCGCGGCACGACCAACGCCCAACTGACCGACCGATGCCAGCAGTATCCCCTCCAGCAACGCGTCGGTGTCCGGTACGGCATGGAAGCGCCGCGCGATGTCGAAAACGGTGTGCAGGTCGAAGATCTGACGCCGCAGATCGGCAATCAATCCGATATCGAGCGCCGACGCGGCGCCGTTCTCAGCAGTGTGCGATACGGACGGCATCGTGGGGGATGATCGATCCGTTGGCATAGCATGATCCCGACCGTTATCCGGACGCAGGCGTCGGCAGCGGCCTCACCTCTCTGGTCTGGTTATCGGCAGTTTGCGGCCCGGTCTGTGTGACCCACGAGACTAACCGAGTTGGACGATTCGGGTGTGCAAGTCGACGCATCAGGCAGAAAAAAAGACGCCCCGAAGGGCGTCATCAGAATCCCATCGCAATGATGACCTACACGGTGTCTTGCACCGCTCCCGCGTGTGGATTGGTCTCCCCGGCCGTTTCCAACCCCTGATACTTGGAGGGGCACTTGACCAACAACTGCTCCGCCTCAAAGACACCGTTCACGTATTGGCCTTTACACACCACCGAATTGGCCTGATCGAAGTTCCCCGGCGTTACGCCGCGATAAGCCACCGGCAGCGATTGCCCCGCCTCGTCCACGATGGCAAAACGCAGCATCCCGGCGGTATGGTCGTATCGGACTTGGCTGCGGTCGATGGTCCCCATCACCTGGCAGGCGCGATCCAACTGCCGCGCCTCGGCGAAGCCGACATATGGCGTCAGCGATCCCCGGAAAGCCGTGAAGCCGACGATCCCGCAAATGACGATGATCCCGATCCCGATGACGTAGCGTTTGTTCATGCGCTGTCCTTCCGGCGGGGGAGACGACGATCCAATCGGATCAAGTACAGGACGATCCCCGCCCAGGTGATCAGAACGCCGATCAGTGCCGTGGTGTTCCCAGTCATGACTTGGCCTCTCTCATACCGATTTCCTCATGTATACGCGCCGCCGCCGTCCCCAGTTGGAGCAGCCAGAGATAGAGCAGGAGGAAACCGATTGTCGACGTGACGAACACGACCGCCACCTGAGCCGACATCGTCGGCTTGGTGGCCGCCGCCGTGACCACCTGGTTGGCGTCCTCGTGCAGCGACCGATAGAGCCGCGGCAGGACGAAGAACAACAAAGGGGAGATCGCACCCCCAAAGATCAGATAGACCGCCGACAGCCGCCTCCGGGCCTCGACATTCACTGTTGCCTGCCGTAGCGCGAAGAAGGCGCCATAGAACAACACCAGCGCGAACAGGAACAACTGCCTGGGGTCCCAGTTCCAGTAGGCCCCCCACGCCTGCTTGGCCCACAGCGACCCGGTGATCATCGCCACCACCGAGAAGATCATTCCCAGTTCCGCCGACGTCGCCGCGACCCGATCGTGCGCGGCCGCGCGCGTGCGCAGATAGGCGATGGCAAAGGCCGCCGCGACCATGAACGACAGGAACGACACCTGCGCCATCGGCACATGGAAATAGAACAGCCGCGAGGCATCCCCGCCCGACGCCATCGCCGTCAACGGCGGCGGCGTCAGAAACGCCGCAACAATGACGGCAGTGATCAGAATGACGGCTCCGACTTTGACGAATATCACGCTTGCCCTCCCCGCCCAATCAGGGTCCATCTAACCTGGAACATACATCGTCTTGGCCACCAACTTCAATCCCGCCACACAAACGGGAACAGCAGCCACCCCGCGGTCGTCGATATGACCGCATAGGCTCCGAGCACGAGGAAAGCGTCGCCGGTGGCCGTTTCGCTCCGCCCGCCCAAGCAGACTTCGCACACGCGAATCGCGGTCACCAACAAGGGGAGAAGGACCGGAAAGGCGAGCACCGAGAACAAGGCGCCTCGCACATTGGCCGCTGCGATAAGTGCGCCCAGGAGCGTCGTCGTCGACACGAGGCCGATCCCTCCAAGCAAAAGGGTAGTGATCCAGATTCCCCAATGCGTCATAGTGACGTTCAGCATCACGACGAACAGCGGCGTCAGCACGATCTCCAAAAGCACGATGAGCAGGAGGTTGAATCCCCACTTGCCGAAGAAGACCGCGTCATCAGGGGCGGTGAGTTTCAAGAACAGCTCGGTCTTCGTCTCGGTCTCTTTCACGAATGTCTGTGCCAGCGACGACAGCGCCGAAAAGAACAGGATCACCCAGAAGAACACCGCGGCCAGGAGCGGTGAAATACCGGCGCCGCCGGTCGCAAACGACAACGCCGTCAGCGTAACCAGGGCAAACAGGAAGAGCGCGTTGACGGCGTACCGGGTGCGGTACTCCGTACGGACATCCTTGCCGAATATGGCCCAGATCTCCGTCATCGGAATGGTCTTATGCGCACCGACTCATGACTCTTAGCGACATGACCATCGCATAAAGTAGCCCTCACCCCGACCCTCTCCCTGAGAGGGAGAGGGGGGTGATAACCTCTCCCTCCGGCATGCCCTGAGCGAAGTCGAAGGGGAGAGGTCGATCCGCCGTAGGCGGATCGGGTGAGGGTGCTCTTCGCATGTTCATGCCCTTGCGCCCATCACCAGCCGCTCCTGCGCTCGTTGGGCCTCGTCCGGATCATTGGTGGCGATGACCAGCGCGGTCTGCCTGCGGGCCAACGCCGCCCACACCCGTTCGCTCCCATCCACATCGAGCGTGGTCGTTGGTTCATCGAGCAACAACAGCAACGGCTGCTTCAACAGCGCCGCCGCCAGCTTGAGCCGCTGCTTCATCCCCGAGGAGTATGTTGCGACTCGATCGTCGCCGCGCCCGCCCAGGCCGAATTCATCGAGAGTGTCGATCAGATCGCTCCTTTGCCGCCGCCATTTCCCGACACGATTCGCAAAGTCGAGATTCTCAAGGGCCGTCAACTCCTCGTAGAGCGCCAGCTCCGGTGAGACCAGGCTGGTATGTCTATGCCATTCCCGGGAGTTGACCGGTTGCCCATCGATCCGGTGGTGAACCGTGCCCGCGTCAGGGCGGGTCAATCCGGCGATCATCTTCACCATCGTGCTCTTCCCGGACCCATTGGGACCGACGATCGCCAGCGACCCGCCGGTGGCCAGTTCTATCGTGACATCCCGGCAGATCACCCGTCGCCCGAAAGACTTGGACAGGTGTCCGAGGTCCAGGGCGAATCGCCCGCCGCTCTCATGGGTCGTCAGATGATGCGTAGACATCGCAGTTCTCCGGCATTAGACGCAACATCGCCGGGCCGGAAGAAGTACAATGTACTTGGTTCCGGCTCCGTGGCGAGAAGAAATCGGCCTGAGCGGCGGCTGCATGAACAGGAGTCCAAGATGCGGATGATCCTATTGACATCGCCCCGGCGGATGAGGTGATTGGCTCGGGTCACGACGGCGATGCCTATGGGAAGATGCCGGATGGCCGCAGAGATCGGAGAATGTCATGATTGGACAGACGATTCAGCACTATCAGGTGACGGCGAAATTGGGTGAAGGCGGAATGGGGGAGGTGTATCTCGCCACCGACACCAAATTGGGGCGCAAAGTGGCGTTGAAGTTCCTTCCCCGCGAGTTCGCCACCGACCCGGAACGCCGGCGACGTTTGGAACTGGAGGCGACGGCCGCCTCGTCACTGGACCATCCGAACATTCTCACGATCTATGAAATCAATGAACATGATGGGCACCCGTTCATCGCCATGGCCTATGTCGACGGCGTGACATTGCGCGACAAACTGGACGCCGGGCCCCTGACCTTGGCGAAGGCCATGCGCTATGGCGTTCAACTCGCTGCGGCGCTCGGTGCGGCCCATGCGCGGGGTATTGTGCACCGGGACGTCAAGCCGGACAACGTGCTGATTGGGGCGGACGACCGGGCACGTCTCACCGACTTCGGCCTCGCCAAGTTGAAGGAACCGTCGGGGCTGACGAATCGCGGCGCCACGGTCGGGACCGTCGGCTATATGTCGCCGGAACAGGCCCAGGGGATGGATGTCGATGCGCGCTCCGACATCTTCTCGCTGGGCGTGATGCTCTACCAGATGCTCACCGGCAAGCTCCCCTTCGCCGCCGAGCACGCCGCCGCGGCCCTCTACTCCATTGTCCATGAAAACCCCGCCTCTATCCGCGAGGTCAATCCCGATGTTCCGTCAGAGGCAGCGGGCGTCGTCGAGAAAGCGCTGGCCAAGCGACCCGACGATCGTTACCCCGACGGCACTGCGCTGGAAGGCGACCTGCGGGCGATCGCCCGGGCCTTGGAGTTGTCGCGCATTTCGTCGGGGCAGATTCCCCTGGCACGCCCCAGCCGACGATTGCGCGTCGTCTGGGCCGCGCTCGGCTCATTGGCCGTGCTGGCGGGGCTCGTCTTGGTGCTGGTGCCGCGTTTGTCGCGCACAACGGGAGGGATCGAAGCCCGAGCCCAGGAAAACACCCTGGCGGTCATGCACTTCGAGAACCTCAGCGACCCCAATGACACCGCCCGGGTCGGGGATGTCATCACCGAGCTTCTGACCACCGATTTGTCCGGGTCGCAATACGTCAAAGTCGTGTCCAGCCAGCGGCTCTATGACCTTGCCAAGCAGGAGGAGTCGGCCGACGGCCGTGGCATCGGGCGCGAGCAAGTCACCCAGATCGCGCGTAAGGCCGGGGCCACACGCATGCTCACCGGCGCCCTGTCCAAACTCGGAGGACGAACGATCATCACTGCCCAGATCTCCGATGTCTCGTCCGGCGACGTGATCGGCTCCGAGCGTGTCGACGGCGAGGACCTGTACGCGATGGTCGATGATCTATCCGTGCGCATCAAACGCCGCCTCGGACTGAGCGAGATGCAGGCGCAGGCGGGTGATCTACCCGTGGCCGAGGTGACATCGGCCAACCCGGAAGCGTACCGCGAGTACCTGCAGGGCATGGACCATTTCTATGCGCTCGATTGGGCGGATGCCCATAGGTCGTTCGATCGCGCACTGGCGATCGACTCGACCTTTGCCTTGGCCTATCTCCGCAAGGGGATCGCCTATTTCTCTGACGGGCAGCGGCAGAAGGGTATGGCCATGATGGCGGCGGCCGGGCGGCACATGGCCAAAGTCACCGGCTGCGACCGGTTGCTCTTGAAGGTGTTCGCCGACGATCTCATGCGCTGGGATCTGGAAGATGCTCTGCGCGACCTGAAGCGGGGCACCGTGGAATGTCCGACGAACAAAGAGGTGTTCTTCTGGGCGGGCAATCTCGCCTGGGACTTGAACCAGACCGACACCGTGATCGCCTACAGTCGTCGCGCCCTTGATCTGGATCCGGACTATCCCTTTGCTCTGCTGAATCTCGCCAATGGCTTGATTACCAAGAGGGATTTCGCCGCGGCTCGCCCGATCGTCCAGCGCTATCTGAAAGTCCGCCCCAACGACTTCATTCCCTACACGCTTCTGACGACGATCTTCGAACACCAACAGCAGTACGATTCGGCCCTTGCGACAGCGTATCGGGCGGTGCAGGTGACCCGTAACCGGTCCGCATATCAGAACGTCGCCGAGGTCCAGATGCGCATGGGACACCCGGACTCCGCCATTTTGTGGTGCGAAAAGATGCGTGCCAGCGATGACAATCCCTTCACAGATGTACTCGCCCTGCGGCTCATCGCCCAGGTGCACAAGGCGCAGGGACGCTTTGTCGAAGCCCTCCGGTTCTTTCAGCAGGCGGCCGCAACTTCGGACGCGGCGGGTCTCAAAGACCAGGTCGCTGCTGTGGAGATCAACATCGGCAACCTCTTCTATGACACGGAGCAGTTATCCGAGGCGCTCAGCCACTACGAGCGGGCGGGCCAGTTGGATTCGTTGAATCCGACCGGGTTGTCCCGTGCCGCGGGGGTCCATGCCGAGCTCGGGGAAACCCAGCGCATGACAGCGATCGTCGACGCGTTGGGGCGCCAGTGGAGTGGGCGGATCGATTCCTCATTCCTGCGTGCCTTGGCCCACGACGTGGCGGCGAGAGCGGCGCTGGCTGCCGGTCAGAATGACCAGGCGATTGACGGATTCCTCTTGGCCCGACGGCTTCGCAACGACACGACCCAAAGCCGCCTGCCTTTGGCCAAGGCCTATATCGAGGCCCAGCGATACGATCAGGCCATCTACGAGCTGATCGCGCTGCGCCAAGACACAGAGGCCAACTGGCCCAGCGGCGAGTACATCCGCAGTCTGTATTATCTCGCCCTGGCCTATGCCCGCTCCGGACGACCGCAAGATGCCCGTGAGACGCTGGAGCGATTCCTGGTCTTCTGGGGTGCCCCCGACTGGAAGGTCCCGTTGGTCGACAAGGCCAAAGAGCTTTACGCCGGCCTGTCCGCACAGTAGGGGGGCGTGTTGGAGAAGTGGCAATCGCCGTTCTTGGACCGACGCACGGGGCAATCAACTTGCGCTCGACCGACGCCAGTGATGGTGGCGCAGGCACTCTTGCCTGCGCACGATCGTGGGCAGACAGGAATGGGTGTGTTGAAAGAGCCACTGTTTCTGTGGCGCCGGGCGCCCACACCCGGCGCAAGTGGCTTCGCATCAGCGGTCGGGTGCAGGCACCCGACCGCATATGTGCAGAACCCGATGTCACATCGCGTCCTACCCTTGATGGGCAGAGCCCAACCTACGGAGACGAAGCTACTGAACAGTAGAATCAGTTGCATAACCCCAATGACTCGCTCTCAAGCGTCGTGGCGCCGGGTGCCCACACCCGGCGCTGCGGTCGAGTGTGGGCACCCGACCGCACAGAAATCGGGTTATGCAACTGGTTGTAGGGTGGGCTCTGCCCACCGTCTTGTCTCCCCCCAAGTGAGACTATTCGCACGGATTGACCTCGATTGTCACATGGGCCAGTGCCGCGATGCCGCTGACCAGCCTCCGGTAGTGTTGGGGCGGCTTCGGCTCGTCGGTGACCAGTGAGATAATCGCCGCCAGGTTGCCGCTGCCGACCTGCCAGACATGCAGGTCGGCAATGCGAGTATCGGAATCGGCCTCGATCAACTCGTGGATCCTGGCGGTCAAGCTGCCGTCGGGTTGGCGGTCGAGTAGGATGCGGCTGGTGTCGCGCAGGAGACCATAGGCCCAGACACAGATGACCGACGCGCCCACGATCCCCATGAGCGGATCCATCCACGCCCACCCCATGTACTTGCCGGTCACCAACGCGACGATGGCGGTCATGGATGTGAGCGCGTCAGCCAATACGTGCAGGTATGCCGCCTTTAGATTGTGATCGTGGTGCGGCGCATGGCCGTGTCCATTCTCATGGCGGTGCGGCCTCTGCCCCAGAATGGCGGCGCTGACGAGGTTGACCACAAGGCCCAACACGGCGACCCGGATCGCCCAGTCGAATTCGATGACCTTTGGGCTGACGAATCGGTGAATCGACTCTCCCGCCATCAGGACCGCGATCAGAGCGAGGAATACGGCGCTGGTGTAGCCGCCGAGCACTCCCACCTTTCCGGTCCCGAAGGTGTAGCGGCGATCGTCCTCCCTCCGCCGGGCGATCCGGTAGGCGACCACGGCGATGGCGAGCGCCGCCATGTGCGTGCTCATGTGCCAACCGTCGGCCAGAAGCGCCATCGAGTGGGTGAGGATTCCGGCGATGATCTCCACCACCATCACGGTGCCGGTCAGCGCGACGACGGCTATGGTCCGGTGCTCTGCGCCAGCGCCGGCCAGGTGGAAGCGGTGCGCGTGCTTCCATGGAGTGAGAGACTGCAGATGTGTCATCTTGTTCCCCGGTGTTTCATTGTCGCGCATTCCTCCGGACGGTTGTCAATTCGAGGCGGTCGAAAACCCGCCCACAGTATGACGGGAATCCACGTGTCACGTTTGAAGTCCGCAGACACCCCCTGCATCCTCATGCCGGATGGCAGTCGAATGCTTCATCGCATGCCATGTATCGGCAGAGCCCGGAAGGCAAGAAAGCGTCCCCAACGAGATTTGAACTCGTGTCGCCGCCGTGAAAGGGCGGTGTCCTGGACCGGGCTGGACGATGGGGACGTGGGTTCCGGCGCCGGCGGCGCGAACGCCCCTTATACGCCGCGATGGGGCGTCAAGTCAAGATGAAAGACAACGAGGACGATGCCGTTGTACGTAGCGGAGCGGTCGGGCAACGCCGCCCGCTCAATCCGGCGCTGGGACGCTGTGTAGCGCCCGCATGTACTGCGCGCGCTCATACGCCGCCGGATTCTCGGAGTGCTCGTGGCTCATGCTCCCCTTCATCTGCTGCACGGACTCATACTGATGCTCGTCCATCCACCGGCGCAGCCCGGTCAGGATGGTCGCGATCTGTCCAACGCCGTTTCGCAGCAGAGTGGAACAGAGCATGGTGACATCGGCGCCGGCCAAAAGCATCTTGAGCACGTCGAATTGATCATGGATGCCGCTGGTGGCGGCCAGACTGGCTCGCACCCGTCCGTGCAGCATGGCCACCCAGCGCAACGGCAGGCGCATGGCCTGGGGCTGGCTGAGAAGGACATGGGGCACGACTTCGAGATTGTCGAGACTGATATCGGGCTGATAGAAGCGGTTGAACAGCACCAGGCCATCGGCCCCGGCGTCGTCCAAGCGCCGCGCCATGTGTGCCATCGAGCTATAGTACGGACTCAGCTTGACCGCCACCGGGACATCCACATGGCTCTTCACGGCGCGGACGATATCCACGCAAGTCTCTTCCACCTGTTGCCCGGAGATCTCCGGATCGGCCGGGATGTTGTAGATGTTCAATTCGATTGCGTCGGCACCGGCCTCCTGCATCTGACGCGCCACCGACATCCATCCTCCCAGCGAATAGCCGTTCAAGCTGGCGATGATGGGGATCCGTGTCGCCTCCTTGGCCCGCCGGATGTGCTCCAGATAGCCCTCCGGTCCCAATGTGAACTCGGACGGCTCCGGGAAGTAGGTCAACGCTTCGGCGAAGCTCTCGGTGCCGTGGATCAGATGGTGATGGAGCTCGAGCCGCTCACGGCTCAACTGCTCCTCGAACAGCGAGTACAGCACGATCGCCGCCGCCCCCGCATCTTCCATGCGCCTGATGTTGTCGATCTCCTCCGAGAGCGGCGACGCCGACGGCACCAGCGGATTGGCCAGCGTCATTCCCAGGTAGGTCGTCGTCAAGTCCATGGTCGATGCTCCCCTGTTCCCTTACACACACTGATGATGGAGTTTCATTCGGGAGGGCGAAGCTTGTGTTTACCCTGAGCGAAGCGTGAGGGCTGAGCCGGTCTTCGCGCCCCAGATCATGTGCGGCTCGGCGGGAGCCTCGCCCTCCCTTTCACGATGTCGAGGAATCCCGCCGTTCATTCTGCGGTCGCTCTCAGTCGGTTCTTATGCCTTCACGGCCGCCGGCTTCTGTTCGTCCTTTGATCCGACTGCTTCACCGCCCCCCGGCTTCACTGGCGCCGCCAGGTGCTCGTACAGCCGCCACCGCTCCTCCATGTCGGCCTGCGCCTCCCGCCACAGCTCCTTGGCCTCCTCGGGATGACTCTTGGTCAGCATCTGGAACCGGTTTTCCATGCGCAGATAGTCGGCGACCTTCATCTTGGGCGCGCCCGAGTCCAGCACCAGCGGATTCTGTCCTGCCGCGGCGCGACGCGGATCATAGCGGAAGAGAATCCACTGCCCCGACGACACCGCCGCTTTCTGGTTTTGCAGCCCCCGCGTCATGTCGATGCCGTGCGCGATGCAGTGGCTGTATGCAATGATGAGGGAGGGACCATCGTAGGACTCCGCCTCCAAAAACGATCGCAGGGTATGTTCATCCTTCGCGCCCATCGCCACGCGCGCGACATACACGTTGCCATAGCTGGTGGCCATCAACGCCAGGTCCTTCTTGCGGCCGGGCTTCCCCGCCGCCGCGAACTTGGCGACCGCCGCGCGCGGCGTCGACTTCGACATTTGCCCGCCGGTGTTGGAGTAGACCTCCGTGTCCAGAACGAGAATGTTGACGTTGCGTCCCGATGCCAGGACATGATCGAGGCCGCCATACCCGATGTCGTACGCCCAGCCGTCGCCGCCGACGATCCAGACGCTCTTCTTCACCAGCATGTCGGCAATAGACAGAAGCTGCCGGGCGGAATCCGACTTGAGCACCGCCAACTTCTCCTTCAACCGTGCCACACGCTGCCGCTGTTCAAAGATCCCCGGCTCGTTCGATTGGTCGGCCCCCACGATGGCCGCCACCAACTCCGTGCCGACCTCGCTTTCCATCTGCCGCAGCAAGTGCGCGGCGGCCGCGGCGTGTTGATCGATCGTCAGGCGGAATCCCAGACCAAACTCGGCGTTGTCCTCGAACAGCGAGTTGGACCATGCCGGGCCGCGTCCTTCCGTGTTTTTCGTGAACGGCGTGGTCGGCAAATTGCCGCCATAAATCGATGAGCAACCCGTGGCGTTGGCGATCAGCGCCCGATCACCGAACAACTGCGTGAGGAGCTTGACATATGGCGTCTCGCCGCAACCGCTGCACGCCCCCGAGAACTCGAATAACGGCTCCAGCACCTGCGACTGGCGCACGGTGCCGTGGTTGACCCGATCGCGGTCGAGCTCGGGAATCGCCAGGAAGAACTCCCAGTTGGCACGCTCCGGCTCGCGCAACGGCAGTTGCGTCGCCATGTTCAGCGCTTTGAGGCGCGTCTGCGTCTTGTTCTTCGCCGGGCAGACATCGACACACAACCCGCACCCGGTGCAATCTTCCGGGGCGACCTGGATCGTGTATTTCAGCCCCGCCCACTCGCGGTCTTTGGCATCGACGGACTTGAAAGTCGGCGGCGCACCGGCCAGATGCTTCGGATCATAGACTTTGATCCGGATCGTGGCGTGGGGACAGACCATGGCGCACTTGCCGCAGTAGATGCACACGTCCGGATCCCACACGGGTATCTCCTGCGCGATGTTCCGCTTCTCCCACTGCGCGGTGGCGACCGGAAAGGTCCCGTCACAGGGCATCGCCGAGACCGGAAGTTCGTCGCCCCGACCGGCAATCATCATCGCCGTCACGTCACGCACAAAATCGGGCGCGCGATCCGGAACCACCGGCGGCAACTCAATCCGGCTGGTGACTGCCCCCGGGACCTTGACCTCGTGCAGATTGGCCAGTGTCTGGTCGACCGCGCGGTAGTTCATCTGCACGACCTCGTCGCCCTTGCCCCCGTAGGTCGACTGAATCGCGCCCTTGATGCGGGCAATCGCCTCGTCACGCGGGAAGATCCCCGAGATGGCGAAGAAACAGGTCTGCATCACGGAGTTGATCCGTCCCCCCATCCCCGATTCGCGCGCCACCGAGTAGGCATCGATGACATGGAAGCGCAGCTTCTTGGCCACGATCCCTTCCTGGATCGTACGCGGCAGGTGATCCCAGACTTCGTCGGGGCCATAGGGGCTGTTGAGTAAGAACACCCCGTTTGGGGCGGCGTATTGCAACACGTCATACTTCTCGAGGAACACGAACTGGTGGCAACCGACAAACTGCGCCTCGCTGACCAGGTAGGGGGAGCGGATCGGCTCCGGTCCGAATCGCAGATGCGAGACGGTTACCGAGCCGGCCTTCTTCGAGTCATAGACGAAGTACCCCTGGGCGTAGTTGTCTGTGCCCTCGCCGATGATCTTGATGCTGTTCTTGTTGGCGCCGACCGTCCCATCGGCTCCCAGACCATAGAAGATGCCGGAGAAACGTCCCCGGCTCTTCGGTTGATAACTACCGTCGTAGTCCAGCGACGTGTGCGTCACATCGTCGTTGATGCCCACCGTGAAGTGATTCTTGGGGCGTTCCCGCCCGCATTCCTCCAGCACCGATTGGACCATCGCGGGCGTGAATTCCTTCGATGAGAGTCCATAGCGTCCGCCGATCACTCTTGGAACGGTCCGACGAATCGGCTCGGCACTGTCCTGATCCTCGCGCAGCGCCGTGACCACGTCGAGGTAGAGCGGCTCGCCCACGCCGCCCGGCTCCTTGGTGCGATCGAGCACGGCGATGGCACGTACACTCTCAGGCAGCGCCCGCACGAACGCGTCGCCGGCAAATGGTCGGTACAGCCGCGGAATGACAACGCCGACCTTTTCTCCCCGGGCGACCAGATCATCGACCGTCTCCCATGCCGTTTCCGCTCCCGAACCCATGATCACGACCACGCGTTCGGCGTCGGGCGCACCCTGATAATCAAAGAGCCGATAGCGCCGTCCGGTGAGCTCGGCAAATCGGTCCATCGCCGTCTGCGTGATCTCCGGGCAGGCGCTGTAGAAACGGTTCACCGTCTCCCGCGCCTGGAAGTAGACATCCGGGTTCTGAGCGGAACCGCGCAGCACCGGATGATCGGGGGAGAGCGCGTTGCGGCGGTGGGCCAGGATCAACTCGTCGTCGATCATCGCGCGCATCGTCTCGACATCGAGCATGCGGATCTTCTGTACTTCATGCGACGTGCGGAAGCCGTCGAAGAAGTGCAGGAATGGTACGCGCGACGCCAACGTCGCGGCCTGGGCGATCAGGGGAAAGTCGTGCGCCTCCTGGATCGACCCCGAGGGCATCAGCGCAAAACCGGTCGTCCGCACCGCCATCACATCGGAATGATCGCCGAAAATCGACAACGCGTGCGCCGCGACGGCGCGGGCGGCAACGTGGAACACCGTCGGCGTCAACTCGCCGGCGATCTTGAACATGTTCGGAATCATCAGCAGCAGCCCCTGCGACGATGTGAACGTCGTCGTCAGCGCCCCCGCTTGCAGTGCCCCGTGGACCGCGCCGGCGGCTCCCGCCTCGCTCTGCATCTCCACGACGCTCGGGATGCTCCCCCAAGCGTTCGGATCTTTCGCGGCCGACCAGGCATCTGACAACTCCCCCATGGGGGAGGATGGCGTGATCGGATAGATGGCGATGATCTCGCTGAGATGATACGCGCTGTATGCGGCTGCCTCGTTGCCGTCGATGGTCTTGTATTCGCCTGGCATGACCATTGTCCTTTCGGAGGTCGCGATTCGACCCCATCAACTGTCTGCCGCGCCCAAGCTGGTACCCCGACGAAGCACCTGCGGGCGAACGGTGCAATCTACGACCCCAAGGGCCGCGAACGATGTCAAAAAAGACCCCGCCGTCGATCCCATGACACAGTAAGCAGATCGGCCGGTCGCCGGCGCCGGCGAGCCGTCGCGACCCGTCAAAGCGGATGAAAGCAGTGTGCTTTGTTGAGCGATTTTGTCGTATATTACGGCTGGTTCGGGTGGTTGGGACGTGTTAAGTTCCATTGTCCTCGGTCAGCGGCAATTGCGAGGCGGGAGTGGAGCGATGGCGATTCTCAAAGTGGCGAAGCTCGGGCACCCGGTTCTCAGGCGCTCGGCGGAATCCTTGGCCCCCGAACAGATCGGCTCGGCCGACATCCAGCGGTTGATCGACGATATGTTCGAGACAATGGCCGAGTACGGCGGTGTTGGACTGGCGGCGCCGCAGGTGCACCGCTCCGTCCGCCTGCTGGTCACCGAAGACATTCCCGACCCGGAGCACGAGGGGACGATGTTGGCCGAGCGCAGCGTCGTGATCAACCCGGAATTGACGTTCCTGACCGATGAGGAAGTCGCGTTCTTCGAGGGTTGCCTGTCGATCCCCGACTTCCGCGGCCGGGTGCCGCGACCGCGCAAGATCCGTTTACGCGGGTTGAATCGCCACGGAAGCAGGATTGACCGCGAGGTCGAGGGCTTTCCCGCCGTCGTCTATCAGCATGAGGTCGATCATCTCAATGGCGTTGTCTTTCTCGACCGCATGCGCGACTTCTCCACGCTCTCGTATCTCAGCGAATTCGACCGTTTCCTCGCCGCGAGCGCCGGACCGGTGGAGGTCTGATTCCGTTCCGTGCCCCACCCGAAGGGTGGGAGGGCGTGCGAATGATCAGTCGGATGGACAGCCGTGCGTCGGCCACTCTCGTTGCCGTTTCTTCGTCTGGGACTTCCAACAGTAGGTCGTGAAACGAACAACGAGAGACGAAGTCATCACCAAGGCCCCCTCTCCGCTGGCGGGGAGGGCAGGGGTGGGGGGATTGGGCGCCTCCGCCACCCCCCCTCTGACTCCCCCCGTCAACGGGGGGAAGGTTTCTTCCTGTCTCCTTCAGCGGTTCCAACGACCGATCCACCGTGACCACGCCCGCACCCATCGATGACCGCACACTGTCGCGCCTCCTCGACCGCGTGCAGAAACCCGGCCGTTACATCGGCGGCGAGCTGCACCGCGCGGTCAAAGGCCCACAGACGGTCGCGATTCGTGTCTGCCTCGCCTTTCCCGATTCCTATGAAATCGGGATGTCGCATCTCGGGCTGCGCATTCTCTATGCGCATCTGAATGCCGACGCTCGGATCTTCGCCGAACGGACCTACTGTCCCTTCCCGGACATGGAGACGCTGCTGCGGCAGAATGGCCTCCCGCTGTTCTCCTGGGAGACCCGTACACCGCTGTCGTCCTTCGACGTCGTCGGCTTCTCCCTGCAATCGGAGATGACCCACACCAATGTCCTGACCATGCTCGACCTTGGCGGCATTCCGCTCCATCGTCAGGAACGCCGCGAGGACGATCCCATCATCGTTGCCGGCGGCCCGGTCGTGTTCAATCCCGAGCCAATGTCGGACTTTATCGACGCCTTCATCATCGGCGATGGGGAAGAGGCATTCGCCGCATTCCTACATGGTAACCACTCACTCAAGCAACAGGGGATCCCGCGACGGGAACGACTGCGCCGTCTCGCTGGGGAAATCACCGGCCTGTATGTTCCCGCCCTCTATCCCACACGCACCGACCCAACAACCGGTTTCGTCCATGTTGCGCCGGGCGATGCGGCGCCCTATCCTGTGCGCAAGGCGCTCGTCGACGATGTCAACCGTTTCCCGTTCCCGGCCGACATCCTCGTGCCGCAGGGAGACATCGTCCACGACCGTGTCGCCGTCGAGATCGCGCGCGGCTGCACCGAGGGATGCCGGTTCTGCCAGGCGGGGATCATCTACCGCCCCGTGCGCGAGCGCACGCCGGCGTCGATTGTCCAGACGATCATCGCTGGCATCGACAAGACCGGCTTTGAAGAGGCATCGCTGACTGCGTTGTCGACCGCCGACTATTCCTGCGTGACGCCTTTGGCCAAGGCGGTGATGGCGGAGTTGCAGGTGCGTCGGGCGGCGATGTCGGTCTCCTCGTTGCGCGTCTATGGCGTCACCGAGGAATTGGCGCGCGAGATTGCCAAGGTCCGCAAAACCGGCTTCACGATCGCTCCGGAGGCGGGCACACAACGCATGCGTGATGTCATCAACAAGGGGATCACCGATGAGAACATCGACACCGCCGCCGAGATCGCCTTTGCCAATGGCTGGACCCGTCTGAAACTCTACTTCATGATCGGCCTGCCGACCGAGACCGACGAGGATGTTCTCGGCATCGCCGACATCGCCATTCGCGTCTGGCGCATCGCCAAGCGCCATGGGGTGGGGCGCGCCTCGGTCGTCATCTCCGTTTCATCCTTCGTTCCCAAGGCGCATTCGACCTTCCAGTGGGTGGCCTTTGACGATCCCGACCATCTGCGTCGCAAGCAGCGGTTGCTCGCCGACCGCCTGCGACCCTTCCGCGCCATTGAACTGAAATGCCACGAGGTCCGCCTGTCGCGTCTCGAGGCAGTCTTTTCCCGTGGTGACCGCCGTCTGGGCAAAGTGATCGAGAGCGCCTGGCGCCACGGCGCCCGTTTCGACGAGTGGACCGATTACTTCCGCGAAGAGAACTGGACCGCCGCCTTTGCCGCCTGCCATCTCGATCCCGATCAGTTCCTCCCGGCCTTGCCCATTGCGGAGCCGCTGGTCTGGGATCACATCGACTCCCGCGTGACGAGGGACTTCCTCCTGAAGGACCTGCGCAAGGGACTGGCCGCTCGCTTCTGGCATCCCTGCGAGAAGCCCTATCTTCCCAAGCGGCACAATCCACCCAAGACCAAAGAGGGGATTACGAAGCTGGTCTGCTACGACTGCGGCGTCGACTGCGACCTCAAGGCCATCGCCATCGAACGAGAGCAGGCCGGAGCCTCGGCAGATCATCTGGTTCTCGAGAAGAATGCCATGCTGGACCGCATCGGCCGCGACAAACTCCCGCAGCCGGTCGCTCCCGAGTCCGGCGAGTTCCCGGAAGAGCGATCCGACCGCTGGGATCGTGTCGGCGCCGGGCCCGGTTCGCAGCCGTTCGCCCCGACACCGGGACCGCTGTATCGCTATCGTCTCTGTTACTGCAAGGCCGGTCTGTCACGCTACCTGTCGCATCTGGAGGTTGTGCGGCTGTTCCACCGTGCCTCGCGACGCGCGCAACTCCCGGTGGCGTTCTCCGGGGGCTTTCACCCGCACCCGAAGCTCTCCTTCGGTCCCGCTCTTCCGGTCGGGGTCGCCGGTGATCATGAATACCTCGACGTAGAACTGACAGAGGACTGGCCCACCGAGCGGCTGGTTGCGACGCTGAATCGACATCTGCATGAGGGGTTCGCCCTGCGTGCCGCGGTGAGACTGCATGTTGGCGATCCGGGCATCGAGGCGCTGATCGACCACTTCGACTACTTGGTTGAATTCGACTCCCGCGCGCTGGCCGATCTGATTGGCGCCGGCCCATCGCTTGACACACGTCTGCGGTCCAAACTTGCCAATGGCGGCTGGACCATCGAGCGCACCATCGAAGGCCGCCGCAAGACGATCAACGCCGCCGAGTTTGTCGATCATTGGGAATTCGCCACTCCGAATGGCACGACACGATGGCGGGTGACACTCCTTTCCAAGGCGGGACGCTCGGTCAAGCCGCGCGAGCTGGTCGAATCGCTCCTCGGCGCCTGGCCCGATGGCACCATCATCACACGGTCGCGCATGGGCCGTCTCATTGACGATCGATTCCTTACACCGATGGAAACCGCGACGGCATGAAAGCACGGCAAGATTTAACCTCTCCCTCCGGCGATGTCCCGAACGGAGTGAGGGGGAGAGGTCGATCCGATCCGCCGCGGCGGATCGGATCGGCTTGCCCTGAGCGACCTGTCCTGAGCGCAGTCGAAGGAAGTCGAAGGGGTGAGGGAGTTCGTCGCGCCTCCTTCTACACCCTCGGCTGTCGCCTCAACCAGGCCGAGACTGCGCTGATCGCCGAACAGTTCCGCACGTCCGGCTATGCGATTGTCGAGCACGGCGCGGCCGCCGATGTCGCCGTCATCCACACCTGCTCGGTGACCGAGCATGCCGACGCCCGTTGTCGCCAGGAAATCCGCAAGGCCAGGCGTCGTTCTCCCGATGCGTTGGTCTGCGTCGTCGGCTGCTATGCCCAGGCCGAGCCGGGAACAGTCGCGGCCATTGACGGCGTCGATCTGATCGTCGGCAACGACCGCAAATTCGCGCTGGCGGATCTAATCGGCGTAGCAATCGCCGCCCGCAGCGGTGTGCCGGTCAGCCCTTGGGCTGACGTGGGCACGGCAGGCCGTGCCCTTACAAGGCAGCCAACGGTGCTTGTCTCGCCCCGTCCCGATGCGACCGAGATCGAATACCCGATGGCCGGATACTACCCGCATCAGACCCGTGCCAACATCAAGGTCCAGGATGGTTGCGACTTCTGCTGCGCTTTCTGCATTCTACCACGGATTCGTGGCCAGGCGCGTTCGCGTCCCCTCCCCGACATCATCGCCGAGGGTCACGAACTGGCCCGCCGCGGCCACAAAGAACTGGTGATCACCGGCGTCAACGTCGGCACGTATGCGAGCAACGGTCACACCCTCGCCGATGTCGCCCGTTCCCTGTCGGGTATCCGTGGCGTGGCGCGTGTTCGTGTGTCATCGATTGAACCATCAACCGTCAGCGATGATCTCCTGCGCTGGATGGCCGAATCGCCGGCGGCATGCCGCCATCTCCATCTCCCCCTGCAATCGGGTGACGACCGTGTCCTCTCCCGTATGAAACGCGTCTACACCACATCCGAATACGCCCGCTTTATCGACAAAGTGAAGACCATGATCCCCGATGTCGGCCTGGGCACCGACATCATGGTCGGCTTTCCCGGCGAATCCGAGCGCGGATTCGCGAACACCGTTCGCTTTGTCTCGGAACTTCCCTTCTCATACCTGCATGTATTCTCGTATTCCGACCGTCCCAAGACCGCCGGCCTGTATCTCTCCGACAAATGCTCCCCGGACGCGATCAAAGAACGCTCCGCGATCATGCACGACCTCGCCGCCTGGAAAAAGCAGCGCTTCTTCGCCGATCACATCGGCCGCACCGTCGAGGTCCTCTTCGAGACCGTCGACACCGACGGCTGGCGCAAGGGCTTCACCGGATCGTATCTTCGGGTGGGAGTGCCGCCGGATCACGCGCGGGAGAATGATCTGAGCGACACGATTGTAGCTGGGATCGACTCCGACTTCTGCCGCGGTGCAGGGGCACCGCGTGTCGAAGACCCCGAGCGAAGCCGAGAGGCCGTGCCATCAACCAGTGAAATCTGATCGCCATGAATTCAGCGACATCATCTCTGGCCGCGCTCGCCCGCGTCAACCTTCAGACCTTTGGCTGCCAGATGAACGAGTACGACTCCGAATTGGTTGGCTCGATTCTGGGGGAACGGGGGTTTGCGCTCACGGCCGATGAGACCGCCGCCGACGTGATCCTCTTCAACACCTGCGCCATCCGCGAGACCGCCCACACCCGCATCTATGCGCGGCTCGATGCGCTCCTGCACGAGAAGAAGGCCCGGCCGGAACTGATCGTCGGCGTCCTCGGCTGCATGTCGCAGAATCTGAAAGAAGATCTGTTGCTGCGTTTCCCCGCCGTCGATCTGATCTGTGGCCCCGATGCCTATCGTCATCTCCCCGACCTGATCGACCGCGCCCGCAGTCTGCGCGAACGCGGCACCGCCGTCGAGCTGTCCGAATACGAAACCTATGACGACATCGCGCCGACCCGTGTCGAGGGCGTCAATGCCTGGATCGCGATCATGCGCGGCTGCGACAACTACTGCACGTTCTGTGTCGTTCCCTATACGCGCGGCCGCGAACGCTCCCGTGATCCCGAGGGCATTCTGGCCGAGACACGCACGCTCGCCTCACAGGGATACAAGCAGGTCACACTCCTGGGGCAGAATGTCAACTCCTACCGCCACAATGGCACGACCTTCGCCGACTTGATGGCCTCAGTCGCCCAAATCCCCGGCATCGCGCGCGTTCGCTTCACCTCGCCCCATCCGCAGGATTTCCCCGCGCAGCTTCTGGAAGTGATCGCCGGCGACGACCGCCTCTGCAAACACATCCATCTCCCTCTGCAGGCCGGGTCGGATCGTATCCTCAAGAAGATGAACCGCGGCTACACGCGCGATGGCTTCCTGCGTCTGGTCGATCAGATTCGCACCACGATTCCCGGTGTCGCCCTGACGACCGACATTATCTGCGGCTTCCCGACCGAGACCGACGCCGAATTCGCCGCGACCGAAGCCGTGATGCGCGAGGTGGAATTCGACTCCGCCTTCATCTTCAAGTATTCCGAGCGCGTCGGCACCATCGCCGCCAAACTCTGGGATGATGACATCCCCGAACCCGTCAAGTCCGAGCGTGTCACCCGTCTTGTCGACCTGCAGCGCGAGATCTCGCTACGACATCACCAGACGATGGTCGGCTCGACCGTCCGCGTGCTGATCGAAGGGGAGAGCCGCAAGAACGCCCACGAATGGAAATCTCGCACCGACGGCAACGCCATCGTCGTCTTTGCCGACCCCACGGCAACCACCGGCGACTTCCGCAACGTCCGCCTCACCGAAGCGACCCCGAATACGTTACGGGGGATTGCGATCCACTGACCCGGGATCCGTAGGGCGGGCTACTTGTCTCGAGCAAAGCCGAGGGATGCCCGCCGTTCTCGTTCTGCGATGTTGTGCGGGTCAGCCCTTCAGGGTGAATCCTTCAGGATGAACCCTCGGACTGACCCCGGACCCGAAGGGTCCGTCAGAACTGCTGATCAGAGAGATCGCCTGCCAAGGCAGGCGAACGTCAGCCCAAGGGCTGACCGGCACAGAATACGCTGCGCGGCACCGCACCCCATTGACATGCGATCCGTAGGGCGGGCTCTGCCCGCCATTCTCGCTTCACAGATTGTGACTGATGGTACCCCCGGCAGGATTCGAACCTGCTACCGACAGCTTAGAAGGCTGCTGCTCTTCCAAATGAGCTACGGGGGCCGGCGAGGCCGGTTTCGACGGCGACGGCGGCTGTGTGTATGGCTGCGACTGAGGCGCCGCCAAAGCCCCCACAGTCATTCTGAGCCGCATCGACCCGCTTGCGGGCCGATACGAGCGAAGAATCTGCTGTTTCTCTCCACGTGGCAAAAAAAACAGATTCCTCGCTTCGCTCGGAATGACAATGGGTGGCAAGACCGCCCTCCTGGTCACCATCTCCTACGACCGGAAGATCATCAATCGGGGTGAGAGGATTTGAACCTCCGACACCTTGGTCCCAAACCAAGTGCGCTACCAGGCTGCGCCACACCCCGACATGCACCCAAAATACGTCACCGCCGATCCGACAGGGGAGGGTTTTCACATACGCCCCGCGGGAGGTTCGGAGGGTGGGTGCTTTGCACCCACCACAGGGGGCTGGAAGCCCCCTGTCCTCACACACAGAAGCATCGCGGACAGGGGGCTTTCAGCCCCCTGATCCCGGTCGAACCAGTTCTTCCAGCCACCTGGCCGCCGCCCGGAATGCCCGTCCCCGATGCGACAGCCGATTCTTGTCCTCTGCGGATGCCTCCGCGAATGTGCACCCCAGCTCCGGCACGAAGAACACCGGATCATAGCCGAATCCGCCCGCGCCATGTGCCTCGCGCGTGATTGTGCCGGACACGACTCCCTCGAACAACTCCACGGTCTCGGCATCGCGCGCCAGTGCGGCGACACAGCGAAAGCGGGCGGTCCGTCGATCGTCCGGCACATCCGCCATCATCCTCAACAACTTCACATTGTTATCGGCGAAGGTGCATCCCGGCCCGGCAAAGCGCGCCGAAATCACCCCCGGTGCGCCGTCCAGCGCATCGACTTCAAGCCCCGAATCATCGGCCAGCGACCAGAGTCCCGTCGCCCGAAAGGCGGCCAGGGCCTTGATCCGCGCGTTCTCCTCCATTGTCGCACCGATCTCATCCGGCTCAGGGAACTCGGTGAAATCGGATGCCGTCAGAACCCGGATCGGCAGCGGACCCAGAATGGCCCGTATCTCTGCAATCTTGTGCGCGTTGTTGGTTGCCAGCACCAGTCGGGAAGGGGCACGATGGCTGTCAGCGATCATCGCGTGCTCCCGAACCCTGCGTGTCTGGCGAAGGAATCGGATTCCCTTCATTTGGGGACAAGCAGGTTCCTCGCCCCGCTCGGAACGACAACCCCCCTCTGGATATTGGAGATTCTCCTGTCACCCCGAGCGAAGCGAGGGGTCTGCTTTTTTCTGGAAAGACGCATTGCATGGACATTCTCAGCGAACCGGCGCCGCCACACCATACTGGTGCAATGTCTCCAAGTCGACCACCTCGACCGGCGCCACGTCCCGTCCCAAGAACCGCCGACCGACCATTTGAAAGCGCCCCGGCGTGTCGGAGACATAGAAGCGGTGCTCCGGCGATTCTGCGGCTTCGCGATGGTGGTTCCGAGACACAAGCCGCGCGCTCACCGCATGTGCCACCGCCGTGGCCGAATCGATCAGCCGTACCGATGGCCCTAACACGGCGGCGATATCCGCCTTCAGAAGTGGGTAGTGCGTACAACCGAGAACCAAGGTGTCGATCCCGTCGGCGATGAACGGCGTCAGGTACTCCTCGGCGACCAATCTCGTCGCCGGCTTCCCCGCGAATCCCTCCTCTGCCAACGCGACAAACAAGGGGCAGGGTCTGGCGACCACATCGATGTCAGGCGCGAGGCGTTTCAATGCCCGGCTGTAGGCCCCCGAGTTGATCGTTGCTTCCGTGCCGATGATCCCGATCCGGCCGTTGCGTGTGGCCGCCACCGCATCGGCTGCCCCCGGCTCGATGACTCCGATCACATCCACGGTGGAAAAGGCCACAACTTCCTCCAACGCCAGTGCCGAGGCCGAATTGCACGCCACCACGATGAACTTGCATCCCAGATGGTCGAGAAACCCCGTGATCTGACGGGCAAACTCGACGATCACGGTCTTCGAACGGACGCCATAGGGATACCGTCCTGTGTCGCCGAAATACACCAGCGGCTCGGCCGGGTAGGCCCGCGACAGGGCGTCGAACACAGTCAGTCCGCCCACCCCGGAATCAAAGATGCCGATTGGTCTGTCTTTCATTCTGTCTCAGATAACCTCTCCCTCCGGCTCGCCCCGAGCGAAGTCGAGGGGGAGAGGTCGATCCGCCGGAGGCGGATCGGGTGAGGGCCTCTTTTGTTCCATTTCGCGTCTTGGAATTCACCGCCGCCGGTGCATCGTCCGCCGCAGTTGACGTTCGGTCTCGCGCTTGACGATCGCCTCACGCTTGTCGTGGGCTTTCTTGCCGCGTCCAAGACCCAGCTCGATCTTGGCCACCTTCCCCTTGAAATAGACGCGCAACGGCACGAGGGTCAGCCCCTCCTGTTGCGTCTCGACGCCCAAACGGCGTATCTGCCGTCGCGACAACAGCAGCTTACGTGTCCGCGTCGGGTCATGATTGAATCGGTTCCCGGCCGTGTATTCCGGAATATGGACTCCGACAAGCCATGCCTGGCCGTTCTCGATGCGGGCGTAACCCTCCTTCAGGTTGCATTTGCCGTCCCGCAGCGACTTGACCTCAGTCCCGACCAGGACCAACCCCGCCTCGAATGTGTCCAGGATTTCGTACCGAAAGTTCGCCTTGCGGTTCGTGGCGATGATCTTCACAGTCGGTGCGGGCAGGTCGGCCATGGGGGCAATAAAGACCGGCGGCCAATCTCGTTCAACGCGTAAGTGTGCCGTTGCGGTTCCCGTTGGAGCATTGAAACAAGGATCGGGCCTGTTACCCGGTTTCTCCGTCCATGGGAATAGAGCCGGGGCGCAGCGGGTAACTGGGTTGCCCGCGGGAGTTGCCAATTCCCCCGCGGATGGCTTCCTTTCTCAATCATCCAACGCCGCGATCCCATGTCCCCGACTTCGCTGCCGACCCATCCCAAGTGCATCGTGCACAGCGTCCTGTTACTGCTCGCGGTATGCCTGCTCCCCGCGACGGCGCTGGCCGCGCGCGGCGCAACCGGAGCGATCGCCGTGACAGTTGTCGACGACAAGACGGGCGAGCCGCTGCCGGGGGCCTCGGTGTATCTCCCGCTCTTGGGTCGCGGTGGAGCCGCCGACCAAGAGGGGCGTTTCCGCTTCAGCGGTCTGGGCTCCGGCTTCTACGCCGTGGAAATCTCGATGATCGGCTACATCCGCTGGCGGCAGGAGAATGTCCGCGTGCGGCCGGACACGGCCACGCAACTACGGGTCCGCCTCACCGCCACGATCCTCCCTCTGGGTGAAGAGATCGTCGTCCTGGGAGAGCGGGCGCTGCTGGATGTCAATGAGCCCGCCACTCGGCGCGCCGTCACCGGCGCCGAGCTGGCGCAGGGCGCCGGCATCACGCCGATGGAGGCGGTGATGCAGCAACCGGGTGTGACGCAGGTCGATCGCGAGGTCCATATTCGTGGCGGGCGGACCTATGAGACCGACTACACGGTCGATGGTATCTCCGTCACCGATCCGTTTCTCCGCCAGGGGATGGCGGTACAACTGTCGCCGCGGGCCATCGAGCGCCTGCAGGTGCAGACCGGGGGAATCGGCCCGGACAATGGCGCCGCCTCGTCGGGCCTTGTCGCTATCGACACCCGCAATCCGGAGACTCATCTCACCGCTACGGTGACCTACACGACCGACCGTCTCGCGCCCAGCGCCGCGGGCGATTGGAACTCTGATGGAGCGGAATTATCCCTCTCGGGTCCGCTCAACGCGCTGGGGTTGCCGTCCGTCTCCCACGATCCCCGCTTGGAGCCGGGTTTCGTATTGAACCTGGGAAGCGCCCTGACCGACACGCACATGGGTTCGGGTCACCCCAGTTCGTCGGTGTGGGGAGGCAGCCGCTGGACGCCGCGCTCGGAGGACCGCTACCATGCACTGATCAAGCTCTCTTGGCGCGTCACACCGCATCACCGTCTGGTCTTCCTGCATTCGGGCGAGACGAACATCGGCCAGGACCGTAGCGTGCTCGACACGTGGATCCGCACCGCCACCTACAGCTATGGCTGGCCCTACGCCTATGCTCGTAACTTACAGGATTACGACACATTCACACGCCAGGCGAACACACAGCAATTCCACTGGGAGTACCGCCCCGGAGAGAATGCGGCATTGACCGTAAGCGCCGCTCGGGTCTTCTCCCGTCTGCATGCCGACGCCAACGGCAAAAGCCCTGATCTCTACCTGCCGCCGCAGGACACCGGCCCGGCCATCGTGGAGGTGACCCCCGATTCGACATTCTTCACCATTCAAAAAGGAGACGGCTTCTATGACGTCGGCGACGGCGACTTATGGTACGACCACTATGCCGAGACCCAGACACTGAAGGCCGACCTGCGCTGGACGCCGCGGCCGAATTGGAATCTGTCGGTCGGAAGCGAGGGTTCCTCCGGCACCGTGCAGGTGATCGACATCTTCCGCCCTTGGATCGGATTAGGGGGGCTGAACACCGACTACTATCGCGCCCATCCCGCCTCCGGTGCCGGGTGGCTCCAGAGCCGGTTCAATTTCCAGGGGGCGGTTCTCGACGTCGGCCTGCGCGGAGAACTCTGGTGGCCGGGGACATATCTGGAGGATGCCGTCAACGACACGACCTTGCCGAATATCACTCCCACGATGAGGGAGGAGTTCCTCGCCCACACGTCCACTGTGTTCGGCCATCAAGCCCAGGGATGGGTCCTGCCACGCGTCGGTCTCTCGTTTGCCTTGGGACCGTCGGCATCGCTCTATGTCTCCTACGATCGCCTGGCCCAGAGGCCGAATCCCCGCTACTTGTATGCGAAGCTGAAGTCCCGTTCTCCCGCCACCTTCCAGTTGTTCGGGAATCCGGCTCTGGTACCCGAGAGGACCACCGCCATCGAAGGCGGCATCAAGTGGCTGCGCGGACCCGACTGGGCCTTGACAGTCAGCGTCTACCAACGTGAAGTCAAAGACTACATCGCCGCCACCGTTGTGGTTCCCGATCCGGATGCTCCCGAGACATTCTGGTATGCTTATGCCAACCGCCAGTCGGCGCTCTCGCGCGGGGTGGAGTTGACGCTCGAAGGACGTGTCCGCCCGACATTCCATGCCACGGGGATGCTGAACCTGGCGCGGGTCACCGGCGAGCATTCCCTTCCTTCGGACATCTGGCGCGGACGTCAGACACGAGAGAGCGAGGTTCTCTTCGAGGAAGTCCGCCTCGATTGGGACAAACCCTGGCGCGTGGCGCTGACCGCGGGTCTGACATTCGGAGGCGACAATCGTCCGCGCATTCTCGGCCTCGGACTTTGGCGCAACTGGGATTTGAATGTCTCATTCTGGGCCGAAGCCGGGAAGCGATTCACACCCTACGGCGATTCGGTGACGGCCACGGCGGACACGGTCTACTTCCGCACCGGCGCTCCGAATTCCGAACTCGGCCCGTGCTGGAGCTCCCTGGACGTTACGTGGGAGAAGCACTTCAAGCTGGGCCACACGACGTTGTCGCTGGTGATCGCCGCAACGAATCTGCTCAACCACCGCAACATCACGCTCATCAACCCGGTGACCGGCGACGCCTATCGACGCGGCGAGCCGATTCCCACCGGCGACAACTTCTTTGAGACCGCCCCGACCGGATACAACCTGCCGATCTGGGACGACCCGGCAGGTTACGATGATCCCTTGCACTGGCTGTTCGGTGTGAAATGGAGCTGGTGAAGAACTCGGAGACCCATACGAAAGGTAGGAGCGGTCAGGTCGCGAGAACAGCAGGTTCCTCGCTGCGCTCGGAACGACAGGCCCACTCTTGGAACAGCGTGGCCCTTGTCACCCCGAGCCGAGCGAGGGGTCTGCTTTGCGACGGCGGCGAGCATTCCGTCAGATGATGACAGTGTGAAGACCATGCGGTCCATTCTGCCAACATGCGTCTGTCTTGGTACAGCCATCCTATCGGGTGCTGTGCTCGTCGTCGGCTGCGGCGAGAAGATCCCTCTCCCGACCGGCATCCAGAATGACCCCAGCGGCCGCCTCCTCGACACCGTCTACATCGCCGTTGTCCCTCATTGGACAGGGGCGGGCGGCATTCCGTTCGTGCGACCGCGGGGCGTCTCGGTCGGGTACGACCGCACCATCTACGTCTGCGACTCGGTCAACAATCGGGTCGTCCGTCTTGATACGGAGGGGAACTTCCTTGAACAATACACAATGCCCGGCCCCGTCGCCGTGACTCAGGATCGGGGTCTGAACCTGGTCGCCGTCAACAACACCCGCACCGTCTGGGTGCGACGCTTCCTTGCTCATGGCGATTTCGTGGCGTTCGCCGATGCCGATTCCTTTCAGTATTGCCGCCCGATCGGGAAGGGGGACTCGATCTGCATGTGGCTGTTGCCGCGCCTGCTGGACATCACCTCTTCGCCCGATGCGGCCGGTTGGTTCTATGTGAACGAGGACTGGTCCGGGCAGATCCTGCGTTTCACTCTGGGCTACCCGCAGTTGTCAAATGTGTTCCGGCGCGGCTCCGCCATCGGCCAAGTCTATGCGGCCACCGGTGTGGCGACATCCCCGGTCGGGACCGGAGGATACCGGCTGATCGTCACCCAGTACGGCCCTGAGCAGGGCGTGCAGTACTTTGACGGCTCCACCAAACTCCCCGTGATCACCGACGCCTCGGCCGACGTCTATCATCGCACCTTGGCGGACTACAAGACGGTCGCCGCCGATCGCTTGGGCAACGTTTATATCCTGCACCGCGAGGCCGCCCAGGTGATGGTCTTCGACAAGCGCGGCCGCTATGTGCTCGCCTTCGGGCAACAGGGGACCGATTCGCTGGGTCTGTCGTCACCCTCCGGGATCGCCGTCCTCGATGAAACCATCCTCATCGCCGACACCGGCAACAATCGCATCGTCCGCTACCAGATGACCGCCGTCCCGGAGAACTGACGGCACTCTTGGGCAGGCACACAGGCCTGCCCCTACTGTAGAATCGCAATATGTTCGTAGGGGCGGCCCGGTGTGGCCGCCCGCAATGGATCGGCTGGCCAGATGCGCGCCAAAATCGCCTTGCCCGCCGCGCCGCAAATGCCGATAATCCCCCCGGCGCCGAAGTGGTGGAACTGGCAGACACGCTGTGTTCAGGGCGCAGTGCCCTTACGGGTGTGCGGGTTCAAATCCCGCCTTCGGCACCAAGAGATGCGAGCCCCGACCGCCCACCGGTCGGGGTTTTTGCTTGGCAGGTGTCAAACATGGGACAGCATTGCGTCGCGGAGTACATCTCCCTTTGGGAGAGGTCGATCCGCCAGAGGTGAATCGGGTGATGGAGATCGTGCCCTTGGCAGGTAAGAGTCAACGCGGCGCTCAACACCCGAATCGCAGTTCCACGCTCTTTCGGGTTCTGCTCTCACTGTCTGCACTCTGCCTCGCCTCCTGCGCCGGCGAGCGGCAGTTTGTCGGTGAGCGTCCCCCATTGACCGAACGCCAGCGCGATGCCGCCCTCAAGGCGCTCCTCGGTCCGGAGCGATTTGCCGAGTACGTGACGATCACCGACACCACCGAGTCGCGCGAATGGCTGCGCCGCTTCTGGACCGACCATGACCCGACTCCGACCACACCCGAAAACGAATTCCAGATCGACCATGAACGCCGCGTCTACCATGCCATCTACCTGTTTGGCACCGGCGGCAAAGGCGGTCCACCTTGGGACGATCGGGGAGAGGTATACATCCGTTATGGTCAACCCGATGAGCGCTTGATCCGACGGGTCGGTCCCGATGGCGACGAGGTCATCGCGCCCGGTGGTCGTGGGGGCGGTCGCGATGACGATCCGTTCATGACACCGCTCAACACCGAAGGCGCCGCCAGCGAAGTCTGGACCTACTACCGCTGGGACCAGTCCTTTCAGTTCGAAGACAAGCGTGGCTTCGGCTTCTATGAGTTGGTGCCGGTGACAGATCCCGAGGCACGGCGCCAGGATATGGGGGAGTTCTATGCCTCACGTCTGCGCGCCATCGATCTGCAACCGGCGATATACTACCACGAGTACGGCCGCAACTTGATCGACTACGCCCTCGATGTCGTTCGCTTTCGGGGCGAGGGCCGCCATTGGCGCGTCGATGTGAATCTCGGATACCCGCTCTCCGAGCTGGGACGAGACAGCGATTCTGCGTCCATCTCCCTGCGCCGGACCCTCGTTGTCCGTGATCAAGATCAAAGAGAAGTCTTCGGTGAAGAGGGGCTGATCCACCGTCTGGTCGGACCGGTCGGCCCCACTCACCAACTGATGGTGGAACAGAAGACCATCGACCTGCCGCCGGGACGGTTCGCGCTGGCCGTCACGATCAACGACCTCTGCACCGGGAAGACCGGCACATACATCAAGACCTTCCGCCTCCCGGCGTACATCGTGCCCGAAGTCCAGGAGATCTCCGACATCGAAATGGCGTCGTTCGTCTGGTCGATCTATGAGCCCGGTTCGCTGTTCGTGCGAGGCGACCACATGGTCATGCCGCTGCCCTCACGCGTCTATCTCCCCGACCAGTCGCTCGCCTTCTACTTCGAGGTTTACAACCTCTTGCTCGACAAGCAGGGGAAGACTCAGTACGAAGTCAGCTACGTGATCAGCGCCGCCGACGGGACCGAACAACTGCATCAAGTCGAGCCGGGAACCCTGTCCTCATCGACCCGTCAGGTGTCCCGCGTCGGCACGCTGGACATCAGCACTCTGCCTGCCGGGGAGTATGTCCTGACCATCCGTGTCAATGATCTGGTCGGCAAGCACGAACGGATAGCACTGGCGAGCTTCCGCAAGTCCGACTGATGCGATTCTGCATCCTTCGCTTGGCGACCACGTACAAAATAATGAGGCCCGGGCCGAGGCCCGGGCCCATCATCCCAGGTATTAGGTAGGATTTGGTGCGGCTCACCCCATCGGGGTGTGGAAGTCCTTATGCTCTCACCCTCGGCCTGCGCCTTGGTCGGATGCATTCACTGTCAGCCCCAACTCCCTCAAACCGCATTTCTAACCATCAAGAAAGGGCCATTCCGAAATGACGCAACAGGTTTTTTTTGCGCCGTTCCGGCAGGATTCGCAGGGGGCGGCAAGCGGATTTACGACAGGCGAGATCGTGGACAGTCGGTCAGGAGCTCGGCGCTCCCGATGCACTCCTCGGTCCGAACATGTCCTACCGCTCGAGCTCTTCGCTGATCCGGTCCATCAGGTCCAGCGCCGCACGTGTCCGGATCAGTGCTTCGCGCAAGGCCCCGGTATCGAGGGCGACCCCGGCCTCGTGCAGATCGTCGCCCGCCTGCTTCAACCGATCCTGCAATTGCGGTGAGCCGTCTTCATGGACTGCCTGCGCCATTTCCTCGTGACGACGTTCGGCGTCTTCCAAGAGGGCGGCGATGTCTTCATGGCGGAGATCGCGCTCGACCGCACCGGCCGCACGGAGCAGCGCCTCGCGCGTCTGTCGGATGTACCGCTCCGCCAAGGCCCAGCGCTCATCTCGGATGGCTCCCTCTGCAGCGGCATAGCTGCTGCGGGCCAAGTCCAACTGTTCTTGTGCTACCCGGTTGTCCGGCTCGGCGCGCGACCCGAGTCTTTCCATCGCCTGTCCCAGACGGTCCATGATCCGTTCTCTGCGTCGACCGCGCGCGGCCTCGTTTCCCATCGCACCCCAACGGCCGCGCGATCCGCGCTGATCAAGACGCGCCGGGGCATCACGAGCTTCAAGCGTCAGTTTCAATGCCGGACGCAACTCACGACGGTGATACATGTCCCAGGCACGCGATTGCAGGGCCTCGGCCGCCCTCAGACGATTCGCCTCAGCAGGTCGGGGGGCAGCCCCGATCCGTTGATGGACGTCTTGTAGAACCCGGTCGGTCTGCTCCAGTTCGCGTCTGACGCCATCAGCGGATTCGTCTCCGCGGCGCAGACCTGCCAACGCTTCCAAGACCAGATTGCGGGCATCATGCGTCAGATCCTCCGCCCGACGCAGATCGCCCTGCTTCAGTGCCTCTCGGGCCTCATCCTGTAACTGCTCCACCCGCTTTAGACCCGGTTCCCCGGGCGGCGGCCCGGATTTTGGCAGCACGTCGCGGGCGCTTTCCCACAGGCGGTCGGTCTTCTCGATCTCGGCTTTGACATCCACACGGTTTTGTGCCGCGGCCGTGGCCGGCAAGCAGAGAATGCAGACGACCCACCCAAGCGCGAGCAGGATGAAGGGGATAATCAGCAATCGCTTTTGTCTCATGTTTGGCTCCTGTTCTGACACCGATCTTTCGTCAATCACCAGGGAGTCAAACTGCATGCCAGGAGGATTCGGCGACGGTATTGCTGTCAACGCATTGTATGACAACTGATTGTAGTCGTCATCTAACGTCTTGCATTCATGTAACGATCTGCTCCGGTCGGAACACTTGAACCGTCCAGTTCATCAGCGTCGGCCCCGAATCAGAGACTCCGATGCGCCGATTCTCCGCGCCGCAGCTCATGCGTCCAACCCGTACCGCCTCAGCTTGGCGTAGAGGACGCGGCGCGTGATCTTCAGTCGCCGCGCCGCGTCGCTCTTGTTTCCGCCCGCAGTGCGCAGCGCTTCTTCGATCATCTGTCTCTCGACATCGGCCAATCCCTGTCCGGGGGTCGGTGGTAACGACTCGGAGGCGGTCGAGACGGCGCTCTTGGCCGCATCCCTCCCCGGTGGCGTCAGGGTGGGGAGGAGGGCAAGATGTTCGCTGCCGATCGGTTCACCGCCGGCGAGGATGACCGCTCGCTCCAGCACGTTCTTCAATTCGCGGATGTTCCCCGGCCAGTTGTACGACTGGAGTTTCTCCATCACCGCGCGCGATGGCCTCGGTCCGCCGTAGCGCAGCTTCCGGAGGAAGTGCTCCGCCAGCACCGCGATGTCTTCCCGGCGCTCTCGCAGTGGCGGAACGTGGATGGGGAAGACATTCAGGCGGAAGAAGAGGTCCTCGCGGAAGCGCCCTTGCGCCACCATCGCGGCGAGGTCCTTGTTCGTGGCGACAATGACGCGCACGTCGACTCCGATCGGCTCGGCGGCGCCGACCCGCACGATCTCCCGCTGCTCCAGAGCCCGCAGCAGTTTCGCCTGGAATCCCGGTGAAATCTCACCCACTTCGTCAAGAAACAGTGTTCCCTTGTCGGCCAGTTCGAAGCGTCCCGGTCGCTGCTTGATCGCCCCGGTGAAGGCGCCCTTCTCATGCCCGAACAACTCGCTTTCCAAAAGCGTCTCCGTGAGCGAGGCGCAGTTGGTGGCGACGAATGCCCGCTGGGCGCGCGGCGATGCCTTGTGGATCGCCCGCGCCACCAGCTCCTTGCCGGTGCCGGACTCGCCGGTGATGACCACCGTGGCGTCCGCCGGCGCCACGCGCTCGATCAAGAGGCGCAGATGCATGACCGCCGGGGCGGCGCCGATGAACTCATCGTCCGTCAACGCGCGCAGATCGGCATCGAGTTGCTCGGCGCGCGCGTCCAAGCGACGGGTCTTCTCCCAGCGCTCCACCCACAACGTCATCTCATCGAGGTCGAGTGGCTTCGCGATGTAGTCGACGGCGCCGGCCCTCATGGCGGTCACCGCGGAGGCGGTCGATCCATAGGCCGTGAGGACCGCCACATCGGTCCCGCCGCCCAAGGCGGCCACCGCGCGCACGATCTCCATCCCCTCCACCGGGCTCATACGAAGATCGGTGATCACCAGATCGAAGGCGCCGGGACGAATCTTGGCGAGCGCCTGGGTTCCATCGGTCACGTAAGCGGCCTGATGCCCCAGGTCGGAGAGCGTCTCCGACAGCAGAAGACCGATGCGTTCCTCGTCATCGACGATCAGTATGCGTGCCATATGTCCTCACGATCTTCACGGCTCGACTCCAAACGGTAAGCAGGGGAGGACACCGTAACCTCTCCCTCCGGGAGAGGTCGATCCGTCCGGAGGACGGATCGGGTGAGGGAGCCTTGTTCACCCTGTCACACGGTCATTGCTTGTGCGATCCCGTGCCAGCGGCCACCGGACCGTGAACACCGCACCGCCGCCGGGATTGTGCCCGATTCGAATCGTACCGCCGTCTCGCTCGACCATCATCATCACGGCGTACAAGCCAAGCCCCGATCCCGTTGTCTTCGTTGTATAGAATGGTTCGAACACGCGCTGGCGAAGTCGCCGGGGGATTCCCGGCCCCCGATCCGCGACGACCAGTTCACCCCATCCCGGCCCCGCCGGTCGCCATTGGATTCGCACCGGCTCTTCCGGCGGACTGATATCGAGGGCATTGCGCAGGAGGTTCATCAACACCTGCCGTGGCGCCTCCGCATCGACGATGATCGGCCCCGTCGGCTCCACCTGCAACTCCCAGCGCCCCGCCCCGCCGATGCCGGCTTTGAGCGTCTCCAGCCAACGGGGGAGCTCATCCTCCATTGTCACCGACGTGCGGTGTGTCGCCGATGGGTCAGCCAGACGCAGGTACCCACTCAGGATGCGGTCGAGTCGGTCGGCTTCGGCCGGCATGAAGCGCAGCAACTCCGTCTGATGCGCGCGATCGGTTGACGGCTGCCGTTCCAGTCGCTCGAGACGTTGCGCCGTGGCCTTGATGATACCGAGTGGATTGCGAATCTCGTGAGCGATGGTCGCCGCCAGCCGTCCCAGCCCGATCAGCTTTTCCGAGCGCAGTAGCTCGGCCTCCCAGTGCCGCGTGATGCGACCATACCATATGAACAGACCCACCAGGGCCAGGGCGAAGAGGACCGAGAGGGCATGAACCCACCATGACAGTGAGTCCAGTTGGTCCCATGCCGCGAAGTACCCGGCGTCGGCCTCAATCCGCACGATCCCGACCGGGGGCCCTCCCGATGAATCGCTGATCGGTGCCGCGGCGCTACGGTAGTACGCCCCGTGCCAACGGTATGTTTCCGACACCCACGGCAATCCCGACAACAGCGCCGCCCGCCCCTTGCGGTCGAGGGCGGAAAAGACAATCGCCCCCAGCGAATCGGATTCGGCAGCGAAGGGATCCTGCCACAGCGTGTCGAGGATCGTGGCCGAGACAAGACGATTGGCGAGGGCGAATTCCCGCGTCTGTTCGCGCAGTCGCACGAACGCCTCCGGCGAGAACGCACTCTCCGAACCGATGGCCTCCGACACCATCTCCGCCGGGATCGACGCCGCGAAGGTCTCTGCCAGTCCTGAGAGTTGTTCCCCCAGTTCTTCGTTCAGGGCGGCATAGAACTCCCCGAGGATGCGGCGATATCCGAGGTTGATGCCGGCCAGGATGGCCAGCATCACGACTGTCACCAGCCAGGGAAGAAGTCGTCGCCTGTATACCTGTCCCCACATGTCCGAAAGGAGCAGTGATGATCCGAATGGTACAACTGTCTATTTCGTCATTACCACCTCAAGGGTGTGGCGCGGATTCAAGGGATCTCCCATCTCGTGTTGTGGCAATGGGTTGCGGCTTTGTACTCAAGTGTCGCACGACGGCGTGCTGGTTGGCAGAGTCGTTGCAGAATGGCTCGGCCCAGAGCATGGGACTTGTGGTCATGGCAATGTCACGAAAGGAGCAAGCAATGAGACAAAAATGGTTGGCGACCACCTGGATTCAAATGGCTGCCGTGGGCTTGTTGGTAGCCGGGTGCTCCGGTGACCCCGCCGTCAATTCACGTACATCGGGCGACCTCGATCTGTCGTCCGCTTTCGGCGGCTATGACGATGCCGATGAAGCCCCCGTGTTTGGCGATGCCACAATGGCGGCGTACCTGGCAGAGGATGAACCGCTCTCAGACCCTTCGTTCGCCTCTGAACAGATCGATTCGCTGATGGATCTGCCGGGTGCCCGGGTGTTCCGTCTGGCGATCCGCTGGGGGATGCTGGCAGGAGATTCGACCAACACCACGGTCACCGACTGGTCAGGATCGGTCCGGCTGCGACGTGGTGCCGTTGCCGTACGGCGGTTGATTCGCTTCGAGCGTGGGCAGGACTATGTCGTCCGTCCACGGGAGAATCGCAGTCGCCTGGACTGGGTCTCCGCGACCAGCGTCAATTTCGACGGACTGCTCTTGGTGATCATCGATCCGCCCGTTCCTCCGGATTCCAACTGGCCGGCCAACGCTCTGGAGTTCACGACCACACCCTACGCGCACTCGTTCTCGATCGATGAGCTGGCATCGCTCGACGAGATGGTCACCGTGGACCAACTCGGCAATCAGATCGCCTTCAACGGACGTGAATTGGACCTCGAACCCTGCGGCGGGGGGCCGCTCGAAGGTGTCTGGGCGAGACGTCCTTCCGACAGCGTCGGACACTTCTTCGGCAAGTGGATGAGCACGGATGGTGCTCTCACTGGCCACCTGCGCGGTCACTTCGGCATTCGCGCCAACGGCGAGCGTGTCTTCTTCGGAAAGTACATCGGCCCGGCGGGTCATGTGCGTGGTCTGTTGCGCGGCACTTGGGGCGAAGATCCCAATGACGCCAACTCCGGATGGTTTGCCGGTATCTGGGCGGCGCGTGATGGACTGCCGGTCGGGACGCTGCACGGTCGTTGGCACGCCGCACCGCGTGAAGCCGGCGTTCGCGACAGACAAGGTCCGGGCCAGATGGGATTCGAAGGTGTCGATTGGAACGGCGGGTTCTTCTCCGGATCGTGGGAGCGGTCGTGCCTTCGTCCGGACTCGACGTCAGGGCCCGGGGCCTGACACATCCGGACTCGGTGCTGTGATACCATGCCCCGCGGCACGTGGTCGCGGGGCATGGTGTTTCTCGGCCGCGATGAGGCCGGTTGTTCGCTACGAACCACGCCACAAAACGTTTGTGAATAGTTGCACCATTAGCGCCGCGAGCATTCCCTCTCCGACACGGTGTGTGGCGGTCGCGAATGCGATTCAACGTCCATCGACATTCCTGCGTAGATATGAGCGTTGGCAAGGCGGCGTGTCGGTCCACAGGGTCGCGGCGTCGCTCCAACGGCAAGCTTGGGACGATGGAAGACGGTTCTCCTTCAGACACGGCGCCTCCCATGCCGCGCGGTCGGCTGGTCTCGAAGCGCGACATCTCCATTGAGATCTTCGAGACTCCCGACGGAATGATCTCGGTCGGCGCCTCGTTCCTCGATCCCTATCATCTCATCCGGCTCGACTTGATGGTGAACCCCAAGACAAAGTCAATCACGGCCGCGCACGCGGAGATGGCCAACCACCCGCACACGCTGTGCCCGTTGGTGACAGCGAAAGCGGGGGAATTGGTCGGTCTGGTGATCGGGCGTGGGGTCATGAAGGAGATCTCGCACCGGGTCGGCGGCGGCCAGGGGTGCGTGCATCTGCGGGAACTGGCGATGGAGGCGGTCAATTTCACCGCGACCGCCATCATCGGCTATGATTTCGGGTACGGCGTCATGAGCCGTGAATTCAACGTCATGCCGGAGGATGAGCGCTACCGTCTCTCGCGGGAGCATCTGCGGGGTACCTGCCAGATCTTCCAGGGCGGCGAGCATCCTGGCCCGACAGCGGCGGCAGGCAGTCGAGGAGCATGATGGATCAATCGTCACGACAGGGAGCGAAGGCGCGGCTGTTGGCGGCAGCGGCGGAACTGGGTTTCGACGCTGTGGGTTTGGCCGCCGTCGAGGTTGAGAACGACGACCGCGATCGTCTGTTTTCCTGGTTGACACGCGGGTATCATGGCGGACTCACCTGGATGGCGCGCCATGCCGACCGTCGTGCCGACGTCACCAAAGTACTTCCGCGCGCCCGCACGGTGATCTCACTGGCCGTCAACTACTACACCCCGGTGGCGGGCAACGACTGCTGTCGCTCCCTGAAGGTGTCACGGTACGCTTGGGGGGAGGATTACCACCGTGTTCTGGAGCGGAAGCTCGACGCGCTGCTCGAACGTCTGCGGACTTGGCTCCCCGGCGAGCAGTTCCTCTCCTACTGCGACACCGGGCCGGTCATGGAAAAAGCGTGGGCGCAGCGTGCCGGACTCGGCTGGATCGGCAAAAATGCCTGCCTGATCACGCGTGGGATGGGATCCTGGGTCTTTCTGGCGGAGATCATCACGACCGCCGAGTTGCCGCCGGATGCGCCGCACAGCGACTTCTGCGGCAGTTGCACGCACTGTCTCGACGCCTGCCCGACCGACGCGATCACCGAACCGTATGTCGTCGACACCAACCGCTGCATCGCCTATTGGACCATCGAATCGCACGATGATATCCCCGCGGAGATCGCCGAGCGATCCGACGGCTGGATCTTCGGGTGCGACATCTGCCAGGATGTGTGTCCCTGGAACAAGTTCGGGCGCCCGACGTCCGAGCGCGCCTTTCTGCCCCGTGCCGATTGTCTCTGCCCGCCTCGAGAGCATTGGGTGTCACTGTCCGAGGATGAGTTCGGTCGCGAGTTCCGCCACTCTGCCATCGCCCGTACCCGCGCCTCCGGGTTGGCGCGAAACATCCAGGCGCAATTCCACGATCCGCTGCGGCGTGTCGTCGCTTCACTCGAATGGAAACCACCCGATACGGCCGATGATATAACAGTCCCGGGCGTGGACACCACCGGCGGCGTCGCCAAGGGTTGAATCCGCTTGACGCGACCCCCAAGGCGGTGTATCTCCCGTCGAGATGGGGGCCGTTGAGGCGGGCCCCTGTTAACAGTTGCAGGAGGGTGGAATTACATGGCGACCGCAACGATGACAAAAGGCGCGGCGGCGACGGCCAGAGTATCCCGGCCGTCCCTGTGGGATCTGGAGATTTCCGCCGGCAAAAAGGCGCGTCTGTACCGGATGCTCTATCAGTTCGGGCCGGGGAATGGCACACTGCTGTTTCTGCCCCTCGATCAGGGGCTCGAGCACGGACCCGTGGATTTTTTTGACAATCCCGATTCCCTCGACACCGACTACATCTTTCGTCTCGGTCTGGCCGGTCGCTATTCCGGCGTGGCGATCCATGTTGGCCTGGCCGAGAGGTACTACCCCAAGTACGCGGGACGCATCCCGCTGGTGTTGAAGGTCAACGGCCGGACATGCATTCCCTCGGAGGCGCAGGCGTTTTCCTCTCTGACGGGAACCGTTCTCGACGCCGTTCGTTTGGGTGCCGATGCCGTGGGGTACACGCTCTTCGTCGGTTCACCGTCACAGGATCGCGATATCGCGCAATTGAACTCCGTCCGCGTCGATTGCGAGCGCTACGGGATGCCCCTGATCGTCTGGTCCTACCCCCGCGGTGAGGCGATCGACAAGAAGGGGGGACGCGACAGCTTGTACGCCGTCGATTATGCCGCCCGCGTCGCCGAGGAGATCGGCGCCGATGTCGTGAAGATCAACCTCCCCAAGGGAACGTCCACCGATTCCCCCAAGCCCTATCCGACGTTGCCTACCGACGAGCTGGCGATGGCGCAAAAGGCCGTCCGCTCGGCGGGACGCTGCATGGTGCTCTTCTCCGGCGGCTCGAAGCTGGGCGACAAGGACCTTCTGGAGAAGGTCGAGATCTGCATGAAGGCGGGGGGAACCGGCCTGATCTTTGGCCGCAACATGTGGCAACGCAAATGGGACGATGCGCTGGCGATCGGCGATCGTGTGCACGAGATCGTCGGTCGCTACGGCATCCCGGACCGATCGTGACACGAAAGATCGCGCCGCGCTCCCAGTCGAAAAGCAGATGAGAGAAATCGACCCGCAATTCGCCCTCTTGGCGACGGTCAACACCCCGGCGGACCTCAAGCGACTCACGCTGGAGGAACTCCAGCAGTTGTGCGCGGAGATCCGCCACTACATCATCGACGTCATCGGTGCGGTCGGCGGGCACTTCGCCTCCTCGCTCGGCGCCGTTGAACTTTCCGTGGCTCTGCACCATCTCTATGATGCCCCGCGCGACAAGATTGTCTGGGACGTCGGGCATCAGGCGTACGTCCACAAGATCCTCACCGGACGACGTGACCTGTTGCCGACGATCCGTCGCTTCGAGGGGATTTCCGGCTTCCTGCGTCGTGATGAATCCCCGTACGACGCGTTCGGCGCCGGCCATGCCTCGACCTCGATCTCGGCGGCGCTGGGGATGGCCATCGCCCGCGACCGCCACAGGGAAGACTACCGCGTTGTGGCGGTGATCGGCGACGGCGGGATGACCGGGGGGCTGGCCTACGAAGGGCTCAACAACGCCGGCGCCAGCGGGACCGACATCACGGTGATTCTCAATGACAACCGCATGTCGATCTCGCCCAACGTCGGCGCCATCTCCCGCTACCTGGCGGAGATCATCGCCGATCCGCGGTTGAACCAGATTCGGCGCGACATCTGGGCGGCGTTGGGGAAGGCACCGTTTCATAATCGGCTGCAATCGCTCGCCCGTCGCGTCGATGAGTCGCTGAAGACATTCATCGCGCCGGGAATGCTCTTTGAAGATCTGGGATTCAAGTACATCGGCCCGATCGACGGCCACAATCTGGCGGACATTCTCCCGGTGCTGCGACGCGCCAAAGAGCTCCGTCGTCCGGTCCTCGTGCACTTGATCACCCGCAAAGGGTGCGGCCATTCCTCGGCCGAGAAGGACCCGGTCGCCTGGCATGGAGTCAAAGCCAGACCGGCGCAACCGGCCCCCACCGCCACCGCGGCGGAGACAACCAGACCGATCACGGTGGTCCCGCCGTACACTGATGTCTTCGGTCAGGTGATGCTGCAATTGGCCGAGCGTGATCCTCGCGTCGTCGCCATCACCGCCGCCATGGCGACGGGGACAGGGTTGGTTCCGTTCTCCGAACGTTTCCCCGATCGCTTTTTCGATGTGGGCATCGCCGAGGGACACGCGGTGACGTTCGCCGCCGGGCTGGCAGCGGCGGGGTTCCGACCCGTCTGCGCGATCTACTCGACGTTCCTTCAGCGTGCCTTCGACCATCTCGTTCACGATGTGGCGCTGCAGAAGCTCCCGGTCGTCTTCTGCCTCGACCGGGGCGGGTTGGCCGGGGAGGACGGTCCCACACATCACGGCAATCTCGACATTGCGTATCTTTCCTGTGTGCCGGGGATGACGGTCGCCGCTCCGAAAGACGGCAACGAACTGCGCGACCTGCTGTTCTCCGCACTGGCCTGGAGTGACGGTCCCTTTGCCATCCGCTATCCCAAAGACACGGCATGGCGGTTCGACTCAAACGAACGATATCGACCGTTGCCGATCGGGGAATGGGAGGTGCTGCAGGAGGGGAGTGATTTGTGCCTCTTGGCGGTCGGTGCCATGGTGCGCACGGCATTGGATGTGGCCGGTCGTCTCGCCGCCGCCGGCATCAACACGGAAGTCGTCAATGCCCGCTTCGTCAAGCCGCTCGACACCGTGATGCTGGGCCGGATCGCCGCTGTTCACCAGTGCATTGTGACCATCGAAGAAGCCAACCGGCGCGGCGGATTCGGTCAGGCCGTGGCGCAGGAATTCGCCTCGCGCCCGCAGCGCCCGGCGGTGCACACGATTGCTGTTGAGGATTGTCTGGTCCCCCATGGGGCGCGCCCGATCTTGCTCGACTGGGCCGGATTGTCCGCCGCTCGCATCGAGAAACGCATCCATGCCATCTTGGTGGCAAACCCGGTCGAGACCCCCATCATCACGTCCCGGCGCACCGTATCTGCGAGGGTCAACGGCCGCCGCCAGCGATAAACTTGATCATCTTTGGGCTATGTAGGGCGGGCTTTGCCCGCCGTCTTGGTAACGACATTGAAAATCATCATCGACGATAAGGCCGGCCCCTGCGGCGGCGTCAAACGGGTCATCCGGCTGACCGAGCAACATCTCGCCGCCGGCGTGAAGACTGCCTCGCTCGGCGCCGTGATTCACAATGACGTCGAGATCGCCCGCCTCAAGGACCTCGGGATGTCGGAGGTCGACCACTCTGTCTTCGACCGCAATGGCGACACCGGCCAGCCGCAGCGGCTGGTGATCCGTGCCCATGGGGAGCCGCCCTCGGTCTTCGAGCGCGCCCGTCGGCAAAATGTGGAGATCGTCGACGGCACCTGCCCGGTCGTGACCCGTTCGCAACGCTTCGCGCAGAAATATCACGAGGATGGCTACCAGGTGGTCGTGGTCGGCAAGCCCAACCACGCGGAAATGATCGGCATCCTCGGCTACTGCAACAACGAAGCGAAGGTCGTGCACGATGAAGCCGACGTCGAGCAGTTGGACCCCGACCGTCCTACCTATGTCCTGGCGCAGACCACGATCTCCGACGAGATGTGGAACACGATGCTGGCGGCGATTCAGAAACGGGTCAAAGACGTGACCTGGCGCAACACGATCTGCGCCTTCGTCGCCGACCGCGAGTCCGAGCTGCGTGCCTTCGCGGCCTCGTGCGATGCGATCATCCTCGTCGGTGGCCGCAATTCCTCGAACACCCGCGTGCTCTTCGAGGTCTGCCAGGGTGTCAATCCGCGCTCCTACTGGATCGAAACCGCCGCAGAAGTCGACGCCGCGTGGCTGGAAGGGATAGAGACACTGGGCATTTCCGGTTCCGCCTCGACCCCGCAGTGGCTCCTCGAAAAGACCGCCGAGGCCTTGGCACAGCGCTACCAGTCCGGCAAATCGTAGGGCGGGCTTTGCCCGCCGCATAGGCAACAGGATATGCGTGGCCGCGATCTCCGATCGCGGTCCCGCGAAGCGGGACAACTATGGCCTGCGGTGACGTGCACGCCGCGATCGGAGATCGCGGGCACACACAGCACAGACCATCCGCCTTGACTTTGCTGGGGACAAGCCGCCCACCGCAAGGGGCTGAAGCCCCTTGTCCTCGGGACAAGACGATGGCATCGCGGGCAGGGGGGGCAACCCCTTGTCGTTTGTTTGGTAGGGGCGAGGCGCTGCCTCGCCCTTCGTCGGTCAAACCAAGAGGGCGACCCACCGGGTCGCCCCTACAATTGGAAATGCACCGGCTGCCACGCACAATCTCGTTTGTGCGTGCCTCACTGTGCCATGATCGATCGTTGTAGGGGCGCATCGCGATGCGCCTGTTCGCCCTGAACAGGACGGGCGGTTCACGAACCGCCCCTACAAGGGTGCGCATCGCCCGGGAACACGGGCACGCACAAGCCCTCCGGCCGCGGGCCGGAGGGCTTGTGCATGGCACCCGGTTCCCTCGGAACAGAACGGAAGGGCGACCCGACGGGTCGCCCCTACAGAAGCTGACGATTCGTGCAATTGCCTACTTCGCTGCCGCCTCGGCCTCGTAGTGGACCTCTTCGGTCGGGAGGTCGAGACCCTTGTGGCGGATCAGCCAGTTGTGCAGCCCGATCGCGGCGACCTTCGCCTGTCCCATGGCGAGAATCACTGTCGCGCCGCCGGTGATGACATCCCCCGCCGCAAAGACACCTGACTTGGAGGTCATGCCGGTGGCCGCTTCAACTTGGACAATGCCCTTCTTGTCGGTCTTGATGTCCGGTGTGACCGACGCGATCAGCGGATTGACGCCGAAGCCGAGCGCCAGCACCACCGTGTCGACGTCAAACAGCTCCTCCGATCCCTTGACCGGGACCGGCCTGCGGCGGCCGGAGGCATCGGGCTCGCCCAACTCCATGTGCTGAATCTCGATCTGCTTCACGAAGGAGTTCTCGTCCCCGATGAACCGTGTCGGGGCGGTCAGCCAATGAATTTCGATGCCCTCTTGGATGGCGTGCTCGATCTCTTCGGTGCGCGCCGGGGCTTCGGCACGTGTCCGCCGGTAGAAGAGGTACACTTTCTCCGGCCCAAGGCGGAGCGCCGTGCGCGTCGCATCCATGGCCGTGTTCCCGCCGCCGATCACCGCCACCCGCTTGCCGCAGCGAATCGGCGTCGCCGCCTGCGGGAATTGATCGGCGCGCATGAGATTGATGCGCGTCAACCACTCGTTGGCAGAGTAGATCCCGTTGAGATTCTCACCGGGGAGGCCGGTGAACCAGGGGAGACCGGCTCCGGTGCCGAGCACGACGGCATCGAATCCCTCTTCCTCGAGCAATTCATCGACCGTCACCAGCTTCCCGACCAGTGAGTTCAAGATGATCTCCACGCCCATCTTCTGCAGCACGGCGATCTCGGCCTCGATCACCTCTCCGGGGAGACGGAAACGGGGAATGCCGTAGAACAGGACTCCCCCCGGACGGTGGAGCGCTTCGAAAATCGTGACCTTGTGGCCGCGCTTGGCCAACTCGAACGCCGAGGTCAAACCGGCCGGCCCCGATCCGACGATGGCGACCCGGCATCCGGTCGGGGGCGCGACATCCGGGATCTTCACGTTCCCTGACGCGCGTTCCCAATCGGCGGCAAAACGCTCCAAGGCGCCGATCGCCACGGGACGGACCTTCTTGCCGATCGTGCACACCTTCTCGCACTGCTCATCCTGCGGACAGACCCGGCCACAAATGGCGGGCAGGACATTCGTTTCTTTGATCTTCTGCGCCGCCTCGGCGAATTTCCCCTCGGCGATCATGGTCAGAAAGGCGGGGATGTCGATCTGCACCGGGCAGCCGTCGATGCAGGTCGGCTTGAGGCACTCGATGCATCGCTGCGCCTCGCGCCTGGCGGTCTCAGGATCGAACCCGAACGGCACCTCGGAGAAGTTGTGGCGACGGACCTCCGGTTCCTGTTCCGGCATCGTCTGCCGGGGAATCTTCATCCGTTCCTTGGCGGTCAGTTTCGGCTTCTCGTTCATTGCGTTCGATCCTCACGCGATCAGCGCAAAGCGCGGACCTGTTGATCTATCTTGCAGGCGTGTTCCAGCGCCTGGGCCTCCTGCGGCTTGTACATCTTCTGGCGCCGGACCAATAGGTCATAATCCACGACATGTCCGTCGAAATCGGGACCGTCGAAGCAGGCAAACTTCGTTTCTCCGCCCACGACCACACGGCAACCGCCGCACATCCCGGTCCCGTCGACCATGATTGCATTCAGCGAGACCAAAGTCGGGATCGCCATCGGCTTTGTCATGTCGCTGACCGCGCGCATCATCGGCACCGGGCCCACGGCGAGGATGGCGCCCACCTTTTCCCGGTCGAGGATGATCTTCAGCGCATCGGTCACCACGCCCGTGATCCCATAGGAGCCGTCGTCCGTTGTGATGAATGTCTCATCACAGATGGCGCGCATCTCCTGTTCCATCAGCACCAGTTCTTTGGTCCGGGCGCCGATGATCCCGAGGACACGCCGTCCACCCGACTTGGCCTCGTGCGCATTGGGCAGCACCGCCCCGGCGCCATAACCGCCGCCGATCACCACCAGCGTGCCCTCGGGGGGGAGATGGGTGTGTGCGCCCAGGGGACCCGCCACGTCGAGGATAAAGTCCCCTTCATTCAGGGCGACCATCTTCATCGTCGTGTACCCTACGGCCTGCACGATCAGGCGCAATGTCCCCGCCACCGGATCCCACCCCGACAGCGACAGCGGAATCCGTTCCCCCATCTCATCCAAACGGACGATGATGAACTGCCCCGGCTTCGCCTTACGGGCGATCCATGGCGCCTCGACATGGAACATCGCCGTATTCGGCGCCACCATCTCTTTGCGGACAATTCGATGCATCAGTATCACCTCAGCGTCGGCCGGCTCGGCCCTATGGAGTTTCCCATCCGAGCGCCGTTACGAAAACGGACCGTCCCACGTCACGCCCGGCCTCATCGTACATATGCCAGCGTCGCCACGGCCCAAGTGAAATATAGCACCGCGCAGCAGGTCCATTGACGGAATCCGATTTCCCGGCAATCTTTTGACACACGTAGACTTCCGTCCCCGGTTGACGTCGCTCCGTATATGATACCACAAATCAGAACAAAATTGCTGCCGAATTGTTTTGAGACACCAGTCCGACCCTGGACTGTGAGGCAACGATGCGAGTGCTCGCCAGACTGACGACCATTTTCCCGTTCATTCTGATCCCGGAGGTTCTGATGTCCACTGCCGTTTCCACCGCTTCGCCGATCAACGTGGGAATGAATGCCCCCGACTTCACGTTGCCGTACGCAACGCGCGATTCGATCGCCCAGACGCCGCTCACTCTGTCAGCGGAGGTCGGCAAGGGACCGATCGTGCTGGCATTCTACCCGGCGGATTGGAGCGGCGGCTGCACCAAGGAGGTCTGCTCCTTTCGCGATGCCATCGCCGACTTGGGGAAGTCGGGCGCCCGCATCTGGGCAATTTCCGGGGATTATGTCTACTCGCATCACGAGTGGGCGAAGCACCACAACCTCCCCTTTGAGCTGCTGAGTGATCACGATCATGCCGTCGCGCGCCTGTACGACAGCTTCAACCCGGAAAAGGGGCTCAACAATCGCACGGTGTATGTTGTCGACTCCCGGGGGATCGTTGCCTACGTGAATCCGCAGTACAACGTCGCGGATAGCCACGACTTCGAGGCACTGAGGGCCGCGCTGGCGAAGATCAAGTAGCCGGCCGTGCACCAGAGTCGAATCTGAGGCCCGCACCGTACTGTGTCACCCCGAGCGCAGCGAGGGGTCTGCTTTTCTTGACCGTCGGCGAACAGCAGATGCCTCGCTACGCTCGGCATGACAATCTGCGGTTTATCCCTGTGGGAGCTTGGCAGGTTGTTCGTTCACGCCTACCGCTTGCCAGCCGCCTGCCGTTCCGATATATTCGGGCACGCCTGATCCCCACGGATCAGGGGTAACACTGGGGCAGTAGCTCAGCTGGGAGAGCGGTACGTTCGCAACGTACAGGTCGGCGGTTCGATCCCGCTCTGCTCCACAAGATTGCCAGCCGGGGCCCGCGTGCGGGTCCCGGCTTCTTTGGGTGCCAAGAGATGAGGGCCGGGAGGTCTCTCCCGGCCCTCGGTCTTGCGCCCGGCGATGGACTCACTTCCTGCCGGGGTCGCTGTCCTTGGCCTTCGTGTCCGCGGCAGCGGTTGCACCGGGGCCTGCACTGACACAGCTCGCGGACGCATGCATGGGACAGGAATCACCATGGCCAAGCCCTGCCTTGCTGCTCTGCCCGGCATGGCCACCCTTGCACTTGTCCTTGCACTCGCATTTGCACTTGTCTTTGCACTCGGCCTTGCACTTGTCTTTGCACTCGGCCCTGCACTTGTCCTTGCATTCGGCTTTGCACTCGGTCTTCCCGTCGTGCTTGCACGTCTCCGCGCATTTCGCCTTGCAGTCCTTCTGGCCGGATTTCTCACAGGCCATGAGGGCCGTCGCCGAGGTGACGAACACGGCGAACAGAAACACGAGCGCCGACGCTATGATGCGGTTCCTTAGGTTCATCTGTCTTCTCCTGAGATCGGTTTGATGCCCAACTTCATGTGTTCCCTGTCGGCATCCACAACCCGCATCTCATAGCCGAAGCAGGCCATTCATGAGGCAAAGTTGCCCTCCGGCGCATGCCCAGCAGAGGGTCGGCGGCGAGTGTTCATGGAGCCGAAAAAACCGGCGCTGCATGGCCAGAAGCGAAGCCGTGGCCGGCTCATCCACAGCGGTCAGGCCCGCCGCCCTGCGAATCGTCAACTCGCGCGGCGCCTCGAAGGCCAGCCGTGTGGGAAGACATCCCAGGCACTTGGTGGCGTGACCGCGGCAATGCCGCTGGGAGGATTCCTCCTGCGTGTCCGGCGAAGCACCACAATGGCTGCCCGGGCCATCCGATCGGGCCGGATGACATCCCCGAAACCCGTCGGCTCTTTGATTTCCCCCAGAACGGTCTTGAGTCCCGTGGCGGCAACCCGGTGCTGGGGCACTGTCCTGATCAGAGTGGCACGGTGCAGATTCCGTCATAGCGGCGCCATGATCCGGCCTGTCACAGGGTATTCCGCAGAAGAGGGGGAGACGTGGGGCCACCTGGAAGGCCACCAGCATCGTGGATGCCACCGCCGACAAGATGATGGTGCGGAGCCGACCCATCTGCAGTCTATATGTCAAAATGGCGCCGATTTGTCGACAGGTTTCTTGTCGGCGGATGTCCGCGATTCCTCCATTGATCCCGCCATCTCCATCTCGCTGCGCGACGCCTCATGGAGCCAACCGTCCATACCCCTTGCCCGGCGGGACTACCCATGGTATAATCACGCGGGTTCGTGCTAGGTGGGGAGTTAGCGGTGCCCTGTACCCGGAACCCGCTATACCGGGGCCGAAGACCGTCCGAGGCCTCACGGCCGCCCCGATGCAGACCGGTCCAGTGGCGTTGAGGACCGGGTCTTGCGCAACGGAGAATCGCCCAACCCCGTCAGGACCGGAAGGTAGCAGCGGTAAGCGGATCGCTTCGTGTGCCGCAAGACGGCCCGGTCGGAGCCGGCTAACCGGCCGGTCGGAGCAGTCGCGGTCGACGACGGGTGCACGAACCCAATGATTTGGATCAGGTGATTGCCCGTGCGGATTGCCGAACCACCCACCACGATGAGGACAAGGGGCTTTCAGCCCCTTGTTGCCGCCCAGAAGGTGACCTCGCCGCCGGGGAGCTGCCGTGTCTGAGTACCTGGCCCTGGCCCGCAAGTGGCGCCCCCAGACCTTCGATGACGTGATCGCGCAGCCGCAGGTCACGCAGACGCTGAAGAACGCCATCGCCGCCGGGCGCATCCATCACGCCTACCTGTTCTGCGGCCCGCGCGGTACCGGTAAGACGACCACGGCGCGCATTCTCGCCAAGGCACTCAATTGCGAGCAGGGGCCGACGCCGACCCCCTGCAATCAATGCGGCACGTGTATGGCCATTACCCAGGGGAACTGCCTCGATGTTCTGGAGATCGACGCCGCCTCCAATACGGGCATCGATGATGTGCGCGAGCTGCGGGAATCGTCGCGTCTGGTCCCGGCCGGCGCCCGGTTCAAAGTCTACATCATCGACGAGGTCCACCGTCTTTCCAAGAACGCCTTCGATGCGTTGCTGAAGACGCTGGAGGAGCCGCCGCCGTCGGTAAAGTTCATCTTTGCGACGACGGAAGTGCACGACGTGCCGCCTACGGTGCGTTCGCGCGCGCTGCGCTTCGATTTCCGCCTCATCCCGCAAGTCGCCCTGCGCGGCCAACTGGAGAAGATTGCTCAGGCGGAGGGAATCGCCGTCGAACCGGAGGCGCTCGACATCATCGCGGCCGAAGCCGCCGGTTCGCTGCGCGACTCGCAATCACTTCTGGATCAGATCGCCTCGTACGCTGGTGGGCCGATCACGGCGGCATTGACCAACGAGGCGCTCGGGCTGGTTGATTCCGACATGCTCTTTGCCCTGACCGATGCGTTCGCCGCGGCCGATGCCCAGCGGGCGCTGGATGTGATTGGCCAAGTCGCCCGTGCCGGCCGCGACCTGTCGCAATTCGTCCGTCAACTCGCCGAGCATCTCAAGCGATTGCTGTTCGCCCGGTCGCTGGGGGACGAGTACGCCGATGAGGCGTTGAATGCCGATCAGCAGGAGCGGTATCGTCGGGCATCGACCGCACGGGACGAGAATGACTGGCTGCGTCTCTTGTTGATGGCCGTCGAGTTGGCCCAGCGCGTGCGCCGTGGATCAGCCCAACCTCTCCTGGAGATCGAGATGTTCGCCATGCGCGCGGCCCGCCTCGACCGCTCGATCGATATTCGGTCGCTGGTGGAACGCTTGGAGAGGCAGACGTCGATCCCCGGCCTGGCGCGCGCCGCCGAACATGACGCCGGTCCCGCGCTCCCATTGCCAGATCGCGGTTCCGAGGATGAGAACGCCTCCACGCCTCCTCGTGACCCTGTCGCCCAGGCGCCCGCGAGTCCCCCGGTGGGGGACATGGATTTTGCACCAATTCTGGAGTCGATCTGCCACCACCGGCCGACGCTGCGCGCGGTGCTGGGACATGCGCAGTTGGTCGAAACGGGAGCGGGCGGCTTCGAACTAAACGTCTACAACGGGTCGACCTTCCATCAACGCCAACTGGCCGAGAAGCCGGTGCGGGACCTTATCCATGCCGAGATCACCAAAGCGGTCGGCGCCGGCGCACGAATCAGTATCCACGTTAAGGAAGGACCAGCGCCCGCCCGAAGTGCACTGTCGGCGACGGTGACCGCCCCGAGCGGCGGGCCCGAACCGGCCGGCCTGAATCGCAGCGCCCGCGACGAGAAAATCCGTTCCGATCACGCCGTTCAGGAAATCCTGCGCCGCTTCGATGGGGAAATCGTAGAATAGGCGGTGCGTTGGGCCGCAGCGCCGGTGATCACAGCAGTCCGTAGGAGAGACCGATGGCCAATATGGAGCAACTGCTCAAGCAGGTCCGCAAGATGCAACTGGAAATGGAGAAGATCCAGGCGGCCTTGGAAAACGAGACGGTCGAGGGATCAGCCGGTGGCGGGATGGTGCGCGTTACCGTCAACGGCAAACGCGATGTCCTCGAAGTGAAGATCGCTCCCGAGGTGGTCAAGCCCGATGAAATCGAGATGCTCGAGGAATTGATCTGCGCGGCGGTCAATCAGGCCCAGAAGCGTGCCGCCGAAATGCAGGCCCGGAGCATGTCCAAATTGACCGGCGGCCTGCCGCTGCCGGGGATGGGATTCTGATTCACGCGGGCGAACACACAGGTTCGCCACCACGAAGACGATGACGTCCGGGTGCAGGGGCGGGCCTGCGTGCCCGCCCGTTTGTGGAAAGCTGTGATGGCCAACACCTCCGCCACACTCGATCATCTGATCGATCAGTTCGCCAAGCTCCCCGGGATCGGCAGGAAGACTGCCTACCGGCTGGCCTACCACGTCATGCAGGCACCGCCCGATCTGGCCCGTTCGCTGACCGAGGCGATCATCGCCGTCAAGGAGAAGATCGTCTTCTGCTCGCAGTGCTACAACATCACCGACGACGATCCCTGCGCCATCTGCCGCTCTCCGCAGCGCACGCGCTCGCTGGTCTGCGTCGTCGAGGAACCTCACGACGTGCTCGCCTTCGAGCGTGCGGGCGCCTTCCAGGGCGTCTACCACGTGCTGGGCGGCGTCTTCTCGCCGCTGGACGGGATCGGCCCGGAGGAGTTGAAGATCGCCGAGCTGGTCGCCCGCGTCAAATCCGACGGCATCCGCGAGATCATCCTGGCGACCAACCCAACACCCGAAGGAGAGATGACCGCGAACTACCTGGCCAAAGTCCTGAAGCCGCTCGGCGTGACCGTGACCCGTATTGCCCGCGGCCTGCCGATGGGTGGCGACGTCGAATATGCCGACACCAATACCGTCATCCGCGCGTTGGAGGGTCGGACGGAGTTTTGAGATTGACGTAGGGTGGGTGCTCTGCACCCACCGCTTGGCACGACAACGAAACGGTGGGTGCGAAGCACCCACCCTACGATTTGGACGACCATGTCCATCCTCGAAAAAGCCCTGACCGCCCTGTTCGGCTCGAAACATGAGCGCGACGTCAAGCGGATTCGTCCCATCGTGGATACTATCAACCAGTACTACGATGAATATCATGCGCTCTCCGATGAACAGCTCCGCGCCAAGACCGATGAGTTCCGGCAGCGGCTCGCGGACGGCGAGACCCTCGACGATCTCCTGCCCGAGGCCTATGCGACGGTCAAGGAGACCTGCCGCCGGCTCGTGGGGAAGTCGTGGGATGTGTGCGGCATTGACACGAAATGGGATATGATCCCCTACGACGTGCAGTTGATCGGCGGCGTCATCCTGCACGAGGGCAAGATCGCCGAGATGGCGACCGGCGAAGGCAAGACGCTGGTGGCGACCCTGCCCTGCTATCTCAATGCCCTCGAGGGGAAGGGCGTCCATCTGGTCACCGTCAATGACTACCTGGCCCGTCGCGACAGCGAATGGATGGGGGAAATCCACCGCTTCCTGGGATTGACCGTCGGCTGCATTCAGCACGATCAGGATCCCGCCACCCGGCGGGAGCAGTATCTTTGCGACATCACGTACGGCACCAACAACGAGTTCGGTTTCGATTATCTGCGCGACAACATGGCGGTCCGCATCGAAGACCGTGTGCACCGGCCATTCCATTATGCCATCGTCGATGAGGTCGACTCGGTGTTGGTCGACGAGGCGCGCACGCCGTTGATTATCGCCGGTCCCACCGGTCGCTCCGACATCTCGCGCTTCGTGGAGATGAGGGGCTTGGTGGAGCGGCTGATGCGACGGCAGACCGAGATCACCAATGTCTTGGTCGAAGAAGGCACGAAGCACTTCGAGGCGGGCGAAGAATACGAGGCAGGGATCAAGCTCCTGGCCGTCAAGCGCGGGGCTCCCAAGAACAAACGCTTCATGAAGTTCATCAAGGAGCCGGGCGTCAAACGGGCGATCAGCCGGGTCGAAGTGGACTTCGTGCGCGACAAGCGCATGCCCGAGATCGACGCGCAACTGCTGTTCGCGATCGATGAGCGCGAGCAGACCATCGATCTGACCGACACCGGCTTGAACTTCCTCAAGCCCGAGGAGCAGGCCCTCTTCGAGCTCCCCGACATCGGGGACGGTGTCGTCGAGATCGACGAACGCGAGGACTTAAGCGACATCGACAAGGCCAAGGCGAAGAACGACCTCTACAAGCTCCATGCCGATCGCTCGGAGAAGGTACACATCGTCTCGCAGTTGCTGAAGGCGTACTCGCTCTATGAGAAGGACGTCGAATACGTCGTCCAGGACGACAAGGTCGTCATCGTCGATGAATTCACCGGGCGCATGATGCCCGGCCGCCGCTACGCTGACGGGTTGCATCAGGCGATCGAGGCCAAGGAAAAGGTGCGGATCGAAGCCGAGACACAGACGCTGGCGACGATCACGCTGCAGAACTACTTCCGTCTCTACAAGAAGCTGGCCGGGATGACCGGAACCGCGGTCACCGAGGCGGGGGAATTCTTCGAAATCTACAAACTCGACGTCACTTCGATCCCCACCCACGAGCCGGTGCGACGCATCGACTTCGAGGACGTCATTTTCCGCACCCGGCGGGAGAAATACAACGCGCTGGTCGAGGAGATTACAGCCCAACATCAGGCCGGGCGTCCCGTGTTGGTCGGCACGGTGTCCGTTGAGGTGTCCGAGACATTGTCGCGCATGCTCAAACGGGTGGGCATCCCGCACTCGGTGCTCAATGCCAAGTATCACCAGCAGGAGGCCGAGATCGTCGCCCGCGCCGGGCAACCGGGGCATGTCACGATCGCGACGAACATGGCGGGACGCGGCACCGACATCAAGCTCGGCCCCGGCGTCGTCAAGCACGTCAACTGCGCCCTGGTGGCGAAATCCGACGGCGACGCCGAGGTCTGCCCGCTGCTGGACGAACTGAAATGCTACGACAATGTCCCCTGCGGGCTGCACATCATCGGCACCGAGCGCCACGAGGCGCGTCGCATCGATCGTCAGTTGCGCGGGCGCGCCGGACGCCAGGGCGACCCGGGATCGTCGCGGTTCTACATGTCGTTGGAAGATGACCTCATGCGCCTCTTCGGCTCCGAGCGCATCGCCTCGATCATGGACCGGCTCGGTGTGCAGGAGGGAGAGGTCATCGAACACCGGATGGTGACCAAGGCCATCGAGCGGGCGCAGAAACGCGTCGAGGGGCAGAACTTCGGCATCCGCAAGCACCTGCTCGAATACGACAACGTGATGAACCAGCAGCGCGAGGTGATCTACGCGCGCCGCGCGCAGTCACTGGAGCAGGAGGACCTGCGCGAGGAAGTCATCACGCTGATCGGCACGGTCTGTGAGCGCCTGATGGAGAAGCACTGCCCCGATCCGCGCGCGCCCGAATACTGGGACACCGGTTCCCTCCGGTTGGACCTGGTGAAGACCATGTTGGTCGACATCAACTTTGACAGCCCGGAAGTGCGCGAGCTCAACTATGCCGGCTTGATTGAGCTGGTGCGTACACGCGCCCTGGCCGTTCACTCCAACAAGGAAGCGGCGATCACACCGGAGGTGATGCGCCAGTTGGAGCGTTTTTGTGTGCTGCGCGTCATCGACGAGCGCTGGAAGGAACATCTCTACGAGATGGACCAGCTCAAGACCGGGATCGGTCTGCGCGCCTATGGCCAGCGCGACCCGCTGATCGAATACAAGAAGGAATCGTTCTCCATGTTCACGCAGCTTCTGGATACGATCGAACGCGAGACCGTGGAGATGATCTTCCGCCTTCAAGTCGCGGCGCCGCCGCCGGTCGCCGAGGTGATGGCCGAGACCCGGCGCCTGCAGGCGGTCCATGCCGAGGCGACCGCCATGGGGTACGCCGGCACCGATGAAGAGACCCGCACCGCCGGCAAGAAACAGCCGGTCCGTCGCGACCACGCCAAAGTCGGCCGCAACGATCCCTGCCCCTGCGGCTCCGGCAAGAAATTCAAGAAATGCCACGGCGCCGTCACTGCGTGAGGAATAACCTCTCACTCCGGCAGCGTCCCGAACAGAGTGAAGCAGGGAGGTCGGTCCGTCCGCAGGACGGACCGGGTGAGGGATCTTCTTCGGCCAGACAGTAATCCGCGGGTCGGGTACCCTGTGCACCTGACCGGGTTCTCCGGAGCGCAGGGCTTCTGAGCCACAGGCCTGCTCCAGCAATAGAGGTCGTGTCACAGCATTTGGCAATTTTGCCAAACGGCCATGAGATGTCCGCGTAGAACCGGGGATGGCGACCGGACCCAGACCAAAGACCGCGTCCCAGTACGCCGCCCGGGCACGAGTCATCAAGGCGATGGCCCATCCCAGCCGCCTGCTGATCATCGATGAGTTGAACCGGGGGGAACGGTGCGTGTGTGAGCTGACCGATCTGGTCGGCGACGACACCTCGACCGTCTCCAAGCACCTTTCGGTTCTGAAGAATGCCGGCATTGTCGGGGACGAGCGTCGCGGGGCCATGGTGTTCTACCGTCTCCGTGTGCCCTGCATCCTCAATTTCTTCGGTTGTGTCGAACGCGTCTTGAAGGAAGTGGCGAAAGACAGTACGCGGGCGGCAGGCAGGATCAGTACGCGCCGGCAGTAGCGATATCAACGGTGCCCGGTTCTGTCCCGCCGGGACGCGCGAAATGAGGTCACACATGGAAGTCAAAGTCCTTGGGCCCGGGTGCCCGAATTGCAAGCGGCTGTACGACGAGATCGAGAAAGCACTCCGGCAGCTCAGTCTCGCGGTCAAGCCGGTCAAAGTTGAGGCGATCGATGAGATCGTTGCCCTCGGGGCGATGTCGACTCCGGCGCTCGTGATCAATGGTGAAGTCAAATCGGCCGGTCGCATTCCGAGCCAACGGGAACTCACCAGTTGGCTGGCTACAGCGGCGATACAGCAATGACAGGTATTGCCGAACGGTCACACCTGGACACGGATGCCCTTCCTGCTGAAGGGGGCGGCGCAAGTGGTCGGCGGTGGGCCTGGGTGGGACCGGCGTTATTGCTATGGGTGCTGGTCTACCGCTGGCTGGAGCCTGCGGCTCGTTGGATTACGAGCAGCGCCATCGGCCTCCCGCCATCGACGCCGCTGGCGAGCGGCGTGCGTTTCTTTCTCTACGAGACACCCAAGGTCCTCATGCTCCTTGTTCTGGTCGTGTTCGGAGTGGGCGTCATCCGCACGTTCTTCTCTCCGGAGCGCACGCGGCGCATTCTCGCGGGCCGGCGCGAGACGGTCGGCAATGTGCTCGCCGGCGGTCTCGGCGTTGTCACGCCCTTCTGTTCGTGTTCGGCCGTGCCGCTCTTCCTGGGTTTCGTTGAAGCCGGGGTGCCCCTCGGCGTCACCTTCTCATTCCTCATCGCCGCGCCCATGGTCAATGAGGTCGCCGTAGTCCTGCTGTTCGGCCTCTTCGGGTGGCGTGTCGCGGGGCTGTATCTCGGCACCGGCCTTGCCCTCGCGGTTGTGGCGGGATGGGTACTGGGGCGTCTGCGCCTTGAGCGCCACATCGAATCTTGGGTCTATGCGGTCCGGGTGGGGGCGGCGGCGGAGGTCGGCGGGAATCTCACGTGGGATGATCGGTTACAGCGGGCGCTTCAGGCGGTGCGCGAGATTGTCGGCAGAGTCTGGCCCTACGTCGTCGTGGGGATTGCCGTCGGCGCCGGCATTCATGGGTATGTCCCCGAGGGCATGATGGCGGGGATCATGGGGAAATCCGCCTGGTGGTCGGTCCCGGGGGCAGTCCTGATCGGCGTGCCGATGTACTCCAATGCCGCCGCGATTGTCCCCGTTGTCCAGGCGCTACTCGGCAAAGGCGCCGCCCTCGGAACCGTGCTGGCCTTCATGATGGCCGTGATCGGTCTGTCGCTGCCCGAGACCATCATTTTGCGGAAGGTCCTGAAACCGCCGCTGATCTGCGCCTTTGTGGGCATCGTGGCCGCCGGGATTCTCATCGTCGGCTATTTGTTCAATCTTGTGTTCTAAAGTGAGCGGAGGTACACAGCGTGAATCCCAAACGTGTGATCACTGTCGTCCTGATGGTCTTTGTCGCCGTCAGCATCATCTGGCTGGTGGTTCGCGATGTGTCATCGCAGAAGTCTGTGCCCGCGTCTGACCAACCGTCGTCGGCCCGGCAGTTGATGGTCTACTACTTCCACCGCACCGCCCGGTGTCCAACCTGTCTGAAGATCGAGGCACTGGCCAAGCAGGAAGTCGAGGCGACCTTTGCCGCCGAATTGGCGAGCGGCCGCATGAGATTCCAGTCCATCAACGTGGAGGGCGCCGGCAACGAGCATTTCATTAAGGACTATGAACTCGTCTCGCAGGCCCTCATTCTGGTCGACTACCGCGCCGGGACGCAGCATCGTTGGAAGAACCTCGACGCGATCTGGGATCTGGTGGATCATGAGAGCGACTTCGCCCAGTATGTCCGCATGGAGATACAGGTGTTCCGGGGCGCCGCATGATCGACTCATGGTGGTTGGGGGCAGCGTCGGCCTTCTGGCTGGGGATTCTCACATCCGTAAGCCCCTGCCCGCTGGCGGCGAATATCGCGGCGGTCACCTTCATCGGCAAACACCTCGCCTCGCCTCGTCGCATCGTCGCGTCCGGGGCCGCATACGCCGTGGGGCGGGTGATCGCCTATGTCGCGTTGGGCGCGCTGCTCGTGGCAGGTGTGGCAACGGCCTCGCGTCTGTCCGACCTGCTCTTGTCGTCCATGAGCCGGATTCTGGGACCGCTCTTGATCGTCGTCGGCATGGTGCTGCTGGAACTCATCAACGTCCCGATCCCCAATCTGGTTTCACCGGAACGGTGGCACGAGCGGGCGACGTCCGGAGGCGCGTGGAATGCCGGGCTTCTCGGCTTCGTATTCGCATTGTCATTCTGTCCGATTTCCGCGGCCCTGTTCTTTGGCTCTCTCATACCGCTGTCCGTGAGGCACGGTTCCCACCTCATGTATCCCGCCCTCTATGGCATTGGCACCGGCCTCCCGGTGGTGATCTTCGGCGTCGGCCTTGGTCTCGGCGCCCGCTGGGTGGCGGGAGCCATGCACCGCCTGACTCAGCTCGAACGCTGGGCTCGCCGTGCGACCGGCGTCGTCTTCATCGCCGTCGGCATCTACCTTACGCTGAAGTACATCTTTGGTGTTGTTTGATTCCGCTCGGCAGTGCGCAGCGAGAATTGGGACAACCTCTCCCCCCGGCAGTGTCCCGAACAGAGTGAGGGAGAGAGCTCGATCCGCCGCAGGTGGATCGGGTGAAGGGCGTTTTGTCGACCTGCCGCGAACGTACAGTACGAGAGGCAGTCACTCTTCCTATGGTGCTGGTGCCAGGTCAATGGCCTGCGCCGCGCCTTCAGTGGACAAGATGGACTTTTCGATCGCATGGGTACGTGTATCAATGACAAGGACCGGACCATCGAACGTGTTCACATATGCCGTCTCCCCCGACGGCAGGAACCTGGCGTCCAGAACGGAGAGGCCATCCCCGGGGCGCGGGCCCAGTCCATCCGACTTGATAGTGTCCAAGGGATTGCCAGAATGCGCGTCGAACACAATCACGAACCCGGGGGGAATGGGGGATTCCCACAGGAATCCATGTATCAAGACCCACACCTCACGGCCGTCGGGTGTCGCACGGCAGCGACCCACGTGCGATGGCTGTCGGAAGATCACCTGCCGGCATTGCAGATCATAGCCAATCAGAGACGGTCTACCTCCAGGAGCGCTGCCGATTACATATAGCCGCCGCCCGTCTGATGACAGTGTGAAGTGAGCCACTTGAACGCCCATGCCCTCATCGTTCGGCTCGATGATCACCGAATCTATCTCAGAACCTTGGCGGTAATCGAAAATGGCGAGTTTCGACCCGTCGTCACCGGGCGGGGGAAGGCCGCGGAAGTCGACACCCATAACATGGGGTTTCTTAGGTATTCTCTGTGCCCAGACCAGCCCAACTGGCCAAGCGCGCCGTGGTGCCAGCGCAGGGGCAGAAAACACGAGTGTGCTCTCATAGGGTGCATGTGTCCCGACCACCAGCTCCGCGTCCGGCAGGAACAGTGGAGGTATTATCGGAGACGACAAGTAGCCAATGGGTGTCCGTCCGACCACATCCCAAATCAGCGGAGGGCGCCCGGAACCGGTCACAGCTAAGTACTTGCCGTCCGGCGAGGCCACGACTCCGATCCCGTCATGCTGGAACCCGTACCGTAGCGTGTCAACGACGGAGTCAGAGGCGCAGTCGACAACCGCTACCCACCCCTCTGCGTCCCCCGTCTTGGCGACGTACAGGCGGTAGTTTGCCGGCGTCGGCTCCAGCCCCCTCTCGGTAGCGCAGGCCAAGGCCAAGACCGCTGCCAGAAGCAGGCCACCCAGAACCCCTTTGGACCACATTCGCGCCATCGGTCCCTCGCGGCTATTCGATTCAGTCCATAGTCAATATCCGTCCACCGGCCTTGTCAAGCACGACCTTGTGAGATAGGGCGCAAGTACCCTGTGCCACGGGTCTTCAGACCCGTGAATTCGTGATGTCGGAATGCAAAGATACACGGGTCTGAAGACCCGTGGCACCAACGTCAAGTCTGTGAATCTACCCTACGCCGCCCGCGTGCGGTACCGATACGCCGTCAGGAAGAACCCGCCCAACGCCAGACTGAAGATCATGACGCGCGCGAGGAAACCGACATAGGGAATGCGCACCGCCAGCATGAGGATCACCAGCCCCACGATCAGCGATACAGCCCGCGATATCTTCCGCCCGGAGCGCAGGAACAAAAGGAGCCACTCACCGAGAGGGAGAGCGACAAATATCATTGATAAGTAAAGCAATATGGCCCAGCCGACCACAATCGCGATAGCGACCGGAATCCCGATCAAGGTCAGCGCCAATGCCACGGCCACAATCGGCATGCAGATCAAGAACAGGAATCCGACGCCCAAACTCTTCCACGAACTCGTGCGGATGGACATCTTCACGTCATCGACAAACGGCCGGAAGAGAATCAAGAGCACGATTCCGACCACCAGCATTCCCAGATACCACCAGGCATCCCAGAAAAAGCACCCGAGTGTATACCCTTCGTCCGGCTTCTCCTTCCTCGGCACCCGCTCGACGCCTCCCAGGATTTGGGCTCCTTCTTCGATCTTCGGGGCTTTCTCGGACGTGTACTTCAAGGCGCCGCCGACGATCGCGGTCGGCATGACAATGAGGTGGTCGCATGTCACCCGGATATCGCCGTCAACCTGGCCATAGACTGTCATCGTCCCGGCCTCGCCGCGCAAATCGCCGCCGATCCGTCCGCGGATGATGGCTTCGCTTGTGCCGACATAGACGTCCTTTTCCACCCAACTCCGTGAGTCGAGGACCACGCTCTGGGCAAACGCCATCAGGTTGCGCTCGATGTGCCCGCGGACCGTGACGTTCTGCGCGAACAGCCGCGCGGAGTTGCTCACCGTGCCGTTCACGTCGATCTTCTGTCCGCCGGCGATGAGCGAGTTGTCCACGGCGCCGGAATCCCCCAATGTCACCGTGCGCGCCAGGGCGATTGCATCGCCCACGATGTGGGACTCGATATTGACGTTCCCGCCGGTCGCGATCAAGTCGTCGAGGATGTCGCCGTGGACGATCTGGACTGCCTCTCCGGAGCGGAATTCCGTGCCCGTGGCCGTGCCACCCCATACGACACAAAGAGCTGCCGCGACCCACCGGGCGGCCATCATCCGTCGCTGCCGACAACACTGCATGGTGTCACCTCCCCATAGACTCGTCTCGCAACCCTGAAGTTCACCTGCTGGTACGAAACCGCGCTCGGCCGGTTGCAACGCCCGTAGAGTAGCGGACACTGCCTCCGCCGCCAAGGCATTTTGCCGTCTGTAAGGATTTGCTCTCCCTCCCGAACGCCATCCTCCCGTCACCAGCCATTGCTGGAGAACGGCGTACGTGCGGCCGATATAAGAAATTAGTGCCGAGACAGTTAGCGTCGCGCTTGGAGTCTCGGCGAGAAGTTTCGGGTGGCGAACGGGCTTTTTGGTCCGGGCGCGGGAGACTGGCGTCTCTGGCGGTCCGGCTTCAGGGAGCAACGTCGGGTCTTCCGTTTCGCCCCGATGGCGACCATGGTCGGCGTCGTCTGTCGAACGTCGGCCGAAGCCGAGCCGTCTCTCTTGGCACGGAATGCCATGCGCATGGCAGCATCACACCTGCAACCATCCGTTCTGCCCCGTGGTGATCAGCCGTTCTGGGTGCTGCGCACGCTTCCCCTCGGCACGCTGCTCTTCAGCTTTGCTTCCGGGGGACAGCCGACCCTGGGGGGAACGGCCGGTTGGGCGTTGGCGGGACTCTATGCGGCGGTCTTTGCCGTGCCGGGTGCCCTGGTTTGGTGGCGGGGATGGCGCTTCCCTTCGTACTTCTGGCCGCTGTTTCTCGTCGATACGATCGCCATCGCGGCGCTGGTCCACATGACCGGCGGGCCGGACAGCAGCTACTTCGTCCTGTACTACGCCCTGGTCCCGTTTGTCGCCTTCCACATGCGGATCGGCTCCGGCTTGATTGCCGCTGGACTCGTCACAGTCGCCTACGTCGGTGTGTGCATCGGACATTCCGGCGTTGGGCGTTTACCAGATGTCGCCTTTCGCACTATTATCCTCTGGGCCCTGACGACGGCGCTGGGCCTGGCCGGACGATTCGCCGGCGTGTTCGCGGGGCGGCTTCTGAACGCGATGGACAAGCTCAACGAACGTACCTCTGAACTCGAGCGCACGCACGCCCAATTGGAAACGATCTACGAGACGTCCCGGTCGCTGGCGGAGCTGATGTCGGTCGACAACGTCATTCAACGTGTCCTCACGATCGCCAATCGCGTCTTGAACTACCCCGTCTGCGAGATTCTGACCTGGCATCAAAGCACGCGGGATTTCCGGTTACAGGGTCGGGTCGAAGGTGGCTGCACCCAGCAATTCCGCAATCCGCAGGCGGTCGAGCTCAACGACGTGTTCAGGCAGGCCATCGCCACGGCCCAGGCGGTGCGCATTGTCGATCACTACACGGGGCGGGTCGTGTTGGACGGGACCGCGCGCCGGTCGCAGCTTGTCGTGCCCATGGTCTCGGAAGGACGCGTGGTTGGCCTGCTGAATGCCGAATCACCGCGGGCCAGGGCCTTCAGCGAGCACGATCAGCGCGTGCTCTCGGTCTTGGCGGCCTCCACCGCGATGGCGCTCGTCAACGCCGACCTGCATCGGCGCATGGAGGAACTCATCATCATCGACGAGTTGACCGGCGTCTACAATTACCGGTATTTCTGCACGCGCCTGGAGGATGAAAAGCGCCGCGCTGCCCGCTACGGACAGCCGCTGTCACTCATCATGGTCGATATCGATTGGTTCAAGGAATTGAATGATCGCCATGGTCATCAGGCGGGTAACCTGGCTCTGCGGCGGATGGCGTGGACGATCGGCGCCTGCATCCGCGACGTCGATATCCTTGCCCGCTATGGCGGTGAGGAATTCATGATCATCCTCCCGCAGACCGGCGTCCGCGAGGCCAAGGCCATCGCCGAGCGCATCCGCGGACAGATCGAAAAGACGGAATTCGGCGCCGATGCGACCGGATGTCCGATACACCTCACCGTGTCCCTGGGAATATCCTGCTATCCCGAAAACGGCCTCCCCGAGGATGCCCTCGTGGATTCCGTGGACCAGGCACTCTACCGTGCCAAGGGGGCCGGGAAGAACGCCGTCGCCGTCTCCACGTCCTGAACCGGCGTCATGATCCATGCCCGACTCTGGAACAGGCGCCGACACCAGACTTGCTCCCTTGAGCGTCTGACATGACTAGGAGTCCAAGATGCGTTGCGGCTTCAGCCGGTGCGGTGCGTTGTTGACGGCCCATCACCCTGTCCTCCTCCCGGTGGCAGGAGGGCAAGTGAAACCTCTCCCTCCGGGAGAGGTCGATCCGTCCGGAGGACGGATCGGGTGAGGGAGTCTTCCTTCCATCCGCCAGTCCGAGGCACTTGGTAAACCGCCGTTGCCTGCGCGAGTCCGAAGCGCTAATTAGCAGTTGGCGCACCCACGTTCCCGTGGGCTCGTATCGTGCTGATGCCTTCGTTGATCGTCTCATACAGCGGCCCTGCGCCCGATCCCGAGCTGTTGGAGTGGACGGCCACCGGGCTCGTAGGAGGCGTCGTGCTCTTTCGCGACAACGCTCCCGATGAGGACGCCCTGTGCACGGCGGTCGCGACGCTGCGCCGGCATGCGCCTCGACAGTTCCGCGTGATGATCGATGAGGAGGGGGGACGTGTTCGCCGACTCCCCGATGCCCCGCAGTCCATGCGCGATCTGCGCGACTATCACCACGCCGGTCCCGATGCCGTCCGGCACGCCTATATGTCGGTCGCCGACCGCCTTCGCGCGCTGGGGATCGATACGCTCTTGGCCCCGGTCGCCGATATTGGCGGATCGGAGTCCTCGTGGCTGCGTTCTCGGACGTTTTCGGACGATCCCGACGAGGTCGCGGCGATGGTCCGCAGCGTTATCGCCGGCGTTCAACAGCGCGGCGTTTCATGCTGTGTCAAGCACTTCCCCGGGATGCACGCCGTGGCCATTGATCCGCACGGCGCCCCGGCCGAAGACCCGACGCCGCCCTCGGTTTGGGAGCGCACGAGTGCCGTGCCGTTTCGCGCCGCCATCGTCTCCGGGGTCCATCTCGTCATGGTCGGCCATCAACGATTCAATGGCTTTGACGCCCTGCGTCCCGCCTGCCTATCGCCGGTCATCGTCGGCGCGCTGTTGCGGGAACGGCTCGGCTTTGCCGGTTTGGTGGCGACAGATGATCTGGCAATGGGCGCCGTCACACGGGATTACCCCATCGAGGCCGCGGTCCGCGGGGCCTGCGATGCCGGCTGCGACCTCGTGTTGGTGTGCAACGATCGGGCGCTGCAGCGACGGGCGGTTGCGATTCTGAAACAGCGCCCGCTGCAATGACTGGCTTGTGAGATTCTCTGACCACACGATGAGTGAAGCGACCTTCGATACTCACCCGCTCCAGCGCCTGCTGTCGCGCCGTCGACTGCGCGTGCTGGGAATCAACAGTGGCACGTCGATCGACGGGCTCGATTTGGCGCTGGTTGAAATCCGCGACCGGTCGCCTGTCCCAGCGGTGAAATGCCTTCTGACCTGCCATGTGCCCCTTCCGCCCCGGCTGCGCCGCACCTTGCTGCGCTTGGCGGCATCCACGAGTATCGACAAGGAAGAGGTCGCGCGTGCGCATTTCGCTCTCGGGGATTTCATGGCCGCATCCGTCCGTCGACTGGGACTCGCTGGCCGACGTCAGCCGGTCGATCTGATCGGCTCCCACGGGCAGACCATCGGGCATTTCCCCGCACAGACCGGAGGCGGTACGGAGAATGCCACCTGGCAGATCGGTGCCCTCAATACCATTGCCCAGCGCACGGGGATTCCCACGATTGGTGACTTCCGTCCGGCCGATATTGCTGCCGGCGGCATGGGGGCTCCGTTGTCCGGATATTACCATCACATAATATTCGGGTCCGGAGTGCCGGTGTTGAATCTGGGCGGCATTGCCAACGTCTCCGTGTCGTTCGTGCGCCGACAGGGGCTGCGTGTCCTTGCCTTCGACATCGGTCCCGCCAACATGATGAGCGACGCGCTGGCGCAGCGTCTGCTCCGGCGGCGTTTCGATCGTGACGGCGCCCTGGCCGCCGCCGGTCGACCGATCCCGGCCATCGTGGCGCGGGCGTTGCGCCTGTCCTACTTTCGTGCGTCTCCCCCCAAGAGTTGTGGGCGTGAGGAGTTTGGCCAGGCAACGGTGTCACGTCTCTTCTTCCGCGATGGACGGCCGCTCGGACGGACGACCGACCTCCTGGCCACAGCCGTCGAGATCACGGCGCAGGCCGTCGCCATTGCCGTGACCCGGTGGGTGGCGCCCCGCACACGACGGCGCGAATTGGTCCTCACCGGCGGGGGTGTGCACAACCACACGTTGGTGCGACGTCTCAGCACCCTTCTTCCCCAATGGCGCCTGCCGGATTCGTCCGACCGGCTCATTCCACCGCAATTCGTCGAGCCGGTCGGATTCGCCGTGCTGGCCCACGAGACATTGCGTGGTCGCGCCGGCAATCTCGGCGGTGCCACCGGCGCATCCCGATCCGCCGTTCTCGGCCTCATCGCGCTGCCTGCCCCACGATGAACATGAATTCGAGACCGATCAGGCACCCTCTGTTCCGATGGCTTCCGGCGGTGATCAGCGCCACGGCGTTGATGTCTGCTTCCGGGTGTATTCCCTCCCGGTTGCGCACCGGCGCGCTGTTCGTGACCGACAGGGTACGGCCTCCGGTCGTGCGCGTGCTGTTGCCGACCGATAACCCACACGTCGCCGTGCGCGGCGAAGGTCGGTATGTCATCCGCATCGCGATCGACACAGCCGCCGAACCGCTCACCTTCTCGACCGAGGGGGCGCTGACCATCCGGCGCACCGGGCATTGGCTGGAGGTCTTCGACGCGCATAAGGTCGCGTTGGCGCGCGGCGCCATCGGTCTGACGATCCATCCGGAAGACCCCGACCAGCGGCTTTGGCTGGATGGGCGGCCATATTATGGCTGTCTGGTCATCGGCACTGCGAATGCGAAGCTGCTGCAGATCGTCAACCGGCTGAATCTCGACCGTTACCTCGAGGGCGTGCTCACGCCGGAACTGGGGGAGCGTCGCGACGACGAATTCGAAGCGGTGCGGGCGCAGGCGGTGGCATCGCGCACCTATGCGCTGAAGCATCTCGGCCAGTACGGGGTCGCGCCCTATGACTTGCGCGCCGACGTGGCCGACCAGATCTATGTGGGCGCCTCGCAGCCGCGCGCCTGGGTCGATTCCGCCGTGACGACGACGCAGGGCGAAGTCATCACGTACGCCGGTCATCTCATTGACGCCTACTACCACTCGACCTGCGGCGGGCGCACCGACGCCATCGAGGACATCTGGACCAAGCCGCCGCGTCCGTACCTGGTCTCCGTCGACGACGACACCTTCTGCCAGTGGTCAAAGTACACGTCCTGGACCGAGCAGTTCTCCGGTCGTGTGCTGCTGGCGAACCTGCGGAGCTACCGCCGCCAACTGGCCACGCCGGCAATCGGCGATTTCCACCGAGTCGATTCGATCTCGCTGGGAACAGAGACTCCGGGCGGTCGCCGCACGACGATGACGGTCGTGACTCCGGCGGGGCGGTGGACCATCTTCTCCGATAAGATCCGCTGGGCTTTGGGTCGACCATCACGGCCGGGTACGATTCTACCCTCCAGCCGTTTTGTTCTCACACTGCGCCGTGACAAACACGGAAAAGTCGTGGGTGCCACCGCCAATGGCTCGGGGTACGGCCACGGCGTCGGGATCTGCCAGTGCGGGATGATCGGACGTGCGCGCGCAGGGGAATCATACGTCTCAATCCTCACGACCTACTACCCCGGCGTTCTGATCGAACGCGTGTATGGTCTCTGACCCTGGCAGGTTGCTGAAAGACACATGGGAGTGGTCTTTTACGCCCATTTGTCATCCCGAGCGAAGCGAGGGATCTGCTGTTTCTCCAATGGGAGGAAAGCAGATTTTCACCCGCCTTTGGCGGGCAAGCTCCGCCAAAGAGCGGCGGGACTCGGAATGACAAGGGTTGCCCTTCTTCAGCAACCTGCAAAATGGAAGATGATAACCTCTCCCTCCGGCCTGCCCCGAGCGGGATCGAGGGGGAGAGGTTGATCCGTCCGGAGGACGGATCGGGTGAGGGGTGCTTTCACCACGCGTTCCATCCCAGTAGCCGATGAGGAGTGCACATCAGTCGTCCCTCACACCCCTCACAAAACCCTTGCCGCACGGACCGCCCGCCGTAGATTCCTCGGCGATGAGAGACTCGCAGACCAACACCGTCCGGACCCGCGCGCTGCGGGCCTTGCTCACAGCCACAGCGTTCGTGCTCCTGATCCATTCATCGGCCTCCGCCGTCGTCGATGCCGAACTGGAGATTGGGGCGACCCAGGCAGCGCTGTCCAAACTGGGGCAACCCTGGGCCATCGGACCCCACTTTGGTCTGGGCGCACGACTGGGAATGTCAGATCGATGGTCCCTACGGTTCGGTCTCACCTGGAGACGGCTCTGGGATGACATTCGCAGCATGAGCACCATCAAGTTTCCCCATCCGGATGACCGGGCCGAGCAGGCTTGGACGCAGACCGGCCTCTCCGTGCAGGCGATTCGCACGATGGGTGGCGGGAGTTGGTCCCCCTATCTCGGCGGCGGCCTCGGTCTGTCCACATGGCGCGTGGAGCAGTATCCCGGTTACCGCCCCGTCGCCGTGGACCGGGGAGATGGCGCCCTTGTCGACTTTGCCGCCACCGAGTTGATCTGTGCGCTCGTCGGGGGCGTGACACCGTCGCTGCACGGTGATACCCGCCTGAAGATCCAACTGGGCGTCGACCTCTTCACCGGCATCGGCGCCGATTTCGCCCGTGAGGTCAACGACGAGCGCTCACGGGCGCAGATCACTTTCGCCCTTGGTCTGAGTTTCCCGTTGCAGGGGGGCCATTCGCGTCGCAAGTCGAATCTCGGATCGCGACAGACGAATGCTGGTCGCGCCGCGACGGACACTGTAAAGCCCGGCCGCTCCGCCAATCCCGGACGACAGGGAGACGGTGACGGCGACGGTGTCCCGGATGCCTTTGACAACTGTCCCAACACTCCGGCGGGGGCGGTCGTCGACCGCACCGGTTGTCCTTTGGATGCCGATGGCGACGGTGTTTTCGATGGTCTCGATCGTTGCCCCGGGACGCCATTTGCCGATCGGCGCCGGGTCGACTCCACCGGATGTATCCCCACTCCACCGCGCGCGGCCCCGGCGACGTCGCCTCGCGTCGTGACCCCTGATCCGGCCGATACCGCCGTTCCCGCGGTCGTCTTGCCCGCATACCTTGACACCACGACCGCCAATACCATCCCCCCCATGCCGCATCCGGCGCCGGTGGCGGATGCCGATAGCGATGGCGTGCCCGATCCCCTTGACCGTTGTCCTGACACGCCGAAGGGGATGGAGGTCGATTCGAGCGGCTGCCTGACGATGACGCAGTTGGACCAGCGTCTGGTCCTGCACGTCGCCTACATCTCCGGCGGAACGGAGCTGGACCCGACCAGCACGCGTGTCCTGAATGATCTTGCGACCCGTTTGCGCGGAACACCCGATGTCAGGATCACCGTGGCCGGCTTCACCGATGACATCGGCGAGGCCGAGGCCAACATGCGCCTCTCACGGAAGCGCGCCGACAAGGCTAAGGCCTATCTGGTCTCGCGCGGCGTCGCCGCCAAGCGCATCACCGCCATCGGCAAAGGCGAGGCCGGGCCCATCGCCGACAATGCCACCGCCCTCGGCCGCCGCACCAACCGGCGGCTGGAGATCTCCTTCCAGCGGGGGCAGTAGCGTGCGGTAACGACAGCGTCGAGCGGCTGCCCGACATCACAGCATCATCTCAAACTCAATCTCATCCCGGATCGGAATCCCATGCATCCCGATCTCCGGGATGCCCGGCTTGAGGCGGCGTGACTCGGCCAGGGCATTGACGTGCACGGCGGCGATGACGAACCCCCGGCGCTGGTAGAACCGGATCGCCTCGAGATTGTCGTTCGTGGTGATCAGCCATAGACGGCAACCGCCGCGTTGGAGCGCCTCACTTCGAACCCGGTCGACCAACGCTGTCCCGATTCCCGCGAACCGGCGGAGCGCATCGAGCGTCACGATCTCGCACTGATCTCCAGTGATCTCGAACGTGACCAAGCCGACTTTCTCCCCCTAGTGATCGGCGGCGTAGAACCCCTCGATTTCTGTGGGATAGACCTTCCGTCCCCTCGTAACAACGAAGTCCGCGCCCCAATTGCGGACTACGAGCGCGCGGACCCAGTCGCGCTCCGCCGTCGTGACCGGGTGGATTGTGCAAACCATCGTTTCTCTGTTTCGAATGGATCTGGATCCACTGATGCCCTGCCGTCATGATACCGCCGGAGCCGCCCTTCCAACAGCGTCTTGCGGCGGTGCGACAGACCGCGGTGCCCCACCCGAAGGGTGGGTGTCTCATCCGTCACCGTCCAAGAACCCCACCCTGCGGGTGGGGCACTGAAGCCCTCACTCTATGGGCACGGCTGGCAGAACTCCGTGGCTGCATTGCCGCCGCGGAAGGCGACGTTGACCTCCTTGACCACATCCTGCACGCTGGTGGAACCGTCGCAATTCACATCGGTCTGCTCGCGCGGGCAGGCTTGATCGAACACCGGAGCTACCCCGCGAAACGCCACGTCAATCGTCTTTACCACATCTTGTACCGATGAGCGAATGCCGTCACAGAACGGATCGCCGAAGCAGGGGCAAAAGCAGGTGCGCGCCCCATGCCAGAAGCCGATCCCCATGTGGTACGATGGGGATGTCGCTTCTCCGGCGGCCGATTGTCCGGCGGACATTCCCATCTTATAGCTGGCCGACGCTGCTGCGTTCTCCCCGCCGCCATTGACCGAATGCCAGTTCAGGTTGTAGTTCGGTGCCGCCGAGGCGACGAGGGCGGGGAGCACGACGGCCAATGATGCGATCATCAGTCGTTTCATAACCTGTGCTCCTCCCGCTATTCGACGACCGTGCCGTAGGCGGTCGGAAAGAAGCAGGCTGTAATTCGAGAATTGCGCACTGCCAAGCAGGCACCACTCCCGTTGAATTCAAACGCCCGCGCCTCCAAGCGGAAGACATAGGTTCCAGCGGGTTTGAAGTACACACGGTCAACGAAAACCGTTTCCCACTCGTCGGTTGCGGGTCCAGATCCGCGGCCGAATTCCACGGAGTTCGGATAGAGAACATCACCCCCGGCACTTTCATCGATCTGGCAAAAGGCGATGTTTATGCCGGTTGTTCCCCAGGTGTGACCAGTCGTGCGCCCTTGCACATTGATGTATCCCGCTGCAGGCGTCGTGATTGAGCAAGCAACGAGATCGGTCATGTTAGTTGTACCTTGGGCGAGCGTGACTTCAACTCCGTCTGTGACGGCCGATGCGATCCCTGGTTCGTCCGTAACCGCTGATGCGTCGTGAGAGTGAGCGCTCGCGGCGTAGGCTGACGGCGGTTGCCCCCCCAGACTGGCAGCGTTGGCGCTTTGTTCGGACTGGAACGTGTACGGGTTAGTGTTCAACTTGACACGCGATAGTGTCTCCGGCGGATTGACGCCGTCGTCCACTGTCACTTCCAACCAACGCTCTTCGTTGGTGAACACGGCATCGGTCAGGGGAGTCACCGCGCCGACCTGAGCGGCCCACAGGCCGTCGGCGTCGGTGGAAATCGACTGCACCTCGCCGTTCCCGGCGGGCCAGACTGGGTTTGCGCCAACGGGGACGGCGTAGATCTTGAAGGTAAACGTCTTGGGTCCGGCAGGGACGGGATCACCGGCGGAATTGGTGAGTTTCCCTTGGACCGTCATCTGTGTGGGCACGGCGGCGAGAGTTGAACCTCCCGCGAAGAGGATTGCTCCGACGGCCAGTACGGCCGCAACACGACACTGCCTCGACATGACGAACCTCCCATGGAACGTGTGACAGGTACGATGATCCCGCCCGACGATGCGGGCAGGGGACGGTGATTGCCTATTGCGCCGGTAAATCTACAGCAACTCCACACATAGGATCGCTTCCCAGTGTCATGACGTTAAGGAGTTTGTGACGGAAGGCGCATGTATCACCGGATCATGTATCACCGGATATGGAGGACTTGCGCCACTTCGAAGTTCATCCCACAGACCTTGGCCCATGCCTAGTGCCCCACCCGAAGGGTGGGACTGTCATTGCCAATGTCAAAGAGGCCCACCTTTCGGGTGGGGCACTGAAAACGCCCCCCCTACGGGTACGACTTCGGCATGGCACGCCGAGTCGGCCTGACCTAACCTTCCCGCCATGACCGCGTCTAAACAGCGGATGGAGGCGGACGATGCGGCCATCGTGGCAGAGATTCGCGCCGGGAACGTGGACGCCTTCCGGCCCGTGGTGGAACGACACAGCCAGACTCTCTTCCGCCTCGCCTATCGCCTGACCGGGAACGAGCATGACGCCGAAGATATTGTCCAGGAATCACTTATGAAGGCATATCGGGACATGCGGCGGTTCGAGCTCCGATCCGGCATCGGTACCTGGCTCTACCGGATATGTACCAACTGTGCGCTTGATCTGCTCCGTGCCCGCAAGCGCAGCGGCACAGCCGAGTGCCGGCACGACGACACGGATCAGTTGCTCGACAACATTCCCACCGGTGATCCCCCGCCGGATCAGGCGATTCGTGATGGCGAGATCCGCCGGCATGTCAATGCGGCCCTTGGTACCCTGAGCAGCGCCGAACGAGCGGCCTTTGTCTTGCGGCATTTTCAGCAGATGCCGATTGCCGAGATCAGCCGCGTCATGGGGCTGAGAGAGAACGCCACCAAGAACACGATCTTCCGTGCGGTGCAGAAACTGCGGGGCGCACTGGCGCCTCTGATGAGTGAACAGCTATGAGACATCCCGGCGAAGACGAACTGATTCTCTGCCACTACGGCGAAGGCGACGCCGTCGAGGAAACTCGTGCACACCTACAGGAATGCATGACCTGCCGCGAGGCCTACGCACGGCTGGAACGAATTCTTGCGGCCGTGGATTTGGCGCCGGTCCCGGAACGGTCGGCAGACTATACTGAGCGGATGTGGGCTCGTCTCCGTCCACAGCTTATTGAGCGTCGGTCGCCACGGGACGCCGTCATGTTTCCGATGCGGCGCTGGGCCTGGGCTGCGGCGGTGGCGGCGACTGTTATTCTGGCTTTCATGGCGGGGCGTTTCTGGCAACAGCACGAGAAGCCGACACCCGGCAGTGCGGATTCCGGTGTTCGCGAACGCATTCTGCTCGTCGCCGTTGGGGAGCACCTGGAGCGCTCACAGATGATGCTCGTGGAATTGACCAACACCCATCCGCGGGACACGGTCGATCTCGAGCACGAGCAGACGCGGGCCCGGGAGTTGCTGGCCGACAACCGGATCTACCGTCAGGCGGCGCTCCGCGACGGTGATCGCCCGGTCGCGGCCTTTCTCGAGGAGTTGGAGCGCGTTCTGGTTGACATCGCCAACCGGCCGACGCCTCTGACCACCGATGAGTACGAGTCGTTTCGACAGGGAATCGAGCGCAACGGCATCCTGTTCAAAGTCCGCGTACTTGGCGCGGACATGCGGCAGCGCGAGCGATTCCCGGCGGCCGATTCACTGCATCGGGTGATCTGAGGATCAGTTGTTGAGCAGGGAATTCTTCCAGGAAAGCAGACCCCTCGCTTCGCTCGGGGTGACACGAGTATGCACGGTTCCCAAGGCGATGCTGTCGTTCCGAGCGAAGCGAGGAACCTGCTGTTTCAAGGGCGCGGGTTTGCGGATTCCCAAGATGAAAACCCTGAGGGAGGACTGATGAATAGACGCATCGTGTTGGTGGCTCTGATCACAATCCTGTCCACCCCGGCTGCGGTGAAGGCGTCCGATGACGGCGCCTGGATAGTGCCCCCGAGCGGGCGTTCACTCCTCGCCGCCGTCGATGAGCCGGTCAAGGTCAAGGTGGCCGATTCGGTCCGGGTGGCGGTCAAGCGGGCCGTACGCGACTCGATCGGCGTCGAATTGGAGGCGGCCGCCTATGAAGCGGCCACCGAGTCGCTCGATGACGAACAATGGGACCAGGCCATCCGGCAATATCAGCACGTTATCCGTCTGGCGGGACGCTATGCTCCCGGTGCGACCTACTGGAAGGCCTACGCGCAGTACAAGAGCGCGCGTCGGGCCGCGGCGCTCGAGACGCTGGCGGCGCTTCATGCTGCGTATCCAGACAGCCGGTGGGAACGCGAAGCTAAGGCCTTGGAGTTGGAAATTCGGCAGACTTCGGGGCGGATGTTTACTGACGTCGAGCGGGAGGACAATGATGAGGATCTGAAACTCCTCATTCTCTCGAATCTCATGAATACCGAACCGGAGCGGGCGGTGCCGCTCCTGGAAAAAGTCCTGAAGGGCAACAGCTCCCTCCGGGTGAAGGAGCAGGCCCTGTTCGTCCTGAGCCAGAGTGGCACCCCGCAGGCGCGTGAGGTGCTCGCGCTGTATGCGCGCGGCGAGTCGAATCCCGATCTGCAGATGCGCGCCGTCTCATACCTGGGGATCTTTGGCGGCGAGGAAAATCGCCGGCTCTTGGAAGACGTCTACTCCTCCGCCGCCAGCACCGACGTCAAGCGCAAGATCCTCGAGAGTTACATGGTCGCCGGCGATGAGGGACGATTGTTGGCGATCGCACGGAAGGAACGGGATGCCGACTTGCGGCGCAGCGCCATCGAGCAACTTGGCGTGATGGGCCAGACCGAGGCATTATGGCAATTGTACCAGCAGGAACCCGATTCCGACCTGCGCCGCAGGCTGATCGAGAGCTTCATGATCAGCGGAGACTCAGAGCGTCTGTTGGCGATTGCCAAGAGGGAGAAGGACCCGGATCTGCGCCGCTCGGCCATCGAACAGTTGAGCGTGATGGGCGAGACGGATGCGCTGTGGGAGCTCTACCAGCAGGAATCCGATCGGGACCTGCGGCGGCGGCTGGTCGAGGGATTCATGATCGCCGGTGCCAATGACCGGCTCCTGGAGGTCGCCCGCCGCGAGGGTGACATCGACTTGCGCCGCAAGGCGATCGAGCAGTTGGGCATCTTGGGCGACACCGAGCCGCTGCACGAACTCTACACGCGGGAATCATCCCCCGATATCAAATCATCCATCATCGACGCCCTGTTCATTCATGGGGATGATGATGGTCTGATCGCCATCGCCCGTGCCGAGAAGGACCGCGATCTGCGCCGCCAGGCGGTGGAGAAACTGGCCCTGCTGAATTCCGACGCCGCCACCGATTTTCTGATGGAACTGCTGGAGAAATGAAACGAGGTACGCTATGAGAGTCCCCAATGTTCTGTTGGTTCCTGCCGTCTGCTTGCTCGCCGCTTCGTCAGGCATGGCGGCGGCGATGCCGTCGATCCGGCACGGGACGATCCACAATCGCTCCGCGGCGACAGGGTTGGAGCCGTTGATCCGGGAGATCATCCGTGATCAACGCGGCCCTGCGTGGATCGGCTATGCCGTCCCGCTTCGTCCCGGACACAGCATCTGCTGCTCGGGCCGTGGCTCCGGTTGCCGCTGCCCACTCGAACGAGAGCAGGGCATCTCTCATCAGTTCGATGAACCCGATTCGCTCGATCTGACGGTGAAACGGCATCTGTTGGTCCTCTCTCGCGTGGCGAAGGGAGAGGTGCAACGCATCCGCTGCTATTCCGACGAATGCGAGCTCGATGCCGGGGGTCTGCCGCTGTTCTGGCTCAGCGATGTTGCGCCTGATCAGAGCATCGCCTGGCTGGCGTCGTTCGTCACGGGGCCGTCGGGACAATCCCGCTGGAACGAAGACATCGCCGACCGCGTCGTCAGCGGGATCGCCCTTCATGACGACCCCGGGGCGCTCGACATGTTGTGTCGCCTGGTCGAGCCGGCCCGGCCGGACAAGCTCCGCGTGCGGCCGGTGTTCTGGATTGGCGAAACCGGAGGCCGTCGAGGCGTGGAACTGCTGGACCGGATCCTGCGTGATGATCCCAGCCGCAAGGTCCGCGAGCAGGCGGTCTTCGCCCTCACCCTGTCCAACACGCCCGAGGCACTGGAAACACTCATCCGGGTGGCGCGCACCGACAGGGATCCGGACATCCGGAGCAGGGCCGTCTTCTGGCTGGGCAACGAAGCGGGTGAGAAAGCCGCCGCCACCATCGCCGACATGGCGGTTGATGACCCCGACACCGACGTCAAGGAGAGGGCCGTTTTTGCTCTCAGTCAACTGCCGCCCGACGTCGGCGTGCCGCGGCTGATCCATGTCGCCCGCACCAATTCCAACCCCGAGGTCCGCAAGCAGGCGATCTTCTGGCTGACTCAGTCGGAAGACCCGCGGGCGCTGGATTTCTTCGAGGAAATCCTCGCGCATTGAACACGCGGAACCGGAGTAGGGGTGCCACGCACAAGGGTCGGCAGCCACGATGCCGGCCCTTGTGCGTGCGTGGAAGCAGGCTCGTATCGCGTTTCACGCGGCGCGTCGTATGCGAGCGTAGCTTCTACCGATTACGGCAGGAATGGCAGCCCCGCCGCCCGACAGGCGCCGCGATGGTAACCGCCTGGGAAAAGGCGGCCGAATTCATCGAGGGCGATGCCGTTGGCCGTGCAAAGTTCGTAGATCGTCGGCACGTTCTTCACCCGGCGGTAGGATGCCCGCAGATACCGCAGGACCTTCCAATGCGTCTCGGTCAGCCCGTCCGTGAGATTCCAGGTGTGTGCCACCGTGCAGGCAAACTGCTCGTCCCAGGTATCGAAATCGCGGAGGAAGCCGAGGTCATCCACCGGCTGCAACGGTTGGCTCGGGGGGACCGTCTCATACGTCAGCCAGAGATTGGTCGTGCACATGAACCCGAAGTTGATCCCGGCGATCTTGCAGGCGCCGCGATGATACCCGGTCGGGAACAACTCGCGCATGCGGCTGAGTCTCATCCCATTGTCGGCACAGGCCTTGACCACCACCGGAACCGTTCCCTCGCCTGTGAATTTCCCTCTCAGATAGCGGATGAACCCCCAGTGATCCTCAGTCAGGCCGCCGACGATCCCCAGCGATCGGGCCATTCCCTCGGCGAAGCGCTCGTCCCACTGGTCGGAGGGATCGAGAAACCCGTGGTCATCGAGCGAGTATACTCTGTCGGAAAACGACACCGTGCGCGGCGTCATGGCGGCTGATTCCCAAGCCCGTATGGCAATGCTGGTGGATCGCGTATTCCCCGCGTTCTTGTCCCGATCGGTCAGAGGATGATCGCCTTGTAGACCAGGTCGTGCACGCCACCGACCGCAACCTCGCGCTTATGGTACTCCATCAACTGCGCCAATTGACGCTTGCAGTTGGAGCAGGGCGCGGCGACGTATCGGGCGCCGGTCTGGTCGATCTGCTGCAGTTTCATCCGACCAGAGACGTTCATCCGAAACTCGTGGATGTCGTCCATGGCCGAGAGACCCCCGCCACCGCCGCAGCACCAATTGAGGTGCCGGTTCGGGGTCATCTCCCGGAAGTCGGCACAGGCCGCCTGCATGATGATGCGCGGTTCCTCCACGATGCCGCAGCTCCGCCCGAAATTGCAGGGATCGTGATAGGTCACCGGGTCGGGGTTTGCGCTCCGGTCAAACCGGATCGAGCCGTCCCGGACGCGCGCGGACGTGAACTGCAGCACGTTGGTGATTTCAAACGGCAGCGGCCCCCACCACTGCCCCGGCTCCATCATAAACTTCATGATGCGGTGTGCATGGCCGCACTCGCCCATCATCATGGTCTTGCACTTCAGGCGCTTGGCCTCCTCGACGTAAAGACTGTTGTCCTCCTTCATCGACGCATCGTCGCCGGTGAACAGGCCGTAATTGGCCCCGTCAAAGGCCCGCGAGCTCAGTGTCCAGGACGTACCCAGTTTGTGAAAGACCTTGGCGATCCCCATGACCGCCTCCGGGTTTACGAGCAGGTCCCCCGACGGCGGCACAAAGAACACCTCGGCCCCGACCTGGTCGCAGGGGATCTTCACGTCGACTGCGTACTCCTCGCGAATCTCCGCTTCGAGAAAGCGAACGGTTTCTCTGAGCGCGTCTTGATTCGCTCCGTCCGTGTTTCCCGTCCGGAGGGAAATCTCGATCACCTGCTGCAAGCGTTGCGGTGTGTAACCGAGTTTGTCGGCGATGGCCCGTCCCTTCCGTGTGATCACGGAATTATCCATGCCCATGGGACAATACGTCGCGCAGCGGCGGCAGCCGGTGCACTCGTAGAACGAGTTGACGAAGTCCTTCATTTCGAAGTCGCCGTCGAGATCGTGCGCCCCGACCAGCGGCCCGAAGAGCGTGCCGGATACTGTGGCGTACCGCTTGTAGACCGAACGCACCAGGTCGGCGCGCACGGCCGGATTGCGCAGCCGCGTGGGCTCTCCCTGATAGACCGGGCACTGCTCGGCGCAGGTGCCGCACCGCGCGCACATCTCCATATAGAGCCGCAAGGCCCGCGGACCGTCTTTCATCGCCTTGCACGCGTCGATGATGCCCTGGTGCAGCCCCTCGCCGGTCACCGGTTCCTTCTGATTGACCACGATGCCGTTCCTCCTATGCCTTCTGAATGAGGGTCTGGGTGAAGAAGATCCCGCCGAAGTGCATGATCTTGCTGAATGGCATGAACACGATCAGTATCTGCGCCAGCAGGAAGTGCACAGCGAACATGCCATTGGCCGGATAGGACGATGCGCCCAGGGAGAAAGTGAACAAGTCGGTGAAATACGCGCGCGTGAGCTGCAGGTCGAAATGGTCGCCGAAGCGCATGAGGTTTCCGGTGAGGATGACGCCGATGACCAGAAACAGCGCCAGGTAGTCGGCGAGTTGCGACACCTCACGCACGCGCCGCATGGCGGCCCGCCGGACCGTGAGCAGAAGCGCCATGGTCAGGATTAGGACGCCAGCGACACCGCCGCCGGCTGCGCTCATGGTGTCGGCGTCAATCCCCAGTGCCGCCCACACGCGCGGGAAGTCCGTAAACACCCTGACGTGACCCACGAACACGAAGGCGAGCGTGAGATGAAACAACCAGGCAATGATCCACAGCGTTCTGTCGCCCCGAAAGAGACTGGGAAACAAGAACGATTCCTTCAAGACGTTGATGAACCGGGCCCTCCCACCGCATGGCGCGGGAAAGAGGGTGATCTTTGCCGGCTGGGGAGTTCTCATCCAGATTCGTATCCGGATGACCATCCCGACAATGAACACCGCAACCGTTATGTAAGGTAGAACCCCAAGGACCAGTGCTTCCATATGCGACTCCCATCCCAAACGACGATTCTCGTCTGTCCCCGACGACTGCGTCCACGGTGGCAGGAGGAAACATCATTGCCGGGGTCGTGCTACAGGCACCCGCTCGGTCGCGGCAACCCGGCCAGCCGGTAGGCCCCACGCGCCATGCCACAAGGGAACAGGTCGCAGACATGCCGCATCGACAGGCCGAGTTCCTTGCAGATGTGCACGACCGGGGGGCCCACCTTCCGCCGGTTGTAGTACTCCTGCACGAACTCGATGATGCGCCAGTGATCCTCGGTCAACGGCCCGATGTTATTCTACCGTGCCAGTTCCTCGGCGATCCCGCGCGTCCACATGGACATCTCCACCAGAAAACCATCACCGTCCTCCGCAGCCGCCCGATCCGGAACCATCGCAGCATTCACGGCTCCTCCCACGCTATGAGTTCACATCCCCCGCCGGAACACGGTCATTGTCTTCCGCTCCCAAGGGCCCGGTCCGGCGGATCAGGTCGCCGAGCGTCTCGATCGAAAACGGACGGTCGATCACGGCGAACACGGTCTTCTCGCACTGCTGGGGCAGTTCGTGGTGCTTCCCGGCCAACACGACCTTGATGAAAGGAATGCGCGGGTCCTCAGACAGCAGGGTCGCGAATTCACCGCTGCGCTCCGCACCCAGCAGACAGTCGATGACCACGTAGTCGGGGCGGAATTCCTCGATGACCATTGAACAACGATACTCGCAGTCGGTGATGCGGAGGTTGAAATCGGCCTTGTTCATCCGGCGTTCCAATGCATGACGCAGCCGGGCCCGATCGGTTACCACGAGCACATTCGGCTGTTGCCCCTGGACCATCCGGAAATACTCGCAATCTTCGCACGACCCCTGACAGAAGAGGCGATTGTGCCCCGCCTCCACCGGCAACCGGCTGAGCTCGTAGCACCGGCGCGTCCCCGAGCGGAATACGATGCAGTCCGCGCACCCCTCCGGTGTCCGCCCATTGCGCGCATAGAACTCCCAGCAGTACTGGAATGGCGGCCGGTCCTCCGCAATCGCCGGGGCGGGACAGCCCGTTTCCGTATGCCGCGGGTGCCTGAGCGCCTCCTCGATCAGAGGTGCCAGCGAGCTCTTGGAGACACGGTGATGCCCACCTGGCGTGCGGTGAGCGCGGATTCTCCCCGAGGTGATCCACTTCAGGACCGTGTCCCGCGTGACCGAACACAGCTCGGCCGCCTCCCCGGTTGAGAGAAGCGCCTTGCTCAATGTCTCTGCAGTCATTCCGCCTGCCACCTTCTGATAACATTTTATTGTTTTTATCGGTTTTATGCAATAGGAAAACACAGTCCCGATCGGTCTTTTGACAGGGCCCGCGAGAACTCAAGCCGATGTGCTGTAATGCATTGACTCTCAGCGTCTTGCGGGAATTGGCACCGGGTCGAAACGCCGCTCATGCTGTCGTTGCGGCAACGTCTTTGGCCGGAATCCGGCCGCCCACAAGCGGTCAATCCCGTCTCGTATCGGGGGGGAGGGGCAGATGTCTTGTAGGGCGGGCTGTGCCCGCCGTTTGCTATGCGAACGGCTTATCCCGTTCCATCTTGCGGATCTTCAAGTAGAGCAGAAGGGCGACCAGCAGAACGAGCGGGATCGAGAACGACAAACCCACGCGGCGCATCCGCAGATCGTCCAGGGCGTCATTCCCCAATGTGATGACCTGAGCGGCGGCGCCGATCCCCGGTGAGACGATTTCAGCGAACTTGGTCGTATCGAAGTAATGCACCGCCGTACGTGCTTTGATCAGGGCATCATCGGCGGCGTGCAGGTCGAACTTCCCGAGCGCGACATCGATACCACCCCGCCCGGCGCGATCGAGCAGATCGTGAGCCGCGATGAGGGTGGCCTTCAGGGAGTCCATGGCCCGGTCCATTGCGGCCGCAGCGTCCCAACCGGCGTCCCCCTCGGAGTGGCAGTTTGCGCACATCGATCCGGCTTGGGTGCCGAGCATCGAGTCGGTCGGCACCTCGATGTCATGATGTCGGTGGCAGGCGGTGCACTCGCCCAGTCCCATGTCGGCGAAGGCCGCTTTGTGCGGGGACTGATTGAAGAAGTCGCGGTTGTTGGCGTGGCATTCACCGCACGTGTTCGCCACCGATGTCAATCCCGGCGGCGTGGCGCCGTGGTTGCCGTGGCAGTTGTTGCAGGTCGGAGCGGAGAGATCACCCTCTTCCAGCAGCTTCTGTCCGTGCACCGATCTGCGGTACAAAGCCACTTGATCGGTGGGCAACCCCGACCCGCGCATGTAGGCGGCATCGGAATGGCACCGTCCGCAGGTCGCGGCGACATTGGTCTTGTAAACTGGGGCGCGCGTGTCATTCACGGCCAGGATGCCGTGGACACCATGGCACGACACGCACGTCGCCACTTTCGTGTTGCCCGCTGCCAGCGACTTGCCGTGGTGGCTGGAACGATACTCCAGAAGCTGGTCGACCCGCAGCTTCGGGTTATACTGCTTCATGAACTCGACGTCGGAATGGCAACGTCCGCACAAATCCGGTATCTGCGACGATGTCGGGGCTCCCACGAATCCTTTGGCCGGGTCATGTGCCTGTTCCGGATCGCCTTCTTCGGCCCCGCGTGTGGGATCGCCGCCGTGGCAGTCCTGGCAACCCAGACCTTTGGCGGCATGGATGTCATCGTCGTAGCCGGTCACGACCTGCTTCATCCGCGGACCATCCATCGATCCGTGGCATTGGATGCAACTGCTCACCTTTCCGGTCGCAGCCGCCGATACCCGTATGCCTCGCGCTCCCGCGAGCAATCCGACGGCCACCGCAAACACGCCAGCGACTCGTGCCGCGCTTGTGCACAGGGAACGGGGGTTCCTCAAAGAGACGGACGAATCGTTAACCTCTCCCCCCGGCTTGTACCGAGCGAAGTCGAGGTGGAGAGGTCGATCCGACCGGAGGTCGGATCGGGTGAGGGAGATGTTCGGATAACCGGTTCCCTCATCCGCTTGGACCTGCGGTCCAAGCGACCTCTCCACCTCGACTTCGCTCGGTACAAGCCGGAGGGAGAGGATAGTAATCCCCCTCGCCCTCCGGGAGAGGGCTGGGGTGAGGGAGTCATGCCCCCGTGTGTGAGCTGCCCTACGCCACATAGGCCAGCAACGTGAAAACCGCCATGTAAACCAGAACCACCCATCCAATGACCGCCAGCACGCGATTGCGTTCCTCACGAACCGCCTTGCGGTCGAGGAATGGAACCAGAACCAGCGCCAACCCGCCCAATGAGAAACCGATGATCCCCAGCAATTCACCCGGGATAAAGAGGACCTGCCCCGGGATGTACTTCAGTGTCTGGAACATGAAACAGAAATACCACTCAGGGCGAATCCCCGCCGGGGCCGGTGCCAACGGGTCGGCCTTGACCCCCAACTCCCACGGAAACACCGAGGCCAGGATGACCAGTATGCCCAACGCCAGCGTCCAGCCGACCAGATCGCGCAATGCGAAGTTGGGGAAAAAGGGCATCATGCGGACGTTCTTATACCGCTCGCCGATGGGAACACTCATGCCCTCCTTCTGAACCAGCGCCAGGTGGCTCAAGAGGAAGAACGTGGCGATCATCGGCAGGACTGCAACATGAATGCCGAAGAACCGCGTCAAGGTCGCGCCGGTGACATCATCGCCGCCGCGTGCCACCGTCATCAGCCAGTGACCGATGAGGGGGATCTCGCCGAGAATGTCGGTGCCGACCTTGGTGGCGAAGAGCGCCAGTTGATTCCATGGCAGCAGGTATCCGGAAAAGCCGAAGCCCAGCGAGAGAAACAACAGAAAGGCACCCGATACCCAGGTCAACTCACGCGGCCTGCGATAGGCGCGCAGGAAGAAGACCGAGAACATGTGCACGAAGGCGAAAAAGAGCATCAGGTTCGCCGACCACGAGTGGATCGAGCGCACCAGCCAGCCGAAACGCACGTCGGTCATGATGAACTCGACCGACTCAAAGGCGGCCTCAGCGGTGGGGCGATAGTACAACAGCAGGAAGATCCCGGTGATGATCTGGACGAGGAAGCAGAACAACGTCATCCCGCCCAGATAGTACCAGATCGAGTGCCGGTGCATCGGCACCTGCTTGTGCATCGCCAGGGACTTGAGCGCCGAGAGGCCGATGCGGCGGTCGAGCCACGCCCCGACCGATGCCTTGGGTGTTCGCTCGTTCATGCCTTGCTGACGATGATCTGATCGCCGCGGACCGTGACCGAGTAGGGCAAAAGCGGTGCCGGTGGCGGGCCGGAGATGTTCTTGCCGCTCAGGTCATAGTGGCCGTTGTGGCAGGCACACCAGATCTGTTCCAAGTCGCCCCGGTACTGGACCGTGCAATCCAGGTGCGTGCAGATCGCCGTGAACGCCCGATATTGCCCCGACGATGTCAGGATCAGAATGGCCGGGTCCTTGCCGAACCGAAAGATCTTCCCGGAATTCGGCGCCAACTCACCGACCTTGGCGGCCACCACGGAAGAGGCGGCGGCCTCGGGGTTCTTGGGGGGAATGACAAAGCGTAGCAAGGGATAGACGATCGCCCCGAAGAGCGCGATAATCCCGCCGCCCAGCACGAGGTCCAAGAAACCCCGGCGGCCCATCTTCGCGCCGCCGGGGGATGTGAATTCATGAGGCGTCATGGCAGAATCGCCGACACACTACTTGGGAGCCGCGGCCGGTTCCTTCTTCGGGAAGTGTTTGTGCACCCCTGTCTCCTTCGCCTTGGCGAAATCAAAGCTCTTGAAGGTCGGGCTCTTGGCATTGTGGCAGCGCACGCACATTGCCTCGCTCACCGGGAGCAGACCCGCCGCCGCCGCCAGCTTGGGGTCCTTCATCTTGTTCATCGCTTTATAGTCGGAGCCGGGACCGTGGCAGGCCTCGCAGCCGACATTGATCAGCACCGAGTCGCTCGCCGTCTTGCCGGTTATGTGACACTCCACGCATTCGGCCTTCTTCTGCTCTTCCGGCTTCAAGGCGGCCCATGCCTTGGCGTGCGGCGTGGTCGCCCAGGAATCATACTGCTGCTTGTGGCACATCTTGCACTTGGTCTCACCGACATATTTGAAGTGCGCCTCGGCCCACTTCAACGTATCCGGCTTTCCGGCCACCTTCGTACTGTCGGCGGCCCAGACAGCGCCGCCGAAGGCGAGCATCACACCCAGTGCCAGTGCCACGGCCATCAGTCGTCTCATTACTCCTGTCCTCCCTTGCGATGAAACCGTTCGTTGTCGTCTGCCCATCGTCCGTCGGATTATACAACCGTCCGGTGAAGTCATTCACAATAACACAATAAAAGTTCGGTTTTGGCACCGAACGACCCCATTTAAGCAATGGCGCACCCCCCGTCAAGCGAATTCCGCACCAGACGCAGAAATCCCCTCAATTTGGTTGAGAATTTCGTCCCAAACTCAGCCCACGACGGTCTTGGCCTTTTCCCAGAGTCTGTCCATCTCCGCCGGGGTGGCCTCCCCCATCTTCTTGCCGGTCATGGGCAGGTGTTTCTCGATGTAGCGAAAACGTCGGATGAATCGTCGGTTGGTCTTCGCCAGCGCCGCCTCGGGGTCGAGCTTCAGATGCCGGGCCAGGTTCACCAGGGCAAACAAGAGATCACCGAGTTCATGTTCGGCCTCCTGCTTGCGGCGTGTGGGCTTTGACCGGCGACGCAATGACCGTCGCAGTTCATCGACTTCTTCATTGACCTTGTCGAGTACGGGCAGCGGGTTGTCCCAGTCGAATCCGAATCGCGCCGTCTTCTCCTGAATCCGAAACGCCTGCAACAGGGCGGGCAATGACTTCGGCAGACCATCGAGCACACCGCGCGTATTGCCGGAGTCTACGGCTTCCGCCAGCTTGATCCGCTCCCAGTTGCCGAGCACCTGTTTGGCCGACAGACGGCGTTGGCGCGCGAACACATGCGGGTGTCGCGCGATCAACTTGCGGCAGATGTGATCGGTCACGTCGTCGATCGTAAACCGCTTCCGCTCCTGCGCCAACTGCGCGTGGAACACAATCTGCAGGAGCAGATCGCCCAGTTCCTCCCGCAGTGCGCCGATGTCGCGACGGTGCACCGTGTCGACGACCTCGTAGGTCTCCTCGATCAAATAGGGGAGAAGCGTCTGGTGATTCTGCTTGCGATCCCATGGACACCCCCCCGGCGCGCGCAACCGCGCCATGATCGCCACCAGATCGCCGAATTTGTACAGTCGTCTCCCGGCACTTGATGTCACGCGCTTCTTGGCCATGACCGGAATATCGCCGTCCGGTTCTGTGCCTTCAAGCCGCGGATGATGGAATTGGGGGAGCAGGTTTGAGACCTGCCCAACCCCCAAACGACGGCTCTCACCTCTCCTTCCGACTTGCCCGCCTCTGGCGGGGGGAGGTCGATCCCTGCCTGGCGGCGGGCACGGCGCCGTAGACGGATCGGTTAAGGAAGCTCCCTCGCACGCTCATATTGCCAGAGGCCCCGAGCGACCAACCGTGCCCACGCCTGTCACAATCTGCGGGACGGATGGATAATGCCATTGACTTTCACTCCCGGGCACTGTCTTCTGATCGATATGTTAGTGAGGATTCACTAACAGTGGGGCGGACATGGCTCAGCGCGGTGGAGAACAGACCCGTCGGCGGATTCTCAAGGCGGCCACCGGGTTGTTTGCCGAGCGGGGTTACGAGAGGGTCACCATGAAGAGCATCGCCGCCCACTGCGGCGTGACCGAGTCGGCGCTCTACCGGCACTACAGCTCCAAGGCGTCCCTGTACTCCGCCGTTCTGTCCGCTGCCGGCACCCAAGTAGATGTGCAGGGAGCCCTCGCCGCGTTGGACCGGACGGATGACCTCGGGGACATCCTCTCCGGCCTGGCACAACTCGTGATCACCCGGTTCACCCGGGAATGCCAGGTGACCCGGCTGCTGCTCCATTCGTCACTGGAAAACCATCCGCGGTCGTGGCAGGCCTTCCGGGAGATCCGCCGCCCCCTTGTGGAATTCCTGGCCCGCAAGTTGCGCACGCTACAACGGCGGGGAGATATCCAGAACATCCATGCGGTCATCACCGCGCGCTGTTTTGTTGGAATGGTCATGGACTGTGCCCTCTGCCAGGACCTTTGGTGGAAGGTGCAGGGGCGCGTGTATGCCCCCCGGCGGGTGATCGCCAACAACGTGCAGATCTATATGCGCGGGCTGATCAGATCGTAGTCGGCCGTCGGCGGTGCCGTCATGACGGCCCGCCTTTTCAGGCAGCCATCTTGTGATTCAGGTCACGAACGGGCAGACGAGAGATTGGACACGATGGCAGCGATACGCAAACCACAATTCGGTGGAGTCATGCCGTCCCGGTGGCCCCGCCACAAACGAATGGAGGTCGCGATGAAGCACATGCGCTGGTGGGTCGTTCTGACACCGCTGGTGGGACTGTTGGCCTTGGGGGTGATCATCGGCTGCGGCGGCGATGATGAGGAGGATCCACTCGCCAGGATCGAGCGGATATTCCCGTCGAGTATTCACGGGGCCCGGCCGGGCAAGGCCACATTCTACAGTGCGCCCGATGGTTTTGCCACATTGACGCACATCCCCATCGATTCCCTGGTGTGCACGCATTGTCATGCCATGAAGTACGCGGATGGGACCACTGTCGACCACGAGACCTATGAACCCGGCTGCCGTGACTGCCACGTTGATCCCGAGGCCCCGCAGGCCAACCCTGTGGCCGATAGTGTATGTCTCGGCTGCCATGGCCGTCAGGGTGCCGAGCAAAAGCTCTTTTCGGATGTACATCGCAGCGCCGGGATGGGGTGCATGGACTGCCATACCGCCGAGCAGATGCACGGCGACGGTAGGCAGTATGCCACCTTCCTGGCCACCGGCGTGCCGACGGTCACCTGCCAGAAGTGCCACTCCACCCCGGCGGCCAACGCCTACCACTCAACGCACCTTTCCAAGGTCGACTGCTCGGCCTGTCACGTCAAGTCTGTCAGCTCCTGCTACAACTGCCACTTCGAGACCGAAGTCGTGCTGGAACAGAAACGGTTCTTCGCGCAGACCCCACGGACGGGGTTCAAGATGCTGCTCAACTACAACGGCAAGGTCCACACCGGCACATTCCAAACGCTGTCGTATGAGGGCAAGAGCTTCGTCGCCTTGGCACCCTTCTTCGGCCACAGCATCACCAAGGCCGACATCTCCTGCGGCGATTGCCATCTTCAGAACGGTGCCGGGAACGCCAATCTCCAGCAGTATGTCAGCTCCGGCTCCATAACTGTCACCGAGTGGGATGCGACGGCCCAAGGCGCGGCGCGGTTGGTCGGACCCACCGGTGTGATCCCGATCCCCGAGGACTGGAAGACCGTGCTGAAATTCGAGTTTCTCCAGTACACCGGGCAGGCCAACGACCCGGTCGGAGCCGACAACCTGCCTCTGTGGGACCACCTCAAGTCAACCGCCGATGGCTCTCACATGCCGTACGGTCAGCCGCTGTCCGTGTCACAGATGGGCAAGCTGATCGACAACTGACCGAATCACATCTTGGATCATCCCCGCCCACCTGCCGTCTCCACCACGGCAGGTGGGCGCCGGTTGCGCATTCCAACTGGCTGAGATGGACTGGGCGCTTGCCCCAAACCGAAGACGTGCGCCGTTGGTGTTTCTGCTGCCGGGTGTTGGGCAGTGGGGCGCTGCTATCTCGTGCAGTGATTGACTTCGGCCAACCCCTGTCGATAACTTGATCGTCTGTTGCCGGGAGGTTGGTGGAGTCGTATGAACACCTTTGCGTTGCCCAAGAACTACGAGCCCAAAGCCGCCGAAGAGAAATGGCTGAAGACCTGGGAAGAGCGGCGGTACTTCCATGCCGATCCGCAATCCTCCCGTCCGAAATACTCGATCGTCATTCCCCCGCCCAATGTGACCGGTGTCCTGCACCTCGGCCATGCCCTCAACAACACGATGCAGGACATCATGATTCGCTACAAGCGGATGTCCGGCTTCGAGGCCGAATGGCTGCCGGGGATTGACCATGCCGGAATCGCCACCCAAGTCGTCGTGGAAAAGCAGGTGATCGCCGAAGGTGGCACGCGCGAGGCGTTGGGACGCGATGAGTTTCTCAAACGCGTCTGGGAGTGGAAGAACAAGAACGGCAACACAATCCTCGAGCAACTCCGGCGGATGGGGTGCTCCTGCGACTGGGACCGCACCCGATTCACCATGGATGAAGGGTTGTCCCGCGCCGTCTTCCAGGTCTTCGTCGATCTCTACAACAAGGGGCTGATCTACAAGGGGACCTACATCGTCAATTGGTGTCCGCGTTGCCGCACGACGCTCTCCGATGATGAACTCGAACGCGAGGAGCGCGACGGTTCACTCTATTACATCCGCTACCCGCTGGCGGGCCAGTCCGGCCACCTGACCGTGGCGACAACCCGCCCCGAATCGATGCTCGGCGACACCGCGGTGGCGGTTCATCCTCAAGATGAACGCTATCGGGATTACATCGGCCAAAAGGTCACGTTGCCGCTGTTGGGACGGCTGCTGCCGGTGATCGCCGACAACTACATCGACCGTGAGTTCGGCACCGGTGTGCTCAAGGTCACCCCCGCGCATGACGTCAACGACTTCGAGATCGGCTTACGCCATCATCTCGAGGTCATCAAGGTGATCGGACCCGATGGCGTCATCACCGCCGAGGGCGGACCGTATGCCGGTCTCGACCGCGACGAGGCCCGCAAGAAGATCGTCGCCGACCTGAAGAAGAAGGGGCTGCTCGAAAAGATCGAGCCGTACCGACTGGGCGCGGCCATCTGCTATCGCTGCCACACGGTCATTGAGCCGTTTCTCTCCGAGCAGTGGTTCGTGAAGATGACGGCACTGGCGCCGCCGGCGATCGCGGCCGTCCGGGAGGGACGAATCCGGTTCCATCCGGCGCACTGGGAGAAAGTGTACCTGCACTGGATGGACAACATCCACGACTGGTGCATCTCGCGGCAGTTGTGGTGGGGACATCGGATACCGGTGTACTACCGCCGCGACAACAATGCCGTCCATGTCGGTGTGACTCCGCCCGCCGATGGCGACTACCGGCAGGAGGAGGATGTCCTCGATACTTGGTTCTCCTCCTGGCTCTGGCCGTTCTCCACGTTCGGCTGGCCGGACAAGACCCCCGAATTGACCGCGTTCTACCCCACCCAGGCGCTGTTCACCGCCTCCGAGATCATCTTCCTCTGGGTGGCGCGGATGGTCATGGCCGGCAGCGAGTTCATGGGCGAGATCCCCTTCACCGACGTCTACATTCACGGCACCGTGCGCGACGCCATCGGCCGACGGATGTCGAAGTCTCTGGGCAACGGCATCGATCCTCTGCAGATTATCGATGAGCATGGCGCTGATGCGCTGCGCCTGTCGCTGGTCTTGGCGGCCCCGGAGGGACAAGACCCCTGCATCGGCCCGCAGACCTTCGAGCTCGGGCGCAATTTCGCCAACAAGTTGTGGAATGCCTCGCGTCTCGTCCTCGGCAATCAGGGTGACGACGCGACCATGCATCCGTTGTGCCTTGATGTTCCCGCCGACCGATTGCATCTGGCCGACCGGTGGATCCTCAGCCGCCTGGCGAGCGCCATTGCGACTGTATCCGAGCAGTTGGATTCGTTCCGCTTCAACCTCGCCTCCAAGTCGCTCTACGACTTCATCTGGGCGGAATACTGCGACTGGTATCTGGAGTTGGTCAAGGCGCGCTTCACGTCCGGCACATCGCGAGAGACGCAAACCGCACGACTCGTGTCGTTGCACGTGCTCCACAACATCCTGCGCCTGTTGCATCCCCTGGCGCCGTTTGTGACCGAGGAGCTTTGGTCCCATGTCGCGTCGCACGTGCAGGGAGCACCGGCGCATTGCGCCGTGGCGCCCTGGCCGACATCCGACCCCACGCGCATCGATGCCGAGTTGGATGAGGCGATGCAGCAGGTGTTCGACGTCATCATCGCCATCCGCAGCGTCCGCTCCGAGATGAAGATCCCGGCGGGCAAGCAGATCGACTGCCTGATTCGTCCCGACCAGCCCCGTCTGGAGAAGCACTTGCGCGACCTGGCGGACAACATTCGTACGCTCGGCCGCATTACGAACCTGACCATTGATTCCCATGTCAAGAAACCGGTCCCGGCCGCCACGGCGGTCATCCGCGATGCCGAAATCATCATCCCATTGGCCGGGGTCATCGATCTGGAGGCCGAGCGCCGCCGGCTGGAAAAGGACCTGCGGCACTACACCGAGCAACTGGAGAAGATCAACCGCAAGCTCAACAACGCGGACTTTCTCGAAAACGCCCCCAAGGATGTGGTGGCGCGGGAGCAGGCCAAACGCGGGGACACCGAGAAGATCGTCGCCCGGTTGAACGCCAACCTCGAACAGATGTTGGGGTGGTAGATGCTGGAACCTACATGATTGCCTGGCACCATGATGGCGGAAGGCATGGTTTCCTTCACCGATAGAGGACCGGGGCATCCAACCTCTCTCCCCGGGAGAGGTCGCCCGCCGCAGGCGGGCGGGTGAGGGAATGGTCTCATCGGATGATTCCGTGATCGGTTCCGCGCGGATCCCGGCGTCGGCTTTCCGGTATGACGGGTACAAACGTGTGGGATGGAAGAACGCTCCGCCGCGAAGCAGCGGCGGCGGGAATGATCGGGAAACTGGCGGGTAATGCCGGGGGAGGGATCATGAGACGGCGACTGGCAGCAATTGCGGTTCTCGTTTTGGGCGTGGCGTCCCGCGCCCACGCGGACGTTCAACTGACCATCTACAATGACAACCTGGCGCTGGTGAAAGAGACGCGCCTTCTGACGCTCCAGAAAGGGACCTTCGATCTCCCGTTCACGGACGTTGCCGCCGCGATCGACCCCACCTCCGTGACTTTCGCGGTCCTCGACAATCCCGGCGCCGTCACCCTGCTGGAGCAGAACTACCGCTTCGATCTGGTCTCCTCGGACAAGTTGTTGGAGAAGTACATTGACCGTGCCGTCCGTGTCATCACAAAGCAGGACAAGGTCCACGAGGGGACATTGCTGGCCGCCGATGGCGCCGCCCTGACGCTGAAGCAGCCGGATGGCGCGCTGTCGATCGTCAATCGCGCCGAAATCGCCGACCTGTCACTGACATCGCTCCCGGAGGGGTTGATCACACGCCCGACCTTGGTTTGGAAACTGCGATCGGACGTCGCCGGCCCGGCGCGTTCCGAAGTCCGGTACTTGACCGGCAAGATCAACTGGCAGGCACAGTACATTGCCACCGTGAATGCCGCCGAGGATGGTCTCGATCTCTCCGGATGGGTGTCGATCGACAACCGCAGCGGGGCAACGTACACCGACGCAACGCTCAAGCTGATGGCTGGTGACGTGCACCGCGTCGAACCGCCCCGCCCCAAAGGGATGGGGATGGACATCGCCATGGCGCGCATGAGCGCCGAGGCCGGCTTCGAGGAGAAGTCGTTCTTCGAGTACCACCTCTACACGCTGTCTCGTCCCGCCACGGTCCGCGACAACGAGATCAAGCAGTTGGCGTTGTTTGATCCGGCACACGTCAAGGCCGAGAAGATCTACACCTACGACGGCGCCCGCGACGGCGCCAAAGTCCGGGTGACGATGGAATTCACCAACTCGCAGGCCGCCGGCCTGGGTATGCCGCTGCCGGCGGGCACGATCCGTGTCATGAAGGCCGACACCGACGGGTCGTGGGAATTCGTGGGCGAGGATCGAATCGACCACACGCCGAAGGATGAGAAACTGCGCCCGTTCCTCGGCTATGCCTTCGACATTGTCGGTGAGCGCACGCAGATGGACCGCCAGCAGATCTCCCCGCGCGTCTACGACGAGCGCTTTGAAATCAAGCTGCGCAACCACAAGACCGCGGCCGTCACCATCGTCGTGGTGGAACATTTCTGGGGGGACTGGTCGATCTCGGAGAGCAGCCATACCGCCACCAAGAAGGACGCCCGCACCGCCGAGTGGCGGATACCGGTCGCCCCGGATGCCGAGAGCGTCCTGACGTTCACCGTGCGTCACCGGAATTGATGCGGCGTGGAAGCGATGTATAACAATCGGGCTCACGGTTCGCTTCGGCCGTTCCACGCGGAGGCAAACAAGGGGCTTAAGCCCCTTGTTCACCGGTGCGAAGGCGACGCCATTCCATTGGGACGGGCACTCCCGATTCAGTCTTCTGCGCCCGAGGCCGAGAGCAAAGGAATGACACGGCGGGCCACTTTGATCTTGCTCTGTCACTTGTGAAATCTATAATGATGCGTTTTCGCGGGGATAGACAGGCCCCGATCGTGCCGGCTGGAAGTCATACGAAGGAGCGGAACATGGTGGGCCCACGGGCGAAGGCCTTCTTGATCATCAGCGTGCTGTTTTGGTCGGTATCAGCGTACGGGCAGGCGGACCAGAGCCAGGTCAAGCAACCGGTCGATGTCTACTTGCGCTCCACGCGCATCGCCTTGCAGACCACTCCGCCGGAATACGCGCGCGCCATGCACAATCTCGAGTTGGCCCGGAAGTACTATCCCGAAAACTACGAGGTCCACTTGATGCTCGGGGAGGTCTGGTCGCGCAAGGACGAAATCGACAGCATGATCGCGGAGTACACGCTCGCCCGGAAGTACGCCCCGCCGGATGAATGGCAGAAGAAGACCAAGAACCTGGACAAGATTCTCGATGACAAGTGGCGGCAGCGGTTCAATCGTGCCGTCGATCTGCTGGGGCAATCCGACTCGATCGCGGAACTGGCGCAGCAGGAGGCCTCGACGGGAACGGCGGACAGCATCCGGCACGTCGCCGATCAGATCCGCGAGATGTCCGCCGATGCCTTGCGGCAGTGCGCACTCCTGCAACCGGAAGATTTCCGTTCCTTCGCCACGCGCGGATTGCTGCGTCAACGGGAGGGAAAGACCGAGATGGCGCTCGATGATTTCGTCGAAGCCGAACGGTTGTTCCACCGGTACGAGTTCGGCGACTCGACGACCAACTGGTACGACACCACGGTCTTCTTCACCGGACCGGAGGGTGCCAAGACCGAGGCCTACAATGCCTTTGACGCCAAGTACAAGAAGCTCTCGGAAGAAAAGCGCACGCGCTATACCAATCTCATGCGTTCGCTCGGGGGGACATATTACGATCTCCAGAAGTGGCCGGAAGCCATCGCGGTCAACCGCCGCTACCATGCGATGTTCCCCAAGGACATCAACACGATCGTGACCTTGGCCGACATCTTCTCGCGCATCGGGGATGAACAGGAGGCCTACAAGTGGCAGGAATCGGTGGTCCGCGAGGATCCCAGCTCCAAGGACACCTGGTACAACATGGGGATCTTCTATTACAACGCCGCCATTCGGCTCCAGGATTCCCTGTCGCAGGCCGAGCGCAGCGACGATAAGGGCGCTCAGCGTGAGTTCTGGCAGAAATCGCTGGAGAATTTCGCCAGAGCGATTCCCCGGTTCGCCAAAGTCGTTGAGATCGACGCCAAAGATCAGGACACCTGGCGCCTTCTGGCCATCTGCTACTATTCCGGCGCCACATTGGCCGCCGATGCCGGCCGGATGATCACCGATACCGGTGAGCGCGAGCACTTCCTGCAGGGAGTCCTGACTCTCATCTTCGGCGCGGAAGAGCCCTCCAGCGCACAGAAACTCTGGGAAAGAGCGCGCGAAACGCTCGATAAGGCGACCGGGTTCTTCCCCGAAGATGGGGTTCTCTGCAAGATGATGAAGATCACGCTGGCGCAACTGGGCCAAAGCGACGAACTCAAGAAGTGGCAGTCCCAGTGTCCCTGATGAGGTCACAGGTCCCCGCTATGGGCGGTCCGCCATGGCGGATCGCCCTTAGTTTTTTTGGATACGGTTGTGAGTACTTCAGGCACGAGCCGCTACTCGCGGCCGAAGAGAGATTCAGGAGCCCACACGATGATGGCAGATGGGCAGCACCTGCATCCCGACCCTGCCCGGAGGGAGCGGAGGGAGTCTAACCTCTCCCTCCGGGAGAGGTCGAGCCGCCGGAGGCGGCTCGGGTGAGGGAATTCTCTCGTCCGTTCGTCTTGCTCTTCGCCGTCAGGATGCGCATGATCTCATGACGCACCGTCTCGCCGATGTCGCCTTTCCCGTGCCGGTCTGGCGCGAGTTCACCTATGTGGTCCCGGACACATGGACTGCTGATCCGGAACCCGGTGACCGCGTGGTCGCGCCGCTTTCGGGGCGTGACACCAAAGGCGTGATCGTGGCGGTGCGCCGAGCGCCTGCGCTCCCGCCGGGGACCAGGCCGCTCCGTCGTCCCGTCGATCCCGGCTGGCGTCTCCCCCCCGATCTGCTGGAACTCTCACGTTGGGTGTCGGAATACTACCTCTGTGCCTGGGGCGAGGCGTTGGGGGCCTTGGCTCCGTTGAACGTTAAATGGGGAGCCCAGGAATCGGTCTTTCGGCTCACACGCCCCGATCTGTCTTCCCGGCCAGGTGCTCCCCGGCGTCTGACGCGTCGGGACAGCGACCTGCTCCGCGCGCTCTCGGTCGAACGACCGACAACCACCTCATCGCTCCTGCGGCGCATGGAGATGTCCCGCCGGTCGCTGGAGCAGGTCTTGGCACGAATGGTCGCCCGCGGGTACGTCTCTGTCGATTGGCGGGCCGCCGTTCCGCCACTGCCGCGAATGGCCACGGTACAGGGAGTGGATGCCGCCGCGTACGACCGCATTCCACTTTCTGTCAGGGAGTTTTTCGCCGATCCTGATCGCTCCACGCCGGGAGCCAGCGTGGCCGAAGTTGCCGCCCGGATTCCCGGCGGCATGGCCGCACTCCGGAATCTGGCTCTCGACGACACGCTGCTGTGGGATCCAATCGCCAGGGAGGCGAGCCCATTACAGGTCGGACAGCCCGTATCGGAACCGGGTCGCTCGGACTTGAATTCCGATCAAGCCGCCGCCGCCGACCGCATCGAGGCGATGCTGCACGGCGGCGAGTTCGCCTGTGCCCTGTTATGGGGACCGACCGGATCGGGAAAAACCGCTGTCTACTGCGAGGCGATCCGCCGCGTGCGGTCTTGCGGGCGGCGCGCGTTGTTTCTTGTCCCTGAAATCGGTCTGGCCTCACAGATGATCCGCCGTCTAAAGGTCTCTCTCGGCGGTCCGATCGCGGTCTGGCACAGCGGCCTGTCGGCCGTCGAGCGCTACTGGATGGCACGCTTGGTGGCGCGCGGCCGCTACCCTTTGGTCGTCGGAGCGCGCTCAGCCGTCTTCGCGCCGATACCCGACCTCGGTCTGATCATTGTCGATGAGGAGCATTCCGAGTCGTACAAACAATCCGACCCCGCCCCGCGCTACCATGCCCGCGATGTCGCCGTGGTGCGCGCCCGCATGAACCGAGCGCTCTGTCTGCTCGGATCAGCGACGCCGTCGTGTGAGACTTACCACAATGCCACTTCCGGCAAGTACGTGATGTTGCGGCTGGAACGCCGCGTGCGTTCCCGACCGTTGCCGATCGTCCGGCTGGTTGACCTCCGTCATCGCCCGGGAACTGAAACCGACGCGTGGATCACTCCCGAGTTGCGGTCCGCCCTTCTGGCCACCCTGCAGGCCGGGCGCAAGGCAATTGTCTTCATCAATCGTCGTGGTCATTCGACGATGGTCGCCTGCAAGCGCTGCGGCCACAGCGAACACTGCCCCGACTGCGGCCTGACGCTGACCTATCATGCCACCGACCGCACGTTCCGCTGCCACTTCTGCACGCGGAGCCAGCCGGCGGCGGATGCTTGTCCGGCGTGCGGCGGAACCGATTTCCTATTTCATGGAGTCGGCACGCAGAAGATCGAAGATGCGCTGACCGACCTTGATCCCGCCGTACGCCTGGCGCGTCTCGATGCCGATGTCGCCGCGCGACGGGGTGCCGCTGCGGAGATCCTCGACGGGTTTGCCGGCGACCGGTTCAACCTGCTCGTCGGCACACAGATGGTCGCCAAGGGACTGGACGTCGCCGATGTCGGGCTGGTCGGCGTCATCTGGGCCGATCAACAACTGGCTTTTCCCGATTTTCGCGCCGAGGAGAAGGTGTTTCAGCTACTGACCCAGGTGGCCGGTCGTGCCGGCCGTGGTGAGTCGAATCACGGCAGGGGAGAGGTGCTGGTGCAGACCTTCCATCCCGAGCATGAATTGATCGAGTTGGCCGCGTCACAAAGCGCCGAGCTGTTCTTCACTCGTGAGTTGCCCCGCCGCAGACAATTGCACTACCCGCCCTTCACACGTCTGATTCTCATTGCATTCGCCGCGACCACACAGGCCGCCGCCCGCGCCGCGGCTCTGGATCTCGCCACTTACTGGCACGGAATCCCCGATGCCAGGCGACGTACCGCCGGACGCCTCCTGGGTCCGGCGCCGGCAGCGATTCCGCGTCGCGCCGACCGCTACCTCGTCCACGCACTGATCAAGACGTCATCGACGCGCCGCACGGCAGAACTCTTGCGCCAATTCCATGAAGATCACGACGCGGCCCAACGCCGCACGCATGTCACCATGACCATCGACGTCGATCCCGTGGACTTCCTGTAGGGTGGGCTCTGCCCACCTCTGAACTGTGTGCCACGGACCTTGGTCCGTGCCGGCGGTGGGAGCGTATGGCCGGACGCCCCTACGGCACGCACGGATTGCAGAATTCAGTCGCCGCACTTGCCCCGCGAAAAGAGACGTTCACCACCTTGACGACATCCTGCACGGTGGTGAAGGAATCACAATTGACGTCCGTCCGCTCGCGCGGGCAATCGGGATCGAACATCGGCTCAACTCCGCGAAATGCCACGTTCACCGTCTGCACCACGTCCTGCACATTGGCCACACTATCGCATTGTGGATCGCCATGGCACGGACAGACGCACTGCACGATCACCGACCACATGGCGGAATCGCGACGGACCCCCACGGAGTCAATCCGCACCAGCGTGGTCGTGTCGCTGACCACGCATTTGACGGCGTGGGTGCCCAGGCCCAGCGCGACGCCGTCGACGATTGCCATCCCCGGTACGGGAGGCGTGTACGGCGAGCCGTCGATCGTCCATTGCAGGCGGAGAGTCGACGGCAACGGCACCTTGGTCACGACCCGCAGCGTCTCCGTCTCCGCCGGTGCCATGGTGACCACGCTGGAGACCGGGAGCATCGAGTCGATCGGCGACACCAGGCCATAATGCGACAGTACGATGTTCTCGGCACAAATACGGCAGTATGCGATACCGAGCGAACGCATCTTACAGTCGAGCATTGGTCGGTACCAGCCGATGGAATGGTAGTGCGCCCCTTCGAACAAACCCACGACGGCCGAGTATGCCGGCAGCTCGGGCGTTGGAATCGGCGTGGTCAGTAGTATCCAGTCCCGCCACTTGATGTAGTCGGGATCGGTCTGCCGCGTGGTGTTGGGCTCCTCGATGTCGGGATATCCGGGGTAGGGATCCTCGTACTCGTCGCCCAGATCCGCGTAGGAATGCCCCAGCTCGTGCAGGACGACCTCCGGGGCGGCGGCGTGCACTGAGGCGATGGCAAACTCCCCACCTGAGCCGCCATACTGCGGGTCATTGACCAGAATCAGGACAACGTCGTAATCGGGCAGGTGCTGCGACAGCAACGCGTAGACTTTGCCGGCGCCGTGCGACCAATCTCCGTCCCAATCGTTGGGAGGGATGGTGATCAGTCGTTGGATCCCGTAGGAGTCATACGTGCTGTTGAAATAGGTGTCGCGCAGCAGCGGTTCACCGCCGCTATGGTGATCGGAGCCCTCCTCGTTGGAAGCGACGAAAATCGCGTATTCGTTGAAGTAATCGCGGTACTCACCCCAGGGGGAGGTCGTGTGGAAGGTGGACATGGCATTTGTCGCATCGGTCAGAAACGGGCCCTCCTGCGATGCCAGATACCCCTCCGCCAGCACCACGATGTTGATGCGTTTGGTGTTCGGTCCCGTCACACGCAACGTGTGCAATGTCCCCTGGGCAATCGTCGCGGTTGCCGATGACAGAAGCAAGAGAGCGGCGGGACCGCCAATCGCCAGCGCGCGCGGAAAGGTCATTTCTGCACCTCCCGCCATGGACAATCAACACTCCCGATTAGTCGGCGGACGCGCACCGTCTTGCCATCTGCTCCCGTTGTCCGCTCTATCCGGTAGACGGCAATGCGGCTGGCCGCTGAGTCGGCGGGAACGCGGATGACCGCGCGTGCCGAGTCGACCGTGACAAACTTGGCCTTGATCTGTCCCGGATGATCCGGGTCCTCGTACTCCAGGCGCCGCCGCAACGGGTCGGAGAGATTCCCTTTCCAGATTACCTCTCCGGACGCGGTCGTGGTTTCGTACTCCCACTCGCCGTGCGCTGACTTCGCCCGCGACGGTCGCAGATCGCCCTCGACGACCGTCCAGTCCAGCAGACGCACGTGGTCTGGTGCCAGGAGCATTGTCAGAAAGGCAATTCCTTTCCCGCCGCCTTTCTCAGCCCAAGCCAACGACGAACAAACGAGCACTGCCGCTACTGCCAGCATGAGCAGGCGGACGCAACCGGTGATCTTCATAGGCACCTCGCATTCTTGGGGAGACCTTCGCCTCTTCACCAATATAACAGGTTGCCGGAATTCCCGAGCCGTGAATGGCGGGACAGATGACTCCGGTACCATCGCGAGTCTCCGCCCGACATTGCCATGACAATAACCGGTTATTGACTTGCGCCCCCCAGACCGGCTTAATGACTGCGTCCCTCCTGCCGGGTAGCCAGGTAGGGATGCTCAGCGCGGGTGGGTCCAGTTGCCCGGCCCGATGAGCAACCTATTCCCGAACAACGGATTGGGACGGCTCCAATGGCGCGCAAAATGACCTATGCTTCTGCCGGGGTGGATCTGGCTGCCGCCGATGAGGCGGTGGCGAAGATCGGCGATCTGGCCAGAAGCACGTACACCGATGCTGTCCTCGCAGGCGTGGGACCGTTTTCCGGGCTTCTGCGGCTCGATCTGGCCGGGTATCGCGAGCCGATCCTGGTTTCCAGTTGCGACGGTGTTGGTACGAAGCTGAAAATCGCCATCCGCTCCGGATATCATAAGACCATCGGCGCCGATCTGGTCAATCACTGCGTCAACGACATCCTCACTTGCGGCGCCAAACCGCTGGCCTTCCTCGACTACCTGGCGCTGGCACGGGTCGAGCCGGGTGTGGTGGCCGATGTCATCAGCGGCATCGCGACCGCCTGCCGCGACAACGGCATGGCCCTGATCGGCGGCGAAACCGCCGAAATGCCGGGGATCTACAAGCGCGGCGACTACGACCTCGCCGGTTTCATCACCGGGATCGTCGAACGGGATCGCATTGTCGATGGCTCCCGGCTCTCGCCGGGCAATACCCTGATCGGGCTGGCTTCGTCGGGGCCGCACACCAATGGGTATTCACTGATCCGTAAGATTCTCTTCGACCAGAACCACTTCGAGCTCGACGATCGCCCCGAGGAGCTGGGCAGCACCATCGGCGAGGCGGTGATGGCGGTGCACCGCTCGTATGCCGCAGCGGTCCGCGGGCTTCTCGATGCCGAGCTCGTTCTGGGCATGGCTCACATCACTGGTGGCGGTATCGCCGGGAACCTCGTCCGCATCCTACCTGAGGGTCTGCAGGCGGTCATCGACACGACACGTTGGCCCGTGACGCCTGTCTTCGCGTTCCTGCAACGGGCGGGAAATGTCGATCGCGATGAGATGTTCCGCGTTTTCAACATGGGGATCGGTTACATCATCGCCGTCGACAGCGAACGCGCCAAACAGGCGCTCGGCCTGTTGGCCGAATCCGGCGAGACCGCGCACGTGATCGGCAATCTCACCTCCGGCCCGCGCCAGGTGCGGCTCAATCATCCCCAATAGGCCATGGGGTGGAACGGGCTGCCATAAGTTTGCTCTTGTAGGGCGGGTTCTGCCCGCCATCTCTTTAGTCTGATATGGCGGGCGGCTTGTCCTGAGTGGAGCCGAAGGAAGCCCTCCCTACTGTCTGTGTTGCGCTCTCTCTCCCATTTCTCACCGACGATATCGGCCGCCCTGGCCGGCGGCCTTCTCGCACTGGCGTTCCCGCCCTTTCCATTCGGCTTGCTCGCTTATCCCGCCATCGCCTGTGCCCTCTGGGCCGTGGGGATCGGTGGCCATCCGGCGACCATCTCGATCCGCGCCATGGCCTGGCGCGGCTGGGTCTTCGGCTTCGTCTTCCATCTCGGCACCCTGTACTGGATCGGCTGGGTCGCCATCCCCGGGATGCTGGCGATGGTCATCATCCTGGCTTTGTATGTCTCGGCGGTCTTTGCTCTCTGTGCCTATTTGCAACGGGCGCTCGGCGCGTGGGCGATCTGGCTGTTCCCGGTCGTGTGGACTGCCCATGAGCACCTGCGTGAGTGGGGCGCGTTGGCCTTCCCGTGGACAAATTTGTCGCTCACGCATGCCGCCTATCCGGCGCTGATTCAATACGCCGACGTCACCGGCGACTTGGGGATCTCATTCATCATCGTGCTTCTTGGTGTTTCCCTCCACCAAATCGTGGACAATGTCGTCGCTGGACGGACCCGGGCACTCGTCGTGAACCTGGTGGTTTTCGGCCTCGGATTCGCAGTCCCGTATCTCTACGGACGTGCAGCGCTCTCTGGGCTGAAGCCCGTCGACACCGTCCGGGTCGCAGTTCTACAGGGAGACATCGACTCATTCCGCAAATGGGATGAAGGTTTTACCGACCAGTCGATGGCGGTGTATGAGGCACAGACCCGGACCGCTGCGGCCCATGGCGCCGAGCTGATCGTCTGGCCGGAAACCGCCGCCCCGATCTACCTCCGCGCCGACGAACGCTATCATCGCGAGCTGCGGCTTCTGTCTCAGGAACTCACCATACCGCTTCTGATCGGCACGCTGGAGTTTCGACGTACCCAGCCGGAGGGGTACTTGCGCTATAATGCCGCCGTGGCCCTGAGCAACGGACACTACGCCCCCGACTTCCATGCCAAGCTGCATCTGGTCCCTTTCGGCGAGTGGATCCCATTCTCGGATCGATTCCGTGTCCTCGACAAGCTCGAGGTCGGCGGGGCACATTTCACCGCCGGCGATCGGTATGTGCTCTTTGATCACCCGAAGGGACCGTACGCCGTCGCGATCTGCTACGAATCGGCCTTTCCCGCCATTGTCCGTCACTTTGTCGACGCTGGCGCGCGGTTTCTCGTCACGATTACAAACGATGGCTGGTACGGCTTTTCATCCGGCCCGGCGCAGCATGCGGCCATCGCGATCTTTCGCTCCATTGAAACCCGGTGCCCCATGGCACGGGCGGCCAACACCGGCATTTCGGGGTTCATCGACCGCGCCGGTCTCTTTCACGAAGCGACTGCGCAATATGTGCCCGATGTCCGTCTTCATGATTTGCCGCTTGGCCCGCCCGATGAGAAGACGTTCTTTGTGCTCCATGGCATGTACTGGGGCCAGCTTTGTTCGCTTGCGACTGCCGTTCTGCTCGTGGCGGCATTCGCCATCCGCCGCCGGAACCCTTGACAGATTCCTGACACACGCATGGGAATGACCGTCGGTCCATCCCTGTCATCCCGAGATCGTAGGGTGGGTGCTCCGCACCCACCGCTCTCCAAGCTCGTGTCTTCGTTGTCCGTGGTGGCTATAGTGGCCTTGGTGGCGACACCGACCGCCGCCGAGCGCCTCTCGCACTGGACGAATTACACCGATGTCCGGGAGGTGACGGCGTTGGCTGCCTCCGGCGACTCCCTTTGGGTCGCATCACGCGGCGGCTTGGTCCGTCTCGACCCCTGGGACACCGTTGGGGAGCGCCGCTTCACAAACGCCGACGGGCTTGGCGGGAACGACTTACGCTTCGTCACGGTGGATTCGCAGGGAACACTCTGGACCGGCGGGACGAATGGGCGCTTGTCGCACCGCCGCAGTGATGCCCGTTGGGACACCTACCGTTTCGAGAACGACAACGGCATTCCGATTGCACTGAATGCCGCCGCCCCGGGGCCGGATGGTTTCCTCTGGATCGCCTCCGACGTCGGCGTACACAAGTTCGACACACAACGCCACGGTGGTGAGATCAAGGAAACCTACACCCGCATCGGCGAATGGCCCGATGGTGCGGCCGTGCGGGACATCATGGTCCGGGATGGTCTCTTGTGGGCGGTCGGCGATGCCGGTGTGGCACGCGCGCGTCTCGATGATCCCTTCCTGCTCGATCGGTCCCACTGGCAGACATGGACCGGAATCAGCGCCCTGAGCACGGTCACCGTCCATGTGGGCTCGACCTATGCCGGGGGCACCGGCGGCCTCTTTGTTCTGGCAGACGTCTCTTTGGGTGAGCCGGTCGGCGACAGCGTGTGGCGGCGGGTTCCCTTGGCGCCGGGCGTGACGATCGTGCGCGATCTCCACAGCGATGGGGACACACTATGGATCGCGTCGCCGTCGGGACTGGTCTGGTATGGCGCTTCCAATGCCGGCATCGACGACATCCCCGGTGCGACGGCGAGCCGGTTCGTCAGCGTTACGGGCGCCGGCGACGGCACTCTCTGGGTCGGTGAGCAGGGAATGGGGCTTTGGCAGCGAGGCGGCGGTTGGTCGCGCATCGAACTTGCGGGTCCGCTGGACAATGCCTTCACCGATATCGCGGTCGGCGAGGATGGCCGGGTTTGGTGCATGCACGCCGGCTATGGCGCCGACTTCCTCTCCGAGGGGCACTGGACCAAACTCCCGTTCTTTGAGGCCGGACCGAGCTTTCCCGGCACCTCGGTGGCTGTCGCGCCCAATGGCGAGATCTGGCTGGGGAGTTGGGGGACAGGCGCCTGGCGTGTCAATCCATCGGCGCCGCTGAGCGACACCGGCCATACGCACTATGACACGCTCAACAGCACGTTGCGTGGCGTGAGTGCCGGAGGGGGACAGAGCACGAACTATGTGGTTCTCCTCGACGTGAGTGTCGACCCCCTCGGCAGGGTCTGGTTCGCCAATGCCTTTGCGGACTTGGGTCCTGCATTGGTCTTCACAGACCAGGGGTGCTGGGGTCGCTTCGACTCGACCGATGGACTGGTGTCCGCTCAGCCCACGGCGCTGTGGGCTGAGCCGGACCGTGTTCTGATCGGGACCGCCGATGCCGGGCTGGTGGAACTCACCTACGCGGAGCCGCTTTGCTCCGGCGGTGAACCGGTGCCCCAGCGGGGTCACGTGCGCGAGTGGACGACCAAGGACTTCCTGCCGTCCGACAATGTGCGTGCCGTCTTGATCGATCGCGCCGACTCCGTGTGGGTCGGCACGAACGTTGGACTGGCCCGCTATGCCTCCGACCGGCGGCGGTTCTTCGACATCGCTCTCCCTTCCGAGGCAGGGCTGACCATCAATGCCCTCGCCGCCGATGCTGCCAACCGCATCTGGGTCGGAACGTCACTGGGGCTGGTTGTCATCGCCGGTGATGGGGACATGGCCTACTACAATTCCACCAATTCCGGTCTGGCCGGCGATGCCGTCGAGGCGATTGCCATGGACAATCGCCGGGGAACAGCTTGGATTGCCACGGAGACGGGACTATCACAGACCCGTACTGCGCTTCCTCCCGCCGACGCCGTCGACGAGGTCATCGCCTACCCCAATCCGTTTGATCTGTCCTCATCCACTTCGGGAGGCGTGCAATTCAATGCTCCCTTCGGCAGCCGGATCTTCATCTTCACCGTCGACGGTCGACCGGTGGCGGACCTTGATGCCTCGGTTGGCTGGGACGGGCGTGGCGACCAGGGGGAGTTGGTGGCCTCCGGGGTCTACCTCTTCGTGGTCCGCGGTCCCGATGGTGAACACGGTCACGGCAAGATCGCCGTCCGACGGCGCCCATAGTGCCGGTCGATGCCATGCACTGGGAGTGCCGTCACCCGAAGCAGATACCCCGCGAGCAATGGCTCGATTGGCTCACTGCCACAAGCGATCCATCGCCGTATTTGCTCCCGGAGTGGGGGTTGTTTTGGGAGGCGATCTGGCCGGATGCCCGCGCCGAAGCTTGGGTGCTAAGCGACGACACCGGCCGTGCCCATGCGGTCATTCCCGTGACACGTCGGAGACGTCTCGGCTGGGAGATGTGCCACGCGCAGCCGTTCGGAACACCGTGTGGACCGCTCACGCCGAACGGTCATGCACACGGCGAAGAGCTCGGGGGGTTCATGTTGGCGGCGATTGGCCCGCGAACAGTCGAGTTTGCCTGTCATCCCGATCTCGGCGCGCCACCCGGCCGCTGGACAAAGCAGACGCTCCGCAATGACGTGTGGCAGCTTCAGTTGGAAGGCGACATCTCGCGCCCCCGGCGGGGATACTCGGAGTCGCATCGACGCAATATCCGCCGGGGAGAGGAACTGCAGCCCCGTCTCTCCGATCTGGAGAGTGCCGCGGATGTCACTCGCCTCCTGTCCACTTGGAAAGATCGAGGGAGGCCATCCCGGATTGTACTGGTGCCTCAACCGGCCGGTGCGATGATGGAACTGTTCGCACCAACCGGGGCGCTGCGCTTTCGCGTGGCCTGGGTTGGCGATCGCCCGGCAGCGGTAGCGGTCTTCTTGGTTCATCGCGACCACGCCGTGTATGTCGATGGTGCCTTTGATCGCGAGCCACGGTTTCAAGGGGTCGGCCACTGGCTCTTTGCCGAGACGTTGAGTGCTTTGCGTCGCGAAGGGGTTCGCGTGGTCAACTTGGGTGGCGGCGCGGCCGGCGACTCCGGCGCCGGCTTAGCGCAGTTCAAGCACGGCTGGGGTGCCGAGCCGGCGGCCGTTCACACAGCGGTCTACCGGCGCCCATGGTATCATGCCTTGCACACCCTCTTCAGGCCCCGCGGTTGACACAGCCCGAACGTGTGCCACGCACAAGCCCCCGGTGGCCTCAGCCACCCGGGGCCTGTGCGTGCCACCCAAGTCCATAAGGAATGGCAGTGTTCTTTCACCGAGCTCCCCACGAGGGATTTTCTTTGGCGCTGTCGTGCGTCGTCGACCATACTGTGATGTGTCTGTTCCTGCAGGATCGGCGAGAATACTGATTCTGGGCGAGGCCCGTGTCATCCACGCCCAGCGCTGGGCCGCATACTTCCGGCAACAGGGGTGGACGGTCCGATGGCTGTCGTTCCCGCCGATCCCCACCGGCGTCCACGCGGAGGGACTCGGCAGCACGGCGCTCCCACGTGCTCTTGCCATTCTGCGTGTCATCCCCCGTTTGCGACGGATCATTGGGGAGTTCTCGCCCGACATCACAAGCGCCCTGTTTCTCCCCGACTACGGCTGGTTGGGTGCCCTGTCCGGCTTCCATCCTCTGGTGGTCTCGGCGTGGGGTTCCGATGTGCTGATCGCACCGGAGAAGTCCCCTCTGCATCGGGCCCGCATCCGCTCGGTGATCCGTCGTGCCGACCACCTCTTCACCGATGCCGATGTCCTCTCCCGGCGACTGCAGGATTTGGGCGCCAGCGCGGCTGATATCACCGTGGTCCCTCTCGGCGTCAGTGATGAATGGCTTGCTGCTGGGGAGAGTCGGCCGGCGAGCGTTCCCCCGGTGCTCACTGTTATCCAAACCCGCCGTCTCGAACCGTTGTATTGCGTCGAGACGTTCCTTGTGGCCGCCGCACGCCTTGAAGCGACATCGCCGGGGAGGTTTCGCTTCGTCATTGTCGGTGACGGCTCCCAGCGTGAGCGCCTGGGGCGTCTGGCGGCGCAGTGGAAGCTCGACACGCGGAATCTGTTTCTGCCGATGCTCCCCGAAGAGGCGCTGCGACAGCAAGTGGGCGCGGCGGACCTGTATGTCTCCACCGCCGCCTCCGATGGCACCTCTGTTTCCCTTCTGGAGGCGATGGCCGCCGGATGTTTCCCGATCGTGACCGATCTGGCCGCCAACCGTGAGTGGATCGAGCCGGGGGTGAATGGTCTTCTGTTTCCGGTCGGCGATGATCGGGCACTGGCGCAGATGATCGAGCGCGCCGCCGCCGATCCGGTGCTGCGACAGCAGGCGCAAGTCCACAACCGGTCCCTGATCACCGAGCGCGCCCGCTGGAACGACAACATGGCCGTTGTCGAGAAGGCGATGCGATCAACCATCGAACGGTTTCAGAAGCGATGAGTCCAAGCAGCGCGACCCCAAGCACGCGACGTCCATCCGTGCTGATCGTGTCGTTCTACTTTCCACCTTCGGGAATGGGAGGCGTGCAGCGCGCGTTGAAGTTCGCCCGCTACCTGCCGGAGTTCGGCTGGGATGTGACCGTGATCGCACCGTGGACGTCGCTATCTCATCAGTCCGATCCTTCGTTGCTGACAGAGCTCCCTGACTCTATGAGAATCGAGCGCGTCTGGGCATTCGATCCCGCCCTCGTGTTCCGAAGACGCGGCTTCGTAGGTGGCGCCGGCTCAATCCGCGAAGCCTCATCATGGGCTCGGCGAGTACGGGAGTGGCTCCGCTGGCCCGACGACAAGATCCTGTTCACGGCGGCGGCGCTGCGTCGGGCACGACGTCTGCACAACGAACGTCCGTTCGACGTCGTTTGGACGACTTCACCGCCCCCATCGATGCATCGTGTCGGCTTGGCTCTGGCGCCACGAATCCCGTGGATCGCCGACTTCCGCGACCCGTGGCTGGCGCGCGATGATGATTGGGGGCCGACGCATTGGCATGCGCGTTGGGCTCAGCGCCTGCGTCAACGCATCGTACAAACGGCCGATCGCGTCGTGGCCGTCAGCATCCCGATGGCCGCGGCACTCGACCGTGACGGCGCCCGGCATTCGACGGAAGTGATCTACAATGGCTATGATGAGGCCGATTTCGTTTCGGCCGCCCGTCCGCGTTCCTGGAATGGGCCATTCACGATTCTGTGCCCCGGGACTCTCAGCCCCCATTCCGATCCGCGTCCGATCTTCGCGGCGGTATGCGAGTTGCGCGCACGATGCCCCGAGCTGGACTTACAGATTCGGCATGTCGGCACAGCCCTGGGATTGAATCCCACCGCCATCGCCGCCGACTACGGTCTTGCGTCCATCTTCACCGATCTGGGCTATCGTGAGCATTCCGCCAGTGTGGACGGATTGCTTGAAGCCGACATCGTCGCCATCTCGGTCAGCGAACTGGCGGGATTCGCGACAAACATACCGGGGCGGCTCTTCGAGGCGTTGCGCTCGCAGCGTCCCCTGATCCTCTTCGGCCCCAGGGATGGCGCCGTCGGGACGTTGGTCGGTCGACTCCCTGGATGTTGGGTTGTGCCCCATGCCGATGTGGAGGCCGGCGCCGAGGCGCTTCGGGCGGTGCTTCGCCATCCGCGGGGCGTCCCGGCGCGCACCCGCGAATCGATCGCGGTGTTCGACCGCCGCGCACAGACGCGACACCTGGCATCACTCTTTCAGAGTGTGATCGCAGCACGGTCTCGGGAGGCGTGGACGTGACTGTGGCAGACGTCGGCGTCGCCATCGTGACCTACAACTCAGCCGCCGAGATCGGCGACTGCCTCGCGGCGCTGACTATGGCCTCCCGCGCGCCATTGCAGATCGTCGTTGTCGACAACGCCTCACAAGATCAAACGCTGTCGATTGTGCATGCCACGGCTCCGCATGTCATGGTGATTCCCAACAGCAGCAATCGCTACTATGCCGCCGCATCCAATCAGGGGATCGCCGCCATCGATGCCCCATTTGTGTTGCTGCTCAATCCCGACGCTGCCGTGCCTCCCGGAGGAGTCGATGCCCTGCGCCAATTCCTCGAACGTCATCCCGATGCGGCGGCGGTGGCGCCGCGCCTGATTGGCCCGGATGGACGGCGTCAGCCGTCACTGCGTGAGCTTCCCGGCCTCGACACGCTGTGGTATGATTTCACCGGTTTGTCCGTCCTCTTTCCCCGATCCCGCATCTTCGGTCGCTGGCGCATGGGCTACTTCAATGGTGCCCAGGAGCGTATCGTGCCGCAACCGATGGCCAGTTGCCTGCTCGTGCGACGAGAGGTCTTCACTGAGATCGGCGGATTCGATGAGAGCTACCCGATGTTCTTCAACGACGTCGACTGGTGCCGCCGCACCGCGCTGGCCGGTCTCTGGATCTACTACACACCCGAGGTTTCCGTTCGTCACACAGGCGGCGCCGCCGTCAACCGCCGCAAGGTCCGGATGATCTGGATGAGCCATTACGCGTACTTCGTCTACCTGCATCGCCTGTACGCGACACGTCCTCTGATGCGCGCGCTGGTCTGGATTTCCGCGCCCGCGCTCTTTGCGTCCGCGATCGTCCGAAGTGTCTGGTGGGGTCCGCTGCGGCGGATGCTCGTCGGTCGGTCGTCATACAGAGGAGGGAATTGACCGGAATGCATCGGCAATATGTCGCGCAGGAGCCCTGGGCTCCTGCGGTCTTGTCGGATGCACAGGGCACCTGACCCGCTCCTCCAGAGCTTGACATCCCGAGCGAAGCGAGGGATCTGCTGTGTCTTTCTGAGCAAGTAGCGTGATGTTGATAGGTACTTCTTGGCCTCTGTCTACCGCAACAACACCATCTTCCGCACAAGCGTACGCCCGCCCGATTCCAACCGGGCGAAATAGACCCCGCTGGCCAGTGCGCGACCGTGATCATCGGTTCCACCGAACTCGATTGTGTGTTGCCCGGCCATGAGAGTTCCGTCCACGAGCTGACACAACCGCCGTCCCAGTACATCGAAGACCGACAGGAGAGTCGGACCATCGGCGCCGAGCGAGAAACGCAATTCCGTCGAGGGATTGAATGGGTTCGGAAAGTTCGGCGCGAATGTGAAGGCAGGTTGAGTACGCGACGAGTCGCCCCCGGCATCGGCGATGATCGAGATCGGCAGCGTGTCGACCCAGATTCTGTGCCCGCTCTTGGCAACAGTGAGGATCAATTCTGTGGCAAACGGCAGCGCCAATTCGAGCAGCAGTCGTCCGTGCACATCGGTCTGCCCCACCGTCCAAACACTGTCCCCCACGGCCAACGTCACGAGCGCCCCCGCCACCGGGCCGGGGCCATTGTATGCCTCAATCGACCATGTCGCCGGCCCCGGCGTGAACGTCCAAGGCGCGCTGACCTCCAACGGCTGTGGCGCGGCCTTCCAGACCGGCATTTCCGGATCTCCGTACAGATTATTGCCATAGATGAGATCCCGGTACGACGGGAATACGACCTTGGCCAGGGTTTGGTAGATGCCGATGTGGTTGGGAATGCTGTCCGTGTTGACGCATTCATAGAACCGCTTGATCAGCTTGTACGATGTCGCCACCCACCCCCACCGTGACTGCCCGATGAACGCCACCGCGCCTCCCTCGGACAGGGACATCAGGCGCTGCGACACCGCCGGGCCCTGCGCGCCGTACTCGGGCGTATCCAGATCGATCGCCCCCTGATCGCAGGCCGCCGAAATGTGGATTCCGGGGTACGGGGAAATCCCCGAGAGATTCAGATGGCCGTTCCCGTCGCCGTCGGTCCCAAACGTGTTGACGCTCGTCATCGGCCAGCCGAGAATCCCGGATGAACGGACGATGAACCCGTCGGTACGACCATGCACGTAGTAATTGACCCAGCCGAACCCCTGCGCGACCAGCGATGGGAAAGTCGGTCCGTCTGGGTTGGACGGTGACGGATCGCTGCCGGAGGGGTTTTCGACCATCGTGGTCACGTCGTTCGACCATGCCGGAGGCATGACGGCGGCCACCAGGGTGTGCTGCCCGACGCCGCCCGACCAATCGCGCATCTGATCCGCGCAGACACTCAATGAACGGGTCAGGTAGTCGCCCTGATCCGGGCCGCGCTCATAGGCGATGATCTTGTCGGCCATCGCGGCGGCCTGCGCGGCATCGGCGAAGGGGAGACGTCCGACATAGACTTCAGGATACAACTCGGCGTGGTCGTCGAAGTACTCCCCGTAGATGCCATCGCCATCGGCGTCCCAATCGCCGTCCAGCTCCCCGAAGTACAGATCGCATAGCTGATTCTGGTGAAGGTCGCCCGTGTACTGTTCCAGCTCCGCGTAGGCGTAGCGGATCGGCACAATGGTCTCGTCGCCGGCCAACAGCACCCACGTCAGTCCGCTCGTGTGAGCGGCGCGGACATACTCCCGGATGGCTGCGGCCGCATCGACGGCCGGATACGACGATACAATCGCCTCCACCGTGGCAATACCGGCATTGATGCTCCGCCGCGCCTTCCACTCCACGAGAGGGCGCAAGCTCTGGACAAACGCCGCGGATGTCACCACGACATACTCCACCCCCAATGGTGGATCGCTGGGATAGACCCAGCCAGGGGCCTGTGGCGTGCCGGGAGATGTGAACGGCCCACCGCCGTTGTCGCTATTGCCCGCCGCAATCACGTGCGCGACCAACGCATCCGTGGCCGCGATCGTGTCACGTCGGGTCGACTGACCCGGCAACGACCGGATAGGGGAGATCAGGGCACGTCGAATGACGACTAACTGCCGACGGGTCGGGTTGTAGCGATACGGACTCCATGACAACGCCGTCACCGTCGTCCCGTCAAAGCGACCCCGCGTCTCCCAGCGCACATTGCACGGGGGGAACCACTCGTCGATGCCATAGACCTGACTGTCGGGGAGAACCCACTCCGGCTGAACGCCGTTCTCATCTGTCCTGACATCCGGCTGCTGTGGCGCGAGAGGGGCAGGCACTGAAAACGTGTCCGCCGCAACGACTGTGACTGTCCATGCGGTTTCCGGCTGCCATGTCACCGGAAGAGCAAGCGCAAGCCACGGTACAGCCGGTGCGCCCACCGGACCGGTCAGGTCGCCTTCGTCCGTCAACCAAGAGAAGCCATCAGACTCACGCCATTGCGCCGGACGGTCATAACGCACCTCAAAGATCTCATCGCTGCCAAAAGCGCTGGATGCCACCATCGAAGAGTGCGCGAGAAGAACAAGAAAGAGTAGAGCGAGAATCTCGCGGACCATCTCCCCCTCCGCCAAGCGAACCGATTCCGGCCCAAGCCACGGTTCGACGAGAGGTTGCGCAAAGACAGTGCCGCATCAGGCGCGGAAACGCTCGGATTCCGTCGCGTTCGCAAGTTATTACGAATCATGATGATATGGCGTCTTCGTGATTCACTGCGTCAAGCGAGAACATGAATGGAGGCCCGACCAGCTACCAACGTATTGGCTGCGCCCCACATACTCATGGGAATGCCGCGACGATTCATCATCATGCCGTCGTGAACGAGTATCTCCCCAGAGCGTGCGGCAGCGTAGACTCCGGCATATTTTCCCTGTGAAATACGAGAAATCGCTTGCATCGAAATAGATGTCCCATTTAATGGGCCATTGTGGGGCCAAGTGGAGGGATCGCATTCCCATCGCTTCACCTCACGACTGTTCGGCAACGATCTGAAACAACAGAGGAGTTTGTTCCCCCAAACGAGCTTCAAGAGGGGAATGCCGGAGATTCAAGCGTTAGTTGCTAAAAGTAGCATAACTCGATGACTAATAGGGTATTGCCTGAACACAAGAAAGAGACATGTCGCCGTTCATCGGACCATACAGCGCCAAGATTGACCTGAAGAACAGACTGACCCTTCCGGCGAAGCTGCGGCAAGCGTCGGAAGACTATCTGCAAGTGTGCTATCTGTGTCTTGGCCTGAATGGCTGCCTGTTTCTGCTCTCGCAATCCGAGTGGCAACGGGTGATGGAGAAGTTCGACAACTACGGGCTAAGCGATGAGAATGCGAACTTCTTCATGAGAAAGCTGATGGCGAATACCGCCGAACTTCAGCCCGACAAGCAGAATCGCATCATCATCCCACCCAAACTGGCTGCGCTCGCCGGGATCACCGGGGAGAAGCGCGATGTGATGGTCCTGGGCATGAATCGCCGCATCGAGGTCTGGGAGGTTGGACGGTTCAACGCCTATGTCGAAGGATTCGGCAAGAGTTACGAGGAGGTCGCCTCGAAATTGTTGCTGTAGGTCAAGGGCATGACGACGGGGCGGTCACCGGGCATCGGCCGGTGATGGTCTCGGAAGTCGCGAGCGAGTTGATCACCGATCCGGGGGGGATCTATCTCGACGCAACGATTGGCGGCGGAGGGCACGCCGAGTTGATTCTCAGGCATCTTCACACCAGTGGGAGAGTGATCGGGCTGGACCGCGACCGGGATGCCCTGCGCGAGGCGTGGGGGCGTTTGGCGCATTTCGGCCCCCGCGTGACTTTGCGTCACGCCGACTATCGCGATCTGGCGGCGGTCTTTCACGCCCTGGGTATTGAGGCAATCTCGGGAGCGCTGTTCGATCTCGGTCTTTCCTCGTTGCAGCTTGATGATCCGTCGCGTGGCTTCGCCTATCGATTCGATGGTCCGCTTGATCTGCGGTTCGATCAATCGCATGGTGCCACGGCCGCCGCATGGTTGGCCACCGCCACGGTCGACGAGATCGCTGACGTCCTGCGTCGGTTTGGCGAGGAACGCCATGCCCTCCGATTGGCCCGCGCGATCGTCCGAACCCGCGCGCAGAAGGGACAACCGCTCGCCACGACCGCTGATCTCACCCGAGTGATCACTGCGGTCGTTGGGTCGCGGGGGTCCGATTTTGGCCGCACGGCGGCGCGCGTGTTTCAAGCCTTGCGCATCGCGACCAACGATGAGTTGACGGCGATTCCCATCGGTCTGCAAAGCGCCCTCGATCGACTCGTGCCGGGGGCGCGGCTGGTCGTCATCGCTTACCACTCGCTGGAGGATCGGTTGGTCAAGTCTCACTTCCGTGAATGGTCACGCTTGTGCCGCTGTCCTGCGGTGTGGGGCCGGTGTATGTGCGGCGCCCACCCTGTCGGTCGACTGGTCCATCGTCGTGCACTCCGACCGACCGCCGGCGAGATCGCTCGCAACCCGCGCGCCAAGGCCGCGCGCATGCGTGTGCTGGAACGATTGCCGGACCAACTGGACATGCGACCGTCCGACTGAAGAGAAAGCGACCGGATGAAGAATCGTCTGATCCGCGCTCTGCGCCTGCTGCGACCGTCATGGTGGATTCTGGCGGTGGCGATTGCCACCGCGTGGGTTTGGCAGCGCTATGCGGTTGTCCGCCTGGGGGAGGAGGTTGAGCGGGCGCAGGGCCGGATCGTTGCGTTGACGCGACTGCGCGACCATCTGCTGGTGGAGAACACGGCGTTGGCCCGGCGCGAACGCATCGAATCAATCGCTGTCCAACAACTGGGGATGCGTCCCACCACGCGACAGCAAAGGCATCGTCTGGCCGTGAGCGACACGAGTGCTCCCGCACCGGGCGGGGAGCGGCTCGCCGGGTCGGAAGAGTTGTGACATTGCTCCATTGAGATGGCGCGACGCGCCGAAGGATCGGATGCGCAGGGTCGGCGGGGGCAGGAAGATCAGTCTGGCGGTGACGTTTGCGCGTCGTCGCCGGTTGTTGCTGGCGATCGCCGCCTGCGTGTGGACCGTCGTCTGGGTGCGCACCCTGCAGTTGCAGGTGCTGAGCAATCGCGAGCTGTCGTTGTTGTCGCTGGGGCAGAGCGATCGTCGCGTGCGCCTGACCGCGCCGCGCGGGGAGATCATCGATCGACAGGGGCGGCTGTTGGCCATCAATGTGGCCGTCCGCTCCTACTTTGCCTACCCCGACCGCGAGTCTTCCCTCGATGTGTTGGCGCGTGCCTTTGCCCCGATCCGCGCCTGTAGCTACCGCAGCCTCACGCGTGAGTGGGCGGATCGGTCCGATCGCTTCACCTGGATGGTGCGCCGCTGCGGCATCGGCACCGCGGAGCAGATCGACCGTTGGAAGCTTCCTGGCGTCTATCCCACGTGGGAGTACGAGCGCGCCCATCCGATCGCTCTCCCGGGCATCGGTGGTCCTCTGGGTTTCGTCAATGACAGTATGGCGGGTGCCGCCGGCCTGGAGGCCTATTACAACGACGTCCTCGCCGGTCGCGATGGGGAAGGGTGCTTTCTCGCCGATGCCAATGGGCGACGCTTCGTCCTCGACCCAGTGGCAGGATTTCCTCCCGTCCCCGGTGCCCGACTACGCCTTTGCCTCGATGCCCGCTGGCAATCAATTCTCGCTGAGGAACTGGCCGGTGCCGTCGACAAATGGCGCGCCAAGTCCGGCATGGCCCTTTTGATGGATCCCTTCACCGGCGGGATCCTTGCGATGGCCGATGTCGATCCCGCCCGTCCCAAGGACAAGCCGATCCTCAAAAGCCGTCTCGTCTCCGATGTTTTTGAACCGGGCTCGACGTTCAAGGTCGTGCCGTTCGCCGCGGCACTCTCAGATGGCGTCGTCTACCCCGGCCGCCACTTCGATGGCGGCATGGGGGCCGGTGTCTTCTCGGGACGCACCATCCGCGACGACAAGCGCCATGGCGTCATTCCCGTCTCCGAGGCGTTCATGGTGTCGAGCAACGTCATCACCGGGCGTATCGCCAACCGGCTGGAGCCGGGGCGGCTCGATTTCTGGGCGCGCCGCTTTGGTTTCGGCGAAAAGACCGGCATTGATCTGCCCGCCGAATCGCAGGGGCGGATTGCCCGGCAGAAGCACTCCGAGTTCAATGTCGCCACGCGCTCGATCGGCCACGGCATTTCCGTAACGCCTCTGCAATTGGCCGCCGCCTACGCGGCGGTGGCCAATGGCGGCTACCTCGTGCGGCCTCACCTGGTCGCGGCCACCGAATCCGCCGATGGGGACGTGCGGCCCACGCCGATCGAGGCGCACCGGATTCTGCGCCCCGAGGTGGCCTCTCTGCTCGCCGACTTCATGCGCGGTGTCGTGCGCGAGGGGACCGCCAGGACGATTTCCGATTCGCTCTATCCCATCGCCGGCAAGACAGGAACCGCGGAAAAGCCGAACCCGGTCACCGGCTCTTACGACAAGAACAAGTTCATGGCGTCGTTCGTGGGTTTCTATCCGGCCGATCGCCCGCGCGTGTTGGGCTTGGTCGTCCTCGATGAGCCGGAGCCGATCCACTATGGCGGTTTCACCGCGGCCCCGGTGCTGCTGAATACCATCCGCCGCGCCGCCGCCTCCGGGGAGGTGCCGACCGATGATCGTGTTCTCTACTGTGTTGATCGCGAGGACTCCGCAGGTCGTCAGTCCGGCGGCTGGTCGCGGCGCCTCATCGACGCCGTCGGGCCGCTGATCGCCACGGCGGAGGCACGCGACTCCCAGGCCGACCTGGCGGACACGCCCGCGACCACGGGTGAACTGGAACTCGATCCCCCGGCAGCGGGTCCAAGTGCTTGGGACCACTGGTTGGCGTGCGCCTCATCCATGTCGTCGGCCGGATCGACGGCCAGGCCGCTGCCGGGCGATTCCGCAGGACCGTTGTGGCCCGATGTCCGGGGACTGCCGCTGCGCAGTGCCCTCAACGTGCTGCGCGAGCTGGGCGCCAAAATCGAGATCGCCGGGAAGGGTCAGGTCGCTCTTCAGGAGCCCGCTCCCGACGTTGCCATTGGAGAGGACCGCAGATGCCGGTTGACGCTACGATGAACTCTCCGGCCCACACACGGGCGCTGTCGGGTTTGCTTCCCGACCTTCCCGGTGGATATGGCGAGGTACGGGTCAGTGGAATTGCCTATGATTCGCGCGTCGTCAAGCCCGGGGATTTGTTCTTCGCTCTGCCGGGAGCGAAGACCGATGGTGCGCAGTTTGCTCGTGATGCCGTCGCCAATGGCGCCTCGGCCGTCGTGGCGACGGCGGATCTCGGCCTTCCCGTGCCCTGCATCGTCGCCGACAATCCCCGCCGTCTGATGGCAGAGGTGTCACATCGGTTCTTTGGGCATCCGGATCGAGCCCTCGACGTGATCGGTGTCGTCGGCACCAACGGCAAGTCGACCGTCGCGGCTGGGCTGCAGACGGTCTGGGAGTCGGCCGGTGTGGCGGCGGGGCTGCTTGGCACGGTCACCTATCGCTGGGGAGCCGAGTCACACCCCGCGGAACGCACCACGCCGGAAGCCCCCGATCTCGATCGATTCTTGTCGCGGATGCGCGCCGACGGCGTACGGACCGTGGCGATGGAAGTCTCATCGCATGCCATCGCCCTCGACCGCGTGTGGGGACTGCATTTCCGTGGCGGTGTCTTCACCAATCTCACGCGCGATCACCTCGATTTTCACAAGACCTTCGCCGACTACCGCGACACGAAGAAACGCTTTTTCGAGCGGCTGACTGCACCGACATCGTTCGCCGCGATCAATCTCGATGATCCGGTGTCCGGGGAATTCGCGCTGGCAGCGGCCGCGGCGCGTGTGATCCGTTATGCCGGCACCCGTGATGATGCCGACGTCCATCTGGACGTCCAGGCACACGACTTGACCGGGACACGCGGGCGTTTGGTGATCGACGGCGAATCGTGGCCGCTTGCGTCCCCCTTGTGGGGACGGTTCAATCATGCCAATCTCGCCGCGATCGCGGCGGCGGCGCACGCCACCGGCGTCCCGGGTGCGACGATCGCCGCCGCCATGGCGACGTTCCATGGCATCTCCGGACGCACCGAGCGTGTTCCTTCGAGCGCGCCGTTTCCGGTCTTCGTCGACTATGCCCACACGCCCGATGCGCTCGATGCGGTTCTCTCGTCGGCACGACCGCTGGTGCGCGGACGGCTGCTTGTGCTCTTCGGCTGCGGCGGTGACCGCGACCGCGGTAAGCGTCCGGAGATGGCGCACGCCGTCGAGCAGTGGGCCGATCGCATTTACCTCACCTCCGACAATCCCCGTTCCGAGGATCCGGAGGCGATTATCTCCGATGTGAAAAAGGGGTTTGCACCGGGGATTTGGGAGTCCCATGTGTGGTGCGACCCCGATCGCGCCCGTGCCATCGCCCGTGTGGTGGCCGATGCAAAAGCCGGCGATGCGGTCTTTCTGTGCGGGAAAGGCCACGAGCAAGAGCAGGAAATCGCCGGCGTTCGGCATCGGTTCTCCGACCGGGATCAGGCGGCCGAGGCGTTGGCGGCAGCAGGGTACACGCCGCCGGTCTCTCCCCCCGGGGGGGGTGGGAGGTAACCCGCTCGGCGGTGGGTCCAGGGGGGGATCCATCGCCGAGTCGAAGATTTCCGCGCCCTTGGGCGCGTGGCGATAGAATCGAACGCACGTGATTCGGATGAGCGCCGAGACGGCCTGTCAGGTGATGGGGGGTGTGCTCGCGAACGCCGCGCTGTCGAAGCGACGCTGGCGCGGCGTCTCCGTCGACACGCGCACGCTGCACCCCGGCAATGCCTTCTTCTGTCTGCAGGGCGAGAACAGTGATGGCCACCGGTTTGTATCCGCTGCCGTCAAACAGGGGGCGGGGCTCATCGTCGCCGAGCGGGGCAGAGCGCTCCGCTGGCGCAATTGGTCGTTGCCGGTGATCGGGGTGGATGATCCATTGACCGCGCTCGGCGATCTGGCGGCGGCCTATCGGGGCACCTTCTCCACCCGCTATGTCGCCGTCACCGGCTCGGTCGGGAAGACGACAACCAAGGAGCTGATCGCGGCGGTGCTATCATCCCGCGGTCGCGTTTTCAAGTCTCCCGGCAACTTCAACAACCTGATCGGCATCCCGTTGGCCATTCTGGGACATGCCTCTCCCGGTGTTTCCGCCTGCGCTCTGGGCGTGCTCGAATTCGGCATGTCCACACCCGGCGAGATCGCCCGTCTGACCCGGATCGTCGCCCCGTCATGGGGCGTCGTGACCCGTATCGGTGCGGGGCACCTGATGCAGATGAAGTCGGTGGCCGCCGTGGCGCGCGCCAAACGCGAGTTGTTCGACTACGCGTCGCCGGGATTGGCGGCGTTTCTCAACATCGATGATCCCTATCAGTGCGGTTGGATGGCGCACTGGCGGCGGCACACGGTCACCTATGGTGTTGATCGTGCCCAAGCCGCCGATTTCTTCGCCGACGAGATCACCGCGACCGCGCGCGGTCTCCGTTTCCGCGTCAATCGCCGTCACCGGTTCGAGCTGGCGTTGGCCGGTGAATACAACGTCCCCAATGCGCTGGCTGCGATTGCGGTGGGGAGGCATCTCGGCATCACCTTCGATGCCATGATCGCATCGTTGCGTCGCGCGCGCGGCGCGGCGCATCGGTCGCGCATCGTACGCGAGGGTGGCGTGGTCGTCATTGAGGACTGCTACAACGCCAACCCGACCTCGATGCTGGCGGCCCTCGCCTCATTGACCCGATGGCCCGCGCCCGGTCGCCGCATCGCGGTCCTCGGTGCCATGCGGGAATTGGGGGAGTCTTCGCGCCGCTGGCACCAACGCGTCGGCCGAGCCGCTGATTCCCTCGATGCCGTCGTCACCGTCGGACGGGATGCGCGCGCCTTCCATCCGCGAACGGGCCGGGCGGAGTGGCGGAATGTACCGGATCGCGGTGCGGCGGTGGCCGCCCTGCGCAAAACCCTGCGTCCCGGGGATGTCGTGTTATTGAAGGCATCGCATGCGGAGGCCTTTGAGGAGATTGCCGTCAAGCTGCGCGGGCATCTGATGCAGCGTCCGCGGCCATCACGCTGAGTCGGATCCGGAGACACGCCATGTTCTACCATCTCCTCTATCCGTTGCGCGATTTCATCTCGGGGCTCAATCTCTTCCGGTATATCACGTTTCGTGCCGCCTATGCCGTCGTTACGGCGCTGGTGATCTCGATCTGGTTCGGTCCGTGGATCATCGCCATGCTCAAACGGCGTCAAATCGGCGAGAAGATCCGTCCTGAGGGACCGAAGACCCACTACGCCAAGGAGGGCACGCCGACCATGGGAGGGTTGGTCGTTCTCCTGGCTGTCCTCGTGCCGACGCTGCTTTGGGCCGATTTGACCAACCGCTACATCCAGCTCATCCTCGTCGTCACCGCCGGGATGGGCGTGATCGGGTTCATCGATGACTATTACAAAGCGGTCCGCAAACAACACAAAGGGCTGGTCGCCAAGAAGAAGCTGGCGGGACAACTGATCCTCGGTTTGGGGCTCGGGATCGCGCTCTTCACTTGGCCGCCCTCGTCTGAGTTCTCGACGACCAGCACGGACGTCCCCTTCTTCAAGAACCTGGCGCTCTATCTCGGTGTCTTTTTCATCCCCTTTGTACTGCTGGTGGTTGCGGCGACGTCGAACGCGGTCAATCTGACCGACGGGCTGGACGGTCTGGCCATCGGGTTATGCGGGATTGCGTTCATCGCCTTCGCCGGGATCGCCTATGTCACCGGTCACGTCCAATTCTCCCGCTATCTGGCCATTACGTATTTGCCGGGAGCCGGGGAGCTGACCGTCTATTGCGCCGCGGCGTTGGGGGCGTGCCTTGGTTTTCTCTGGTTCAATGCACACCCGGCCGAGGTCTTCATGGGCGACACCGGGGCCCTGGCGCTGGGGGGCGCGCTGGGGACGATGGCCATCCTGACCAAAAAGGAGATCCTCCTGTTGATCTTGGGAGGCGTCTTCGCGGCCGAGGCGCTGTCGGTGATTGTGCAGGTCGGGTATTTCAAGTGGACCGGCAAACGCATCTTCCGCATGGCGCCGTTGCACCACCACTTCGAGCTCCTCGGCTGGCCGGAGCCGAAGGTCGTCATTCGTTTCTGGATCATCGGCGCCATCTGTGCGCTGTTGACGTTGTCGACGCTGAAGATTCGTTGATGCCGGCAGGCGGCGGGTTCATGGCAGGGGAACCTGGTCCATCAGATTTCCGCGACGATGCGAGGATTGCTTCGACAGGCACCCCAGGCGCGTAAGAAGATGCGAGTGCTTTCGACGATGAATCGTCCGCAGCGAGCGACATCCGGCAACGGCCGCACTTCATCCCCAAGACGAGTGGAGGGGGCGGCTGCGGTCGTCGTTGGGATGGCCCGGTCCGGGCTCGCGGCCACGCTGCTTCTCGCGGAGAAGAGGGCGCGCGTCTTCGTCTCCGACTCCGGCCATGCCACCGCGTTGGCCTCGGCGATCCGCGTGCTCACGGCCCGGGGGATTCCGCATGAGATCGGCGTGCATTCCATCGGCTGTCTTGAGGGTGTCGATTTCGTCGTTGTCAGCCCAGGCGTGAAGGACGACAATCCATTGGTCATTGCGGCGCACGGCCGCGGCATCCCGATTTACTCGGAACTCGAAGTTGCCTCCTGGTTCACCACGGCGCCGATTCTGGCCGTCACCGGCGCCAATGGCAAGACGACGACGACGGCGTGGCTGGGAGCGATCTATGCCGCTGCCGGGCGCGAGGCGCAGGTCGGCGGGAACATCGGACGGGCATTCGCCGATTTCGCTCCCCTGTTGTCCGCGCACGAGCGTGCCATTCTGGAAGTCTCCAGCTTCCAGTTGGAACGCATCGAGACGTTCCGCCCGCATGTCGCTGCCGTCCTGAACATCACGCCGGACCATCTCGATCGTCATGGCTCGATGCCCGAGTACACGCGGCTGAAGTTCCGCCTTCTGGAGAACCAGACTCCTGCGGACTGCGCCGTTCTCAATGCCGACGATCCTGTCGTCGTCACGTGGGATCGCGAGCATCATCCCGGGCACGGGCGGCGTTGGAGCTTCTCGTCGCACGAGACGCCTCCCCCCGGAGTCTGGCTGGCACATGAGCACTTGGAGTATGACACCGGTTCTGAACGCGGCATCATTCCCGGATCAGAGCGATTGATTCCGCCGGGGCAACACAATCGCCTCAATGCCGCCGCCGCGGTGGCGGTGGCACTGGCCGATGGACTGATGCCCGAGGAGATTGCGCCGGGGTTGATCCACTTCTCCGGTTGTGAGCACCGGCTGGAGCATGTCGCGGACGTGAACGGGGTCGCCTTTGTGAATGATTCCAAGGCGACCAATCCCGACAGTGTCGCCAAGGCGATCGTCTCTTTTGAACGCCCGCTGGTCGTCATCATGGGCGGGTTGGACAAGGGGACCGACTTTTCGCCATTGGCCGATGATCTGGTCCGGCATGCCCGTGCGCTCATTCTGACCGGAAAGGCGGCACCCAAGCTTGAGGTCGAATTGGGAACGCGTCTGCCCTACCGAACCGCGCCCCGTTTTGCCGATGCCTTCGCCGCCGCGGTCGACACGGCGCAACCCGGGGATGTCGTTCTGCTCTCGCCGGGATGTGCCAGCTTCGACCAATTCGACAACTACGAGCACCGCGGGCGTGTGTTCAAACAACTCGTGGCCGAGCTCGCCGGCGACGCGGGAGGCGGATCATGACCGGGCCTCGTGCCCTCGCCGATGGCATTCTGGCCATGGTCAGTCCCGCCGCGCAACAGCCGGGACAAAGGCGCCGTCCCCGTGTGCCGCCCGCCGACCGGCTGATTTGGACCGCCGTGATGGCGCTGATGTCGCTCGGCACCGTGATGGTCCTGTCATCATCGGTGATGCTTGCCGACCGCAAGTTCGGCGCGCCTGGGTTCTTCTGGACACGTCAACTACTCTGGTGGGGCTTGGCGACGCTGCTGTTGGTGATCTCCTCGCGGCTCGATCATCGCCGGTTTCGGTTCTGGGCGTTGCTGATCCTGCTGTCCGGCCTCGCGGGGTTGCTCGTTGTTCTGCTCTTGCCCCCGGTTAAGGGTGTCCATCGCTGGATCACCGTTGGTCCATTGAGTTGGCAGCCCGCCGAGGGGTTCCGGTTGGCCTTCGTTGTCTATGCCGCGGCCTTTCTGGCCAAGCGTGGGGACGAAATCGTCTGGTTCCGTCGTTGGTGGGTGTTGGTTGCCGTTCTGACGGCCGGGTCGGCTTTGCTGATGCTGCAGCCCGAGTTCTCGGCGGTCCTGACTCTATGGGCGACCGCGGGGATTCTGCTGGTCGCCGCAGGAATTCGCTGGCGGCATATTCTCCCGGCTCTGAGTATTGCCGTTGTCGCCGCTTTCGTCATCGTCTATGGGTTCGGCTACAAGAAGTCGCGCGTCGACGACTGGCAGGCCGGACTAACCGTTGCCGATGGCTCCTATCAGGTCCGGCAATCGAAGATCGCACTCGGGTCCGGCGGCCTTCTGGGGCAGGGATTGGGACAGGGGCGCGCCAAGATGTCGTATCTTCCCGAGCCGCACACCGATTTCATTCTCTCGTCGATCGGCGAGGAACTCGGTTTTGCCGGCGTCACGCTGGTTTGGCTGGCGTTCGGGCTCCTTGTATACCGGGGCTGGAAGGCGGCGATGCGTGCCCCCGACCGTTTCGGATACCTGCTCTGCATCGGGATCGGCGGCTCGCTGTTTGTCAACTCCGTTCTCAATGCGGCGGTGGCGACCGGGCTATCGCCTTCGACCGGGCTGCCGCTTCCCTTTGTTAGCTATGGAGGTTCTTCGTTGTTGTGTACGGCGATTGGCTGGGGCATGGTCCTCAACGTGTCGCGTTTCCGGGTGGCGTGCGGTTAGGGGCTTCGAGTGAAACAGGTCGCGTCCCAACAGGGCTTGAGGCGCAACGGCGACGGCATGAGAATTCTGATGGCGGCAGGGGGAACCGGCGGACATTTGATCCCGGCGATACGTATTGCCGAGGGAATCACCCGCCGGCAGGCGCGGGCCGAGTTTCTCTTCGCGGGATCGGATCGGGGCTTTGAGGAGAGCGTCGTGACCGCGCGCGGGTATCGCTATGTCGGGCTACCCGCCCGCGGTCTGTCGCGCTCGCGCATCTGGCGCAACGTCGGCGCGGTCTTTGCCAATCTGCGGACGGCGCGTCTGGCGCGACGACACGTACGGGATTTTCATCCTGACGCCGCCGTCGGCTGCGGCGGTTACGCCGCGTATTTCCCCATCCATGCCTGTGCCGCCGCCGGCGTCCCCTATGTCCTGCAGGAACAGAACCGGATTCCCGGTCTGACGACACGATGGCTCGCCAAGCGGGCCGAGGTCACCTTCACCGCCTTTGCGGAAAGCCGGGACCATCTGCCCAAGGCGCGGCATGTCGAATGGGTCGGCAACCCGATCGATCCACGCCTGGCGACACTCGATCAGGCGTCAGCCCGGCGAACTTGGGGGCTGGAGGACGAGGCGCGTGTCGTTTTGATCACCGGTGGCTCGACCGGCGCGCGGGCGATCAATCGGAATGTCGCGCGCGGTCTGTCGACTCCGACCCCGGATGGTCTGATTGTTGTTTTGTGGCAGACGGGGGCGCAAGGGGCCGACTGGAACGGGAAGGCCGCAACGGGATGGACCGTGCGCCCCTTTGCCTTCACCGACCGCATGACCGAGGCGTTTGTCGCCGCCGACCTGATCATCTCGCGGGCGGGGGCGCTGACAGTTTCGGAAATCTGCGCCGCGGGAAAGCCGGCGGTGCTGATCCCGTACCCCTTGGCGACCGCCGACCACCAGACGCACAACGCCCGTACCCTGGTCGAGGTCGGTGGCGCGATCCTGATCGAAGACAATCGTCTCGGCGATGTCTCGCTGTTGGAGTTGGCGGGGCGATTGTTGGCGGATCGCGACGGTCTCGGGCGAATGAGTGAGGCCAATCGCTCGCTGGCCCGGCCGCAGGCCGCCGACCTGATCGCCCGGCGTGTCATCGACTTGGCGTACCGTCCACACGCCGCGCGCGCACAGAGCTGAACACCATGTGGAATCGTCGCGTCAAGAGACTGCACTTCGTCGGCATCGGCGGCGCGGGAATGTCCGGGATCGCCGAGATTCTCGCCGCCACCGGCTTTGTCGTCTCCGGTTCCGATCTGGCCGAGTCCGAGACGACGATGCATCTGCGCTCGCTGGGAATCCCCTGTGCGATCGGCCATGATCCCGGCCACATCGCCGGTGCCGATGTCGTTGTGATCTCCTCGGCGGTCGGCGAGGACAACCCCGAGGCGCGCGCCGCGCGCGCGGCGCACATCCCGGTCATTCGCCGCGCCGAGATGCTCGGCGAATTGATGCGCCTGAAGTTCTCGATCGGCATCGCCGGCACGCACGGCAAGACCACCACGACGTCGATGATCGGTCACATCCTCACGCGCGCCGGTTTCGATCCCACGATCATCGTGGGCGGGCGGTTGGTCAATCTCGACGCCAATGCCCAGTTGGGTCAAAGCCAGTATCTCGTCGCCGAGGCCGACGAATACGATCATTCGTTCCTGGTGCTGCATCCCACCGTGGCCTTGGCGACGAATCTGGAGGAGGATCACCTCGACTGTTATGCCGACTTGGCCGACCTGCAGGAGAATTTCCTGATGTTCTTTCAGCGCGTTCCTTTCTATGGAACGGTGCTGACGAATGCGCTGTCTCCGGCCTTGGCGGCGATTGCGCCGCGCATCAACCGGCGCCATCGCGCCTACGGGGTCGGCGGTCCCGCGGATGTCGTCGCCGCCGCACTGAGTGTCTCCGCTCGATCCAGTCGCTTCGAGTTGGTGTGCGACGGTGCGAATCTGGGTGTGATTGATGTTCCCCTGCCGGGACGTCACAATGCGGAGAATGCCCTGGCCGCCTGTGCGGTGGCGCTGGAACTCGAAGTCCCCTTCACCGCGATCCACGAGGCGCTGGCGAGCTTCACGAGCGTCGGCCGTCGCTTCGAGATCAAGGGATCGGTCGGCGACATCACCGTTGTCGATGACTATGCCCACCACCCGACCGAACTGCGCGCGGCGCTGACGGCTGGTCGGGCGTGGCTGGAGGGCAAAGGACGCCTCCTGGTGATCTTCCAGCCCCACCTGTATTCGCGCACACAGCACTTCCAGCACCAATTCGCGTCCGCCTTGTCGCTGGCCGACGGCGTGATCCTGGCTCCCATCTATGCGGCCCGGGAGCAGCCGATTCCGGGCGTGACATCGCAACTGATCGCAGCGCCGCTCGCCCACGAGACGTTCCCACTCGGCTGCATCGTGGCCGATCGCTTGGAAACCATCCCCGAGCGTGTGGCGGAACGCGCCCGGCCGGGAGACTTGGTGATGACCATCGGCGCCGGATCGATCTATCGGACCGGTCCGGAAATCCTGGCGCGCCTGCAACCCGAATTCGTGAAGGGCTGATGGAGACCCACCGGACCATGGCAACTGCCGCAACGGGCGCACTGCCACGCCCTCACCACGGCCTACTGGGCCGGTGGAAATGGCGGTTGTGGGCGCTCGCTTTTGACATGACAGCCCTCGGTGTCATCGCAGCGCTCTGGCACTGGCCGCTGGTCCGGGTTGGTGCGATCATTGTCGATGGGCCGCCGGCTTGGCGCGACGAGGTCGTCGCCTCCGTGCCTCTACCCCCTGACTCGAACTTGTTCCGCACGGACATCGACGCCATCGATCGTCAGTTGGCGGCAGTGTTCAACGATCGGGCGCTCTGCCAAGTCAGACTGCAATGGCCGGGCACACTCGCTGTCCGTCTGGTGCCGATTCTCCCCGTGCTCCGGGCGGATGGGGTTTCCCATGCCGCTCCTCTGGCGGTCGCCGTCAGCGGTGCCCTCATGACGGAGCGACCCGGCCTGCCCGCGCTGCCCATCTGGCGCGCCGAGACCGGTTCCGCTGACGACCGCGGTCTGGGGCAACAGGCGAAGCTCGCCGCCGGGTCATGGGCGGAGGTTGTGGACGCCGACGAGCGCTATCAGCACGCGATCTCTGAGTGGTCGCATACGGCCGATGCTGGGTGGACGATGATCGCCGCCGACGGCCGGACGCGCGTCCTTCTGGGCAAATCCGGATTGAGGGGGCGCGCCGCGGCTGTCGCGGGGCTTTTGGAACGAAGCGATTCGCTCCTGTTGCATCCCTGTCTGATCGACGCGCGGTTCGGTGGATTGATCGCTGTGCGGCCGCTGGCGGAACCATCCGATTCCGCCGCCGCCGATTCGCTGACGACCGACAGAGCGGCGGGCCGGTCGCGGCCGGCCATCTCCGGTGCGGTTTCTGCCGGGACCAACACGACAAAAACTCGCCCTTCCCGGGCGCGCCCAAGCGCGAAAGGAACAACATGAACGAGCAACCACCGGCATTCGCCGCCCTGGACATCGGGACAGCGTCGATCACCGCCCTCTTGGCCGAGTGGGTGGAGGGGGAGACCTGGAAGATCGTCGGAGTGGGACGAACCCCGGCCACCGGGCTTCGCCGGGGCGTCATTGTCGATCTGGAGCGGACCACGGAAGCGATCGCTCGCGCCGTCGCCGCGGCCGAGATGATGGCCGGCGGGTCGGCCGGTGCGTTGCACGTCAACATCGGCGGCGATCATGTGCGCAGTCTCAATTCGCGTGGCGTCGTCGCCGTGGCGCATCGCGGTGATCCGATCGACAGCGGTGATGTGGATCGCGTCATGCAGGCGGCCCGCGCGATTCCCGTCCCACCCGACCGCGAAGTCCTGCATGTCCTGGCCCAGGAGTTCCTGGTCGACGATCAGGGTGGGATCAAGGACCCCATCGGCATGACCGGCGCGCGGCTCGAAGCCGCGGTGCACATCGTCACCGGATCGGCCCTGGCGGTCGGCAACATCCACCATTGCATCGAAAAGGCCGGCTACGAGCTCGGATCGCTGACGCTGTCGTCCCTGGCGGCGGCGGAGGCGGTCTTGACCGAGCGCGAGCGTGAAATGGGCGTCGCGCTGGTCGACATCGGTGCGACATTGACCGACGTGGTCGTGATCGCTGACGACGCCGTGCGCCACACCGGCAGTCTCCCCTTGGGTGGTCGTCACGTGACCAATGACCTGGCGATCGGTCTGCGCACCCCGGTGGATGAGGCCGAGCGGCTGAAGATCGAATTGGGCGCACTCGCGGTCGATGCCGGCGATGACGACGAACCGTTGCTTGTTCCGGTCGTCGGCGATCAGCCGTCGCGCGCGATTTCACGACGGGTCATTGCGGCCATCGTCGGGCCCCGACTGGAGGAGATCTTCCAGTTGGCCAAGTCTGAGATTCGCAAGGCCCCGTCGACCGATCACCTCACCTCGGGGATCGTTCTGACGGGGGGAGGCGCCGCCGTGGCGGGGGCCACGGAACTGGCCGAACGCATCTTCGACCTCCCGGTGCGCGTGGGACGGCCCGTCGGCCTCTTGGGACTGACGGATGTCGCCGGGACGCCGGCCGATGCCGCCGCCGTCGGCTTGGTCCGTCTGGCCGCCAGGGCGGCGCGCAGCGCGCCGCCGCCGCGCGGAGCGTTTCGGCGCCTGGCCAGTCGGATCTCCCATGTGCTGTCCGAGTTCATCTGAGGATCGGAGCGGGATCGCGGTGCCGCCGCATGTAACTATATAATAAACTATACAAAAACATATCTAATGAACTATAATCAATAATCACCAATCTCGCAAGGGGGCAGGCATGACATTCGAATTCGCAGGCGAAGGGGACGCTTCGGCGAAGCTGAAAGTGATCGGCGTCGGCGGCGCCGGCGGCAATGCCGTCAACCGGATGATCGCCGCCGGATTGACGGGGGTCGAGTTTCTGGCGATCAACACCGACGCGCAGGACCTGGAACACTCGCGCGCCGATTGCCGCATCCAGATCGGCGGGCAGGTCACGCGCGGGCTGGGGGCCGGGGCCGATCCCGACGTCGGGCGTCGGGCCATCGAGGAGGATCGCGACCTCGTCAGCGCGGCGTTGGCGGGCGCCGACATGGTCTTTGTCACCGCCGGCATGGGCGGCGGCACCGGAACCGGCGCGGCTCCGGTGATCGCCGAGCTGGCCAAGCTGCAGGGCGCGCTGACCGTCGGGATCGTCACCAAACCCTTCGCCTTCGAGGGAAAGAAGCGCATGGACCGCGCCGACGACGGCATCGCGGAGCTCAAACAGAAAGTCGACACCTTGATCTGCATTCCCAACCAGCGCCTCCTGGCGATTGTCGACAAGACCACGCGCCTGACCGACGCGTTCTGCGTTTGCGACGAGATTCTCCACCAGGCGACGAAGGGGATCGCCGACTTGATCACGGTGCCGGGGCTGATCAATTGCGACTTCGCCGATGTGCGGACGGTGATGCGCGAGATGGGCGATGCCATCATGGGGACCGGGCGTGCCGAGGGCGAGGGCAAGGCCGCCGCGGCCGCCAAGGCGGCCATTCATTCGCCGCTCCTCGAAGACGTCTCCATCAGCGGCGCCCGCGGCGTCTTGGTCAACATCACCGGCGGTCCCGACCTGACGCTCTTCGACGTCAACGAGGCCTCCTCGATCATCTCCGAGGCGGCGGGCGACGAGGCGAACATCATCTTTGGTGCGGTCATTGACCCGCACTTGGGCGCCGAGATCCGGGTCACCGTCATCGCCACCGGGTTCGGCGGCCGGCGCGTCCGTGCCCTCGACATCGAGCATCTCGAACATCCCGAAACGCCGGCCCGTCTCAAAACACCCCTGCGGTTGCGTGTCTCTGGGTCGCCGATCGACCTGTTCGTCGGCGGCAAGCCGGGACATGGCGGAACGATGTCCGGACTCTCCTGCGGCGACAGCGATGTTCTGGCGCAGCCGCGCCTCACCGGCGACGACGCCGACAACCTCGACGTTCCAGCGTTCGTTCGGAAGCACTTCATCCGCGCCGAAAGCCTCGGTGCGACCGACGAGAACGCCTGAGGTTCCTTCTGGACCGCACGGGCGGGGAATGACGTACAGATTCCCCGCCCGTTGCGCGTTGCTACGACCTACGTATTCGCGAACAGAGGCGTCGGGTGCGTGCTCTGCTTGTGGCGAGCGACTTGTCCTGAGCGGGGTCGAAGGAAGCCGAGCCGCACGCACCGACAGCGGGTTGAAAACCCGCTGTCCTCTGAACGGTGGACAGGGGGCTTTCAGCCCCCTGATGGTGGGCCGAGCCCACTCTACGATCCCACCATCTCGGGAGGACAAAGGGCTTCACCCCCTTGCAGCGATTCGACCACGGGCGACGGGAGCAAGGGGTTGAAACCCTTGACCTCGGATATTACCACATAGCCCCGAAGGGGCGAAAGAACATCGCCCCCAGTTTCTGATAACCGCCCTCGCCCGAACTCCCTATCCTATCGATCCGGATGGAGGGGACGGTGCTCTCACGCCAATCCGATGAACACGACGGCCTCTGGACGAAGCCCGTGACCTACCTCAAGGGTGTTGGTCCCCGGCGCGCCCAATTCCTCGCCACGCAGGGGATCGAGACCACTGCCGACCTGCTCCTGCACCTGCCGCGCCGCTACCTCGACCGCTCCAATGTCGTGCCGATCGGCTCCGCTCCGGCGGAGGAGACGGTCACCGTCATCGGCCGCGTGATGGCCACAGGAATCCTCAAGGGACGAAAATCCCGCTTTGAAGCGATCCTGTCCGATGGGAGTGGGCAGATCAGTCTTTTGTGGTTTGCCGGTTGGCGCTACTTGGAGAAGTCGATCAAGAAGGGCGCAATCCTGGCGGCCTCGGGAAACGTGACTTGGTACCTGGGCCGTGAACGGCAGATCGTGCATCCGGAATTCGAGTTCTTGGAAGACAAAGATATTGAGGATCTGACCCACACGGCGCGGGTCATCCCACTCTACCCCTCCGGAGAGGGTTGGCGCGCGATCGGCTTGGAATCACGGGCGTTGCGACGAATCATCAAGCCGGTCATCGATGGCGCGCTCGCCAATCTCGTCGATTACCTCGACGATGACATGCGCGCCTCTCTGGCGTTGCCCGCTCTTTCGGCGGCGCTGGCGCAGGTGCATTTCCCCGACACGCTCGCCGGCGCCGAAAGAGCCCGGGCGCGTCTTGTGTTCGATGAGTTCTTCTTTCTGGAACTGGCGCTGGCCCGGCGGCGGGTCCTGATCGATCGCGGCCACGATGGGCGGGCTTGCTCATCGGTCGGACGCTGGGCGCGACAAATCGTCGATCATCTTCCATGGACCCTGACTGCTGCCCAGAAACGCGTCACCGGCGAGATCACCGCCGATTTGCGCAGTGAGCGGGCGATGCGACGGCTCCTGCAGGGGGATGTCGGCTCGGGCAAGACGATCGTCGCCGCGCTGGCACTCGCGCAGTGGGCGGAGGCCGGTGCGCAGTCAGCGCTCCTCGTGCCCACCGAAATCCTGGCGGAGCAGCACCACCACACGTTGACGACCTTGATGGCGCCCGCCGGCATCGACCCGGTCCTGCTCACCGGTTCGCTTCCCACACGCGAAAAGAAGGCCGTCACAGACCAGGTCCGATCGGGCCAGGCACGGGTCATCGTCGGTACGCACGCGCTTTTGACCTCAGGTGTGGACTTCGCCGACCTGGCACTCGTCGTCATCGATGAGCAGCATCGCTTCGGCGTGGCGCAACGCGAACAGCTTGTCGCCAAAGGGAGGCGACCCGACCTGTTGGTCATGACGGCCACGCCGATTCCCCGGACGCTGGCCATGACCCTCTATGGCGACCTCGACGTCTCGATTCTGGATGAGCTCCCGCCGCGTAAAGGGACGGTGCGCACCGTGTGGCGCACCGAAGAGGCGCGCGACAAGATCTACCAGTACATCAGCGACACGACGGCGGCCGGGAATCTCGTGTACATCGTCTATCCACTGGTCGAGCAATCGGAGAAGCTCGATCTGAAGGCAGCAACTGCCGGATACGACGATTTGGCGCGTCGCTTCACCGACCGCCGCGTTGCCCTCGTGCATGGACGGACCCCGGCGCGCGATCGCGCCGAGATCATGAGTCGATTCTATGGGGGCGAGCTCGACGTCCTCGTTTCCACGACGGTCATTGAAGTCGGTGTCGATGCGCCCGATGCCCGCCTCATGGTCATCGAGAATGCCGAGCGCTTCGGGCTGTCGCAGTTGCACCAGTTGCGCGGTCGCATTGGCCGCGGCCCAGGGCAGTCGATCTGCGTCCTGATGCTCGGTGGCCCCGCCGGACCGGTCGCCACCGAGCGCGTGGAGACCATGTGCCGCACGTCGGACGGCTTCGAGATTGCGGAAGTCGATCTGCGTCTGCGCGGCCCCGGCGAGTTCCTCGGGACGCGGCAGCACGGCATCCCCGAGTTCAAGATCGCCCATTTGGTCCGGGATGCGGCGCTGTTGGAACCGGCGCGCCGGATGGCATTTGCCATCGCCGCCGAAGATGACGCCATGAGGAATCGCCCCCAACGCCGGGGGCTGTGGGCCGAATGGAAGCGGCGCTTCGGGCCGCGGGAGCGTCTGCTGGCAGGGGGGTGATGTCCGCGCCGACTGCATGCCCGAATACGTGTTCATCCGGCGGTGCACGCTGCAATTCACTCCAACCCTCTTCATGAAAGGAAGAGGGGGAATGCTAACCTCTCCCTCCGGCTTGCCCCGAGCCGGGTCGAGGGGGACAGGTCGATCCGCCGCAGGCGGATCGGCTTGTCCTGAGCGCAGCCGAAGGAGTGAGGGATCTCTTCAGCCCGTGAAGTCTCGTTCCCCTATGGCGCCAAAGCCGCCCACACCCTACTTTCCATCACGATGGAGGCACGATGACTGGCCCAGATCCTCTGTGGATGGGACTGATCGCCTCGCTCCAGGCCAGCGCGATGATGCAACTGGGCAAGGTCGTTCATCCGCTGACCGGAAACGTCGAGCGCGATCTGGCTCAGGCCAAGGACACGATCGATCTGTTGACTATGCTTGAACGGAAGTGCCAGGGGAATCTCACCGCCGAGGAGCAGCGGTTTCTGGAACATGCGCTCTTCGAGCTGAGAATGAACTACCTCGATGAGTCCGAGCGACCGGACGACGCGGCATCCTCATCCAGTGCTGAAGCGGATCGATCCAGCACCCGGGGCGGTGGTGAGGGCGTCGATCCCAACAACTCCCAATGACTTCGCCAGACCATCAGATCACCGGAACATCGTCCCCGCCTTGGGCCAGACCGTTGGGCGGTCGCCTTCAGGCGGATGTTCCCTTGGGGCCGTTGACGACGCTGAAGATCGGAGGACCGGCGGAATGGTATTTCGCCGCACAAACCAGGGATGATCTGGTCGCGGCGCTGCGACTGGCACGAGGCGCGGACATCCCGCTGACGCTCCTGGGAGATGGCTCGAATGTTCTGATCTCCGATCGAGGAGTACGTGGTCTGGTTGTACACAACCGCGCCGGGCGGATCGAGCGCCGTGGTGACGACATCTACTGTGAATCGGGGGCACTGCTGGCCGACCTGGTCGAGCGTTCAGGCGATGAGGGGCTGACCGGGATGGAGTTTGCCACCGGCATCTATGGGACCGTCGGTGGAGCGGTCTTCGGCAATGCCGGTGCCTATGGGAAGTCGATGGCGGATATCTTGGCCTGGGTCGAAGTCCTGACCACAGAAGGGGAGCTGGTCAGAATCGTGCCGGCGGGGATGGAGTTTTCCTATCGACGTTCCGGGTGTAGTGCTCATGGGTGGATCGTGGTTGCATGCCAGGTGCAACTTGCCCAGGGTGACCGAGGGGCGATTGCGGCCGAGATTGCCCGGATTCTGTCGCTCCGGGCGACCAAGCTCCCCAAGGATCTACCTTCCGCCGGGTCATACTTCAAGAACATCGAGGATCCGACCGCCGAGTTCGGTAAGATCCCCGCAGGCAGACTGCTGGAAGCGGTTGGGGCCAAGGCGCTTCGGGTGGGTGATGCGGCCGTCTACGAGCATCACGCCAATGTGATCGTCAATCTTGGCCATGCCCGGGCCGCCGATGTACTCGCATTGGCGGATTCGATGAAGAGGCGAGTCAAGGAGCGCTATGGAATCGAGCTCGACAACGAGGTACGATTCGTCGGGATCCCGCATGATTGACTGGTCCGGGTCCGCCGGTCAGGGGTATGATCATGTTGGTAGGAGGGCTCTTGTTGCCGTAAGCGCCCGCCGCGTGTATATTTGCGTCGAAATGGGCACCACACTTGCGTATCTTCTCTGGACACCTCAAATGGAAGGAGAATCTATCGATAATACCGATTGATTGGTGATCACCCCATGAGGGTGGAGTGCAACGTTTGCACCGCGGTTACCACAATCGAAGATTGCTCAAAGCGTGCCGACCAACCGGTCTGGCTATCTCGCTGTTCCTGCTCTCGTGGCAGGTTCCCGTCTGCCTCAAAGCGGCCCCCGGCCTTTCCTATAGGCCGTTGCGAAGTGATTCGTTACAGTTCATCCTCACGGCTCCACAAAAAGACAGTGTCATCACGTTCGATGCCGGTCGATTGATCGCGCCGGCGACGCCGCCGACCCGTGCGCGTTCCCCGTGGGCTCTGGACTTGGGTCCGACGCGCGAGGTCGGGGCGGATTCCCTCGATCTGCAGACTTACATCGCCTTCCGGAATCAGAATGCCGTGGTCGGCGGCTGGAACACGCGCGTGACCACGCTCCTGAAGCAGAGCGATGCCCAGAAGCGGGGTGCGCTCAAAATCGGACTGGCGCTCCCGTCGGCGATGGAGAGCATCGTCGGTGAGGGCGGGGCGGGACTCAAAGTCTCCGGGTATCGGCGCATCTTGTTCTCCGGTCGCTCGCAGTGGACGGATGCCGCCAATGTCGCCGCGATCCGTCAGAGCCGGTTCCCCTCGCTGACCATGCAGCAGGACGCCCGCTTCACGGTCGAGGGAACTGTCGGCTCGAAGATATCGGTCAAGGTCGACCAGGACTCCAAGCGCACGACCGACCTAGAGAACCGCATCATCCTACGCTATAAGGGCGATGACGACGACGTCCTGCAGTCCGTGGATTTGGGCAACACGACGCTGTCGCTCTCCGACGCGCGATTTGTCGGCTACAGCCAGCAGATCCAAGGGCTCTTTGGGATCTCGGCCGGCGGCAAGGTGGGACCGGTCGGATTCAAGGTGATCGCCTCCCAGGAGAAGGGGAACACGACGCGCAGTCGCCTGACGGCCGGCGCGAACGAGCAGAGCATCATCGTTCGCGACTACAGCTATGATCGCTACCGGTTCTTCGATCTGGCGAGGATCGGGGATTCGACCTACTGGAAACCGGGCGACAGCATCATCGCCTTCAACCTGTTCATCAGCGCCGGGTCGATCGATCCCAACAATCCGCAGGCCGTCGCCTATCCCAATTGGCGGGACCGCACCGGTTCCCGCGACTCGGTCGTCCAGCAGTTTCGTCAATTGAGTCTCGTCGACGCCGACGGGAGGGGCGACTACGTTCTGGTGCCCGGACAGTTCTATGTCTGGTTTCCCACGCGCCTGCAGAACATCCAGAACCAGACCCTCGCCTACTACATGGAGATCGACACCAACAATGACAAGGTGCCGGATGCCATCTTCGGCGATCTCAGCGGGTTGGATCGAGGGGAGCCTCTGCGCCTGCAGCTTCTGAAACGCAGTTCCCCCAGCCCCGATGACGGGCTCTGGAACGCGGAATGGAAGAACGTCTACGATTTGCGCATCCGCAACATCGACTATAATGACCTGACCCTGGACATCTACAAAGGTCAGCGGGGTGACGAGGACAATCGTGCCAACCCCAACAGCAATGACGACGGCACGCAGTTTCTGCAAGTACTCGGGCTGGACTCGGTGAACGCGACGGGACAATCGAACCCCGACAACAAGGTCGATGACAACCCTACCATTCTCAATCGCTCGGCCGGTTTGCTCATCTTCCCCAATCGCTATCCGTTCGCTGATGTCGCCGCCTTGGGCACGGACACGGTGTCGGCGCTCTACAACACGGCCGAGAACCAGCGCCTGCTGGAGGCGTCGAAGTACTATATCAAAATCACGACACGGCAGCGCTCGCGCACGTTGCGCCTCGGAGCGATCAACATTCTCGAAGGCTCGGAGGTGGTCACCTACAACAACACCCGCCTGAACCGCGGCTCCGACTACGACATTGACTACAACATCGGCGAGATCACCTTCCTGCGTGATGAGGTGCTCGACGCCACCGCCAATGTCACCATCGACTACGAGTACTCGCCGTTCATCTCCGCCGAGAAACGCTCGCTCTTCGGCGCTTCGTTGCGCTACGACGCCGGGCAGAGCTTCCGCACCGGAACCACGGTGCTCTACAAGGGGACCAAAGCCACCGATCGCCCGGCGCAGTTGGGCCAGGAACCGTATCGCGATCTGGTCGCCGAGCAGTTTCTGAACTGGAGTGTGTCGCCGACGTTCCTGACGCGCGTCGCCGATGCGATTCCGCTGGTGAAGACGGAGGCCCCCAGCCGCATCGACTTCCAGGGGGCCGTCGCGCGGTCGATCCCGAATCCCAACACGAAGGACCAGGTCTACGTGGACGATTTCGAGGGTGCCAAACGGGCCCAGAGTCTCGGCGTCTTGCGCGAAACCTGGTCGATCGCGTCTCCGCCGTCGGTCGATCAGCAGGATCCCTCGCTGACGCTCCCGACCCGCGGCTTCCACGACCCTGGGTTCATCTGGTTCAATCCGTACACGCAGTTTGAAGACATCGACGTCTATGATCGCGATCCCGAGCGCAATCGCGCCTCCGATCGCCGCATCCATGTCCTGGTCCTCGAATCGCGTCCGCAGAAATCCCGGACGATCGAGCCCGGCACCGACCCCAAGTCCGCCTGGGGCGGAATCATGCGGGGCCTTCCCGGCAGCGCCCAGATTCAGTCCGGCGCCGAGTATCTCGAATTCCGCATGGCCGTCGCCGCCAAGGGACACACACCGGGCGTGCTGCACCTGGACTTGGGACGCATCTCCGAGGATGTCGATGGCGGAGGAACACTCAGCACGGAGGATCAAGAACGCGGTGTTCCCCCCTTCCGAAATCGCATTCTCGACGCCGACGAGGACACCGGCCTCGATGGCGTTCCCGATTCGCTGGAGCAGGGGTATGATCCGGTCAACAACCCCGATCCCGCCGGAGACAACTGGGACTATGACAACAGCATCGACCGCCGCAACGACTACGAGCGCATCAATGGCACGGAGAAGAACGTGCGTGACCCGGTGCGCGGCGTCCGTCCGGACACCGAGGATCTGGGCGGGGAATCCGAGTTCGACCAGATCAACCGCTACTACGAATTCGCCGTCCATCTGGATGATCCCCTCGATCCGGCGCTGGTGCCGAACTCGGAGAAGGTCTCGGGCGACAAGACCGGCTTCGCCGAACAACTGGTCTGGAAGACCTATCGGATTCCCCTGTGGGACTCCCGTTGGTACACGGCGTTCGCCGACGCCGGGGGGAAGCCGGACTCCAACAAGATCCAATTCGCCCGGATGTGGCTCTCCGGGGCCGATTCCACGACCCGTATCTACTTCGCCGCCGTGGACATCGTCGAGCGCACCTGGGAAAGTTCGATGCGCGATGCCGACTCATCCGATATCTATATCCATGATCGTCGCAAGGGGACCTACCCGGATGCCGCCACCACACGGCGCGTGGATCCGGGTCCGACTCCGGCCTTCCAACTCGGCGTCGTCAATACCGAGGAGAACAAGGACTACTTCTCTCCCCCCGGCGTCAGCGGCTATCGCGATCCGCGCACGCGGTTCACCGAGAAAGAGCAATCGCTCCTGCTCAAGTACGACAACTTCATGGCCGGCGACGTCGGCCGGGCGACCATTCTCCCCGCCAAAGAGGACTTCACGGGGTATCGTTACCTGCGCCTGTTCGTGCACGCCGATTCCGGCGCGGCGGATGGCCGGATGGCCTTCTACTTCCGTTTCGGACAGAATGCATCCGACTACTACGAGTACCTTGATACGCTCGTCTACGACCCGGATCACGACCGCAACTGGGAGGCGAATGCCGTCACGATCGATTTTGATCGCTTGACCGCCATCAAGGAAGACACGACCCGGCAGGATTCCCGGGGAAACTACAACTACTTCGACACTGCGTCGCACAACGGCGTCTACGGCAACCCCAGTCTGGCCAATATCGCCTACCGCGAGTTGGGCCTTGTCGGTCTGGGCAACGGCAGCGAACCGCCCCGCTCAGGCAACGTCTGGATTGACGAGTTGCGTCTGACCGGCGTCCGCAAGGATCCGGGTCTCGCCGCCTCCGGCCGTATGACCTTCCAAATGGCCGACCTTTTCGGCTTCACGGCGGTCGTGGAGGGACAGAACTATGCCTTCCGCCAGTTGACGCAGGGACGCACCAGCAGTGTCTTGGCCGGGGCGACCAGGGTCAACCTCACGCTGAACGGCACCGTGAATCTCCACAAGTTCCTCCCGGAGGCGCTGGGAGCCACTCTGCCGGTTGCGGTCAATGCCACGCGCAACACAACGACGCCGCGGCTGAAGGCCGGATCGGACATCGTCCTGACCCGCGCCGGGCAGGAGAGCGAGCAGGCCACGCTCAAAAGCGTTGGGGTCTCGTTCCCGATTCAGGTGCGCCCCAAGACGCACAACTGGCTGGTCAACTCGACCATCGGCGCGGTCACGTTGCGCTTCAACGCCGGCCGCTCCTGGTCGCGCACGCCGCCCACGACACTGTATTCCAAGACCGAGACGTATCAAGCCGACGCCGGATACTCGCTCAAGTTCAAAGAACGGCTGACCTTCCCGGCGCTGTTCTGGACACGATTCTTGCTCCTGCCGCGACGGGTCTATGGCACGCCGCTGTCCATCCTGCCGACCACGTTCAGTGCGTCCGGTTCGGTGGCGCGCACTTCTGGCCGCATCCGCAACAACAAGAACGTGACTACCGATACGTACACCCGCACGTTCCGGGGCAACTCGACCGTCGCCCTGCAGCCCATCCCCGCGTTGAGCGCCAGCTACGACATGTCCACGCAGCGTGACCTGTCGGACCCGGAGCTGGTCAAGCTCAGCGTCAACCCACGCGAGCTCCGGCTGGGTAACGAGTTGAACTTCACGCAACGTCTTACGTCGAACTACCGACCGCAGTTGTTTTCGTTCTTCTCGCCGTCGTTCGCCTATTCCGCGACCTTCGCCGACAACATCGACCGCGTCTGGCGCGACCACGACGTCAGTGTGGACCGTAATTGGTCGGCCAATGGTACATTTGATCTGCAGAAGTTCTTGAACGCCCTCAGTCTGCGGCGATCAAGGCCCCCGACTCAGGCCCGACCGTCCAGTCCACAGCGGCGCGAGTCAGCCGGCCCGGCATCGGGTGACGATGCCAAGAAGGACACAACGACGGCGCCGACGCCGAAGCCGTCCGGACAGGGAGGATTCGTCGCGTTCGGTGCTTGGGATGCTCTACTGAGTGGGCTCCGCTGGCTGACCAGTCCGATCGGAGCCATGAGTCTGAGCTATGGCCGCTCCGATCGGGATGCGCGTCAGAATCTCGCCAACCGGCCGTCGCAGTTCTATCAATTCGGTTGGCGCCTGGATGAGCTGGTGCCCCGGTCTGCCACGGGCATCCAAGGGACCGGCCAGGTCGACTCACGCTCACGACGCGAGACGTACGGCGTGAAGAACCAGTTGAACTTCTTCAAGATCCTGACCTTCGGCAGCAGCTACGGTTTCAGCCGTACGCAGAACGTCACTGCCGGAAGTCGCACCCGCGCGGAGGGGACCGAGTTCCCTTCGTTGACGACGGGATTGCAGCGCCTGGAACGGTTCAAGCCGCTCGGCTGGGTGTTCAGCACCGCCTCCGCGAGTTTCGGCTACACGCGCAAGAAAGAAAAGAGCTACCAGAACGACGATCTCAACGGCAACACTGTCACGGAGGACTTCCGCCCGCTGTTGCGCATCGTCGGTTCCACACGCAAGGGATTGCAGGTCACGATGCAGTGGGACCGGGGTTCCAGCACCAACGAACCGCGATTCTCCGCGGCCAAGACCAAAGGGTCCAGCAGCGGGATGTCGTTGACGACCAACTACACGTTCAGCTCGCCCAACGGCATCCCCCTGCCGATCTTGCGCGCCATCAGATTGCGATCCCAGATGTCGCTGTCGGTTACGCTCACGCGGAAGACCGGCGAGTCATTGAGTGCACCGGTCGGCTCCGACGCCTTCCAACTGACGCAGAGCAACACCGACTTCGGCGTCTCGACCAGCGCGCGCTACTCCTTCTCCACCCGGCTGTCCGGCGGCATGAGTGCGGAATGGACCGACCGATCGGAAAATTCGCAGTCGGCCGGACGGCGCAAGTCCCATGTCCGCTCGCTCGCCCTCTGGGCAGAGTTTACGTTCTGATTCCGATGGACCCGGTGGCTCCGACTCCGCGCCTGTTGGGGTCGTGGTCTCTTGTGTCTTTCTTCCCCAGGCGTGACTTCCTATCTTCGCGGTATGAGTTCGGGTGATCACGGCTCTCGCCATCGCGGTCGGGCGGTCCGGCCCCTTCTCTTGGGACTCACCATCGTGGTGTTCCTCGGCGGATGTGCCCGCTCGCGTCCCACGTTCGACGGCAAGCGTGCGTTTGCCGATCTGCAGACGCAGGTGGACTTCGGGCCGCGGGTCCCGGGGGATGAGGCCCATCGTCGTTGCGCCCAATGGCTGCACGCCCAACTGGCCACTTACGCCGATAGTGTCACAGAGCAGCACTTCTCTGGCGTAATCCCCGGTCGACTCGATTCGGTCGGCATGATCAACATCATCGCCCGCTTTGGAACTCGCGCCGGACGCCGCGTGCTGTTGGGTGCGCACTGGGATACGCGCCCGTGGGCGGACATGGATCCCGACTCCACCAAGTGGTTCCAGTCGTTTGCCGGTGCCAACGACGGCGCTTCCGGCGTGGCCGTCCTCCTCGAAATCGCGCGCGGCCTCGACTCGATACCGCCCCCGGTCGGTGTCGATCTCGTGCTCTTCGATGGTGAGGATGCCGGTGATTACGGCACGACGCCGGGCCTATGGTGCCAGGGATCGACCTATTTCGCCGCGCACCTTCCCACCCGCTACGAATGGGTGATCGTCGTGGACATGGTGGGGGATAGGGACCTCTATCTGCCTCAGGAGGCCTATTCGTTGCGTCTGGCGCGGCCGCTGGCCGATCGCGTCTGGTCATTGGCCGCCCGACTCGGTGAGACGGCCTTTGCCGCCGGTCGCGGCCCGGAGGTCTTCGACGACCACATTCCGTTCCTGATGCGCGGCATTCCGGCCATTGATGTCATCGATTTCGAATATGCGCCGTGGCACACGACGCAGGATGTGGCCGACCGTTGTTCACCGGCATCACTGCGGTCGGTCGGACGGGTCCTGATTGAAACGCTCTATTCCGGATAGCCGCATTCGCAGCGAGAAACATGGAGACCGAGCTCGACAACGACCCGCGCCGTGCGGGTCCCTGTGGATTCTCGCGGACAGAAGTCGGTGCGCTGCTGGTCGTTGTGGCGATTTCTGTTGTCTTGGGGCTCTACGGTTGGTGGGAACGGCGTTCTATGGCCTCTGCCCCGGGATGGGTGATCGAGGACGTCGTCCTCAACGTCGAATCCCGCCCGTCACTCCCGCGCTCCGCCGGTACTGTCGCCGATCACGACGATTCGCTCGGACGGGAGCGGCTGCCGACCGAAACGTCGGTCGACGTCAACCGGGCCACGCTGGCGGACCTGGTGCGGCTCCCTGGGATAGGGCCGCAATTGGCGGCGCGGATCATCCAAGACCGACAATCCCGTGGCCCCTTTACCGATCTGGCCGACATGCAGCGAGTGCGCGGTATCGGTCCCAAGAATGCTGCCGCACTGGCTGGCTGGGTGCGCTTCACCTCTCCCGGTCGCGACAGTATCGGCCGGGAAGGTCCCGATACAACAGTGGGCAAGGATTGAGAATTATCGCCGGACGATACAAGGGGAGGCGTCTGCGGCCGGTTCCCGGGGATACGGTGCGCTCGACCTCCGACCGCGCCAAGGAGTCGCTGTTCAATATCCTGGCTGGCGAGCTTGCGGGGGCTTGGGTACTCGATCTTTTCTGCGGTGCGGGGACACTCGGTCTGGAGGCGCTTTCACGCGGTGCGGCCCGGGTGGTGTTCGTCGATTCCTCCCGCAAGTCACTCAAGCGGGCGGCGGAAAACGCCGCCTCGCTCGGGATTGAATCGGAAGCGGTCTTCTATGGCGCGCAGGCGGCCGTGGCTCTGCGGACTCTGGCCTATAGACGCCTGTCGTTCTCTGTGATCCTCGCCGACCCGCCCTATGGGGAGGGTTGGGCGGCACGGACTCTCACGGCCGTCGCAGAATCCGACTGCCGGGCGGCGGAGGGAGTTCTCGTCATCGAACACCATAAGAAGGATCTCCCCGGCGATCCGCCGGTCGGGTTTTCTCTGTGGACAAGCCGCCGCTTCGGCGATACTGTGATGTCGCTCTGGCGTTGGTCCAGAGGCGGGGATCACGCTGATCGTTCGTCATCCGCCGATCACGGTGCGCCATGACCGAATCCCGACCCACGAGACGTCTCGGGTTGTATCCCGGGAGCTTTGACCCGATCACCCTCGGGCATCTGGACCTGATCGACCGCGCCCTGGCGCTGTTCGACCATCTGTTGATTGCCGTGGCGGACAATCCATCCAAGACACCCGTCTTCTCCGCCGCTGAACGGCAGGCGATGATTGTCGATTCACTCGGATTGCTCAAGGCCCACGAGGCGGTCGCGCGCGTCGAAGTCGTGACCTTTCACGGCCTGGTCGCCGATCTGGCGGTAGACCGGGGGGCGGTGTCGATCATCCGCGGGCTGCGCGCCGTCTCCGATTTCGAGTTTGAGTTCCAGATGGCGCTCACCAACCGCACGCTGGCCCCCGATGTCGAGACCGTCTTCCTGATGCCGAATGCCCGCTACACCTTTCTCTCATCGGCGATCATGAAGAATGTCGCCGCGTATGGGGGGGATGTCTCCCGGTTTGTCCCGCCGGCGGTACATGCCCGCTTCGCCGAGCGCTTCCCCTCTTATGCCCGCCGGCGACGGCCGAAGTAGGCGCTGGTCGCGTCGTCGCCCCTCCCGACTCCCCAACGTCGTCTCCGCTGTAGGGGCGCACGGCTTGCCACGCCTGATGTAGGGTGGGCTCCGCCCACCGTCAAGGGGCTGAAGCCCTTTGTCCGCAATGTGAATCGCGGGGGTGCGTGCTCTGCACGAACCGTGAAGATCGGGCGGGCTTTGCCCACCACAGGGGGCTGAAAGCTCCCTGTCCACGATCTGCATGACATGTCGTGTCCGCTGTAGAGGCGCACGGCCGCTCGTGGTGAACCGTGCGCCCCTACGACTTTGACATGAGGGTGCCGATTTGGCTTAATTCCATCGTCGTCAAGGTGTAAACAGACGGTATCCATGATCACGAAAACCCTCGAACAAGGCGTCAAGCGCCTCGGTCTCCGTCTCTTGTCCGTCGCCGCTCCCAAGGCCCGACCGCGGCCAACGCCATCCGATCTGGAGCATGTGGCGCGCATTCTGGTCGTGAAACCCGATGAGCGCATCGGCAATGCGGTCTTGGTGACGCCGTTGCTGGTGGCGCTGAAAGGGAAGTTCTCGCGCGCCCGACTGGTGCTGCTCATGGGGCGTCGCTTCTGGGATCTGCACGAGCATCTTCCCTCCGCCGATGAGTTCATCCCGTTCGAGAAGGCCCGCCTGGCGCGCAACCCGCTGGGCTTCCTGGCGCTGGTCCGCCGACTCCGTTCACGACGCTTCGATCTGGTCTTCGATGCCGCCGGGGATCACGAGGTATCGTTCACACACCTGGCGTTGACCGCGTTGTCGGGGGCGAAGTTCCGTGTCGGGCACGATCGCGGTGACGCCGGGCTGTTCTACGAAGTCCCGGTCGCCATTCCCGTCGGACCACGCCACGCCGCCGAGATGCACCTCGATTTGTTGCGCGCCGTCACTCCGATCCGATCACACCCCCGGCCACTGCTGCGCCCGCGACCCGACACCGGTTTTGCCGCGCGGTTCATCGCGGAGCACGGTTGGGACCCGGCGCTCCCCTTCATCGTGATCCACCCCGGCGCCAGAGGCCGGAAGCAATGGCCTCCGGCGCAGTTTGTTCGCGTCATCGAATTGCTGAAATCGCGGCTGGACGCGAATCTCGCCTTGGTCTGGGGACCGGCCGACACCGGGGCCGCCATAGCGATACGGGATCAGACAGACATCGCCGCCGCAGGTGTTTTGCCCCTCGCCGATTTCCTGTCGCTGGTGCGACGTTCAACCGTCTTCGTCTCGGGTGATTGCGGCCCGATGCACCTGGCCGCCGCGGCCGGCGCCCGCGTCGTTGCGATCTTTCTGGCCAGCGATCCGGAGAAGTACCGTCCCTTGGGTCTTGAGGATATCACGCTCGACGGGCGCGCGACACCCCCCGATCCCGGGACAGTGGCCGATGCCGTCATCACAATCGCCTCAAGCTCACGGCGTCTCCGACAGGGCGAGCTGCCGCTGGCCGGGGCCGGCACCGCAACATGAACAGGGAATCCCATCGCCACGAGAACGGCCCGCGCCGCGCGCCCCTGCTGCGTTTCTTGGCGTATGCGCGTCCCTACTGGCGGCATCTGTTGGTCTCGATGCTGGCCACCGTCTGCTTCGTCATCCTCTCAGCGGCGCTGATCTGGCTCGTCGGCCCGTTGGTCGGCACTCTGTTCGGCACGCACGTCTCTGTCCCCGGCGGAATCGCTCTGCCGGCATCCGGCCTGGGCGGCTCCGAGGGCGTTCTTGCCCGGATCAAGGCCGCCGTGCTCGGCTGGATGCACGATCTCGTGGTGCGTCCCGATCCCGTGGCCACGCTCGCGCGTCTCTGCGCCGCCATTCTCATGATCTCGCTGCTGAAGAACCTCCTCTTGTATGTCCAGACGTTCATGGTGGCGCTGGTGCAACAGCGGCTGATACGCGTCCTGCGCGACCAGCTCTTCGAGCACTATCACGATCTGTCGCTGGCGTACTTCACGCGTACCCGGACCGGCCAGATCATTTCGCGTGTCGCCCACGATGTCCGTGTCCTCAACGATATGCTCGATCTGGGCTTCTCGCACCTGTTGCGCGATCCGCTGCTGGTCCTGGTGCTGCTGGGTTCTCTCTTCGTCATCAGTTGGAAGCTGACCCTGCTGGCCCTGTTGGTTTTGCCCTTGTCGGTCGCGGCAATGACCATTGTCTGGCGCTACATGCGGCGCTATTCGCGACGCTCCCAGGAGCGAATGGCCGATCTGAACTCGATCCTCGAAGAATCGGTCGGCGGCGTGCGCGTGGTCAAGGCCTTCGGTATGGAGAAGTATGAAATCGGACGCTTCGGCGGTGCCAATCGCGCCTTCTATCGTGCCATGGTGAAGATGGCCCGCGTCCGTCTCGGCAGTTCCCCCGTCAATGAGTTCTTGGGCACCGTCGCCGGGGTCACGATCCTCTGGTTTGGCGGCCGCGCGGTGCTTTCGGGTGCCGGGCTGTCGCCGAGCGATTTTCTCACCTACATATTCCTTGTCTTCTCCATGATTCAACCGGTCAAGGTCCTGGCGAATGTCCATGCCAAGATCGCCGAGGGTCAGGCGGCCGCCGAGCGCGTCTTCGCCGCGCTCGATACGCCGGTCGAAGTGCAGGATCTGCCGGGCGCGCGCCCCGTGGAGTCGTTCACTCAGGAAATCGTCTACACGGGTGTCGGCTTTCACTATGGGCAGGGAGAGTGGGTGTTGCGCGACATCGACCTGTCTGTCCCGAAGGGGCATTCGGTGGCGCTGGTCGGTCCCTCCGGCGGGGGGAAGTCGACACTCTGCGACCTTCTAGCCCGGTTCTACGATCCGGTCGAGGGCGCGATCCTCCTCGATGGCGCCGATCTGCGCTCCTTCACCGTGCGTTCCTTGCGCGCCCATCTCGGCGTCGTGACTCAGGATGTGGTCTTATTCAATGACACCGTCGTGCGCAACATCGCCTATGGTTGTCCCGATGTCGACATGGCGCAGTTGCGCCGGGCGGCCGATGCCGCCTACGCCTTGGAGTTCATCGAGGCGCTCCCCGAAGGATTCGACACAGTCATCGGTCCGCGCGGCGCCCGCCTCTCCGGGGGACAAAGGCAGCGTTTGGCGATCGCCCGCGCGATCTTCAAGGACCCGCCGATTTTGATCTTCGATGAGGCCACCAGCGCGCTCGACACCGAATCGGAGTTCGCCGTACAACGCGCCATCGACAATCTCCTCCACGACCGCACCGCGCTGATCGTCGCCCACCGGCTGTCGACCATCCGCAACGCCGATCTGATCGCCGTGGTCGATGGCGGGCGCATCGTCGAACGCGGCCGCCATGAGGAGCTGTTGGCCCGAGGCGGACTCTACTGCCGTCTCCATGCCATGCAGTTCGCCGATGAATCCTCCACTCCGGAACCCGATGCCTCCCCGCGTCCTGTTCTGTGACTCGTCAGCCGATTGGGGTGGCGTCGAACACTGGATGACCATCACCGCCGGTGAGTTGCACCGCCGGGGATGGAGTGTGACCGTGGCCGGACGCGCAAAAGGAGAGCTTCTGGCCCGATCCGCTGCCGCAGGGGTGCCGACCGTGGGGTGGCCGTTTCGCTGGGTGATCGATCCCGTCACCGTCTGGGCAGCGCGGCGCTACATGTTGCGGGAACGACCTGAACTGACCGTCGTCGCGCTCGGGAATGACATCCGCACTGTGAAGTTGGCGTCGGCAAGTATGCGCATTCCGATCGTCTGGCGCCTCGGTGTGCCCTACCCGCGACTCGGGATGCGCCATCGACTAACCGGGAAAGGCGGTGTGGATCGCGTGATCGTGCCCTCGCAATTCATGGCGGCGCGCCTCGCCCAGAATGCTTGGTTGAAGGGGAAGATCGATGTCATCCCCAATGGCCTCGGGGCGGTCGAAGTCCCTTCGGCGTCCCGCGTTGCCCAGACCCGGCGGGACTTGGGTTGGCGTGATGACGAGATCGTCATTCTCTGGGTGGGACGCTTCAAACTCCAGAAGGGAGTTGATACCCTCCTTCAAGCATTCGCCGCGTTGCGGCGTTTATCCGAGCCTCAACAACTGCGCCTCGTCCTCGTCGGCACCGGTCCCGAGGATATGCGATTGCGTCGTCTGTCCGAGTCACTCGGACTGGAGCATGTCGTGGAGTTTGCCGGCTACCAGCGCGAGCCATCGCCCTACTTCGATGCCTGCGACATTCTCGCGCTCCCGTCCCATGTTGAGACGTTCGGCAACGTGCTGCTGGAAGCGATGGCGCGCGCCAAGCCGATTGTGGCCTCGAACACCGGCGGCATTCCGGAGGTCGTCGGCCCCGATTCTGCCCTACTGGTTCCCGCGCAGGATGAATCGGCGTTGACCGCATCTCTCCATGAGCTTGTCTCTAACCTTTCACGTCGACGCACCATGGGCGAGGCGGGACGGCAACGCTTCCTGGCGCACTTCACATTGGAGCGGATGGGAGACGACATTGAGTCGTCCTTCCGACGAATCTTGGATCCGACGTTGGGTTGATCGCTATGAGGGGCTTGAGACCAGCACCGTGCCCGTGCTACCTGGAGTTGACGGCGTCCCGCATTGATTGTAGGGGCACAGCGTGCTGTGCCCGGCATCGTGACCGATGTGGTGGTCGGTAAAGGGCACGGCACGCCGTGCCCCTACAGACTGATCGAGGGATTTCCACCAATTCAAATTCCCATCCCTAGGACCGCCCATGCCTTCGCGAGACCACAGCGTCCTCTTCTGCGACAGTCTCCCTTTCTGGGGCGGTGGTGAGCATTGGATGGTCACGATGGCCGGGGCCATCAGGGAACGAGGCTGGCAGGCGACCATTGCCGGACGTCACGGCGCCGAGATCATCAATCGCGCCATCTCCGTAGGCGTCCCGACGGTTGCCTGGCCCTATCGTCGCGATTTCGACCTCGCCACGATCATCGCCGCGCATCGATATCTCAAGTTCAACCGCCCTGATTCGGTTGTCCTCACGACGGGACGCGACATCCGCACAGTCGGGCTGGCCGCTCGTTGGCTTCGAATTCCCGTGGTCTGGCGCATGGGGCTGAAGCCCAAGCACAACTGGATTCATCGCGTCACCGGACGATGGGTCGTGGACCACGTGCTGGCGCCGTCCGAGTATGTCCGCGGTGAGCTGGAGCAATTCCCCTGGTTGCGCGGCAAGACAACCGTCATTCCCAATGGCATTGCACCGATACCACCACCCGACATCGAGCGCATTCGCGCGGCGCGGATGGCGCTGGATCTGCCGACGGACGAGTTGATCATCCTCTACGCGGGCCGCCTGCTCGCCGTCAAAGGTGTTGATATCCTGATCCGGGCGTACGCGGCCCTTGTTCCCCCGTTCCCTGGGAGCCGACTCGTTCTCGTCGGTGACGGCGGCGATCGCGAACGCTTCCAACGTTTGGTTGTCGACGCCGGCATCGAGGGGCACGTGGAATTCCGGGGTTACACGACAGATCCCGCCGCGTATCTTGACGCCTGCGATCTGCTCGCGCTGGCATCGCGGTCCGAGACCTTCGGCTTCGTACTGCTGGAAGCGATGCAGCGGGGCAAAGCAATTGTTGCGACTCGTGTCGGCGCGGTATCGGAGGTCGTGACGGATGAGTGCGCCCTCTTGGTGCCGCCGGAAAATCACCAGTCCCTGTCGGAGGCGATCGGTGCATTGCTGTCGGATGCAGCCCGTCGCCGGGTGCTCGGCGAGGCCGGGCACCGCCGTTTCATGCAACACTTCACCGCGGACCGAATGATCGAGTCGACCATGCAGTTCTTCGAACAGGTGATCGCCGACCACCAGCGGATGAGGTAACATGCGCATCATCGTCTCAGCCACACTCGGTGGCGGCAGTGCCGGTACCTGGTACGCCGTGGAAACCGCGCGACGGCTGGCGCAGCGCGGCCATGAGATCCGATATCTCTCGCGACCGGGGCGCAGCGCTCTCGCCAGGGCCCAGGCCGCGGGGCTCTCGGTGGTCGACGACATCGACCTCGAAGAGAAGTCGCCATTGCGTGCCAACCGCAACCTCCGGCGGCTGACATCACTCGCCCGCCAGTTCCGACCCGATGTCATCCTTGCGCATGGCGGCGAGGACCACGCCTTCTGGGGTGTGGTCAAGGCACTGCGGGCGCGCCATGTCGTGCTGATTCGCGTCCGCGCCCTCGACCCCAAGCTGCCGCGCCGCCATATGCTGTCGCGCTGGCTGCACAAACGCGCCACCGACGTCATCGTGACTGTCAACAGCCGACACTATGCGGCCTACCAGAGTCGCCTGAAGATTCCCCCTGACCGACTTCGTATCATCGAAGCCGGCGTCGAGCCGGCGGACTTCGCCGATGTGAGCGACGCCGCGCATGCCGCCAACGCCATCGAACTTCCGGCCGGGAAGCAGATTGTCGTGATGGTGGCCCGCTTCGCACCGATCAAGGGACATCGTGTTCTGTTGACCGCGGCCGCCAGGATCAAACGGATCCGCGACGATGTCCACCACCTCTGGATTGGGTACCCGCAGGCCTATACGGCGGAGGCATTGCATCGCCGGCTGGTCGAAGCGAACCTCACGAACGATGTGACGATCATCGACCGCCGCCTGCCGGCGCTTCCGGCGCTGCTGGCGCATTGTCAACTGGGTGTGGTTGCTTCGATCGGCTCGGAATCCCTGTCGCGTTCGCTCCTGGAATATTTGGCCTCGGGTCTGCCGGTGGCGGCGACTTCTGTCGGCGGGATTCCCGACCTGATGGCGCGCGGCGATTTTGGCCGTCTCATGCCGCCGGACAATCCGGAGGCGCTGGCACAGGCGATTCTGGGACTCCTCGGCGACACGGAGCGTCGGCAGGCCTGTGGCCGACGTGGCCGCGAATACGTTCTCAGTCACTGCACTTGGGACCAGCGTGTTGATCAGTGGGAAGAGCTTCTCGTGCAGGCGGTGGCGGCCCGGGGCGGATCCGCCAGATCGTGAGCAAGCGGGTGCCATTCACACACCGAGGGGCCGGGCCGTATACTTATGTGACCGCCCTCGGCAGGGCCGCGGGACCCGGCGAAGCGCTACGCCGGTTACAACTGGCTGCAACAGGCCATTCGACCGATCTCACATATGAGTGAGCAAGCGACCGCACACTTTCGCATTCAACGGCCCGCCGAGATGAACTTGGCGGAGTTCATCATCCGGGTCGAGGCGGAGAACGCCAACGTCGACGTCTCGCTGTTGCGACGCGCCTACGAGTTTTCCGAGATCGCCCATCACGGGCAGAAACGCGAGTCGGGCGAGCCCTACATCAACCATTGTCTGGCGGTCGCCATGATCTTGGCCGAGCAGCACCTCGACACCGCGACCATTGCGGCGGGATTGATCCACGACGTCGTCGAGGACACTGCCCACGGTCTCGATGCCGTGCGGGAACGGTTCGGCGCGGAGATCGCCGATCTGGTCGACGGCGTGACCAAGATCTCCGGGATTCAGTTCAAAAGCTATGCAGAGGAGCAGGTCGAGTACTTCCGCAAGATGCTGGTCTCCATGGCGCGCGATATCCGCGTCATCATCATCAAGCTGGCGGACCGCCTGCACAACATGCGCACCTTGGAGTTCCTCGACGCCGGCAAGCAACACCGCATCGCCGCCGAGACGCGCGAGGTGTATGCCCCCCTGGCCCACCGCTTCGGGATGGCGCGCATCAAATGGGAACTGGAGGACCTCTCGCTCAAGTATTTGCATCCCGGGGTCTACCGCGAGCTGGTCGAAAAGGTGGAGCTGCGTCGCGAGGAACGCGAGGCTTATATCGGTGAGGTGACAACGCCCTTGGGGGCGGCGTTGGCGCGCGAGGAGATCCGTGCCGACATCAGCGGACGGGCCAAACACCTCGATTCCATCTATCGCAAGATGGTCAAACGCCGCAAGGCCTTCGAGGACATCTATGATCTGATCGCCATCCGCGTCATCACCGGCACCGAGCGTGATTGTTACCATGCTCTCGGCGTCGTCCACACCCTGTGGACCCCCGTGGTCGACCGCTTCCATGACTACATCGCCACACCGAAGACCAACATGTACCAGTCAATCCACACGACCGTCATCGGGCCGCGGGGGCGGATGGTGGAAATCCAGATTCGCACGCACTTGATGCACTACACCGCCGAGTATGGCATCGCCGCCCACTGGCTGTACAAGGAGGGGAAACGAGAGTTCGCCCGCGGCGATCGGCAGATGGGCTGGCTGCGCGAGGTTCTGGAATGGCAGAAAGAGACCCGCGACCCCAAGGAATTCCTCGAGCTGTTCAAGACCGATCTGTTCCAGGATGAAATCTACGTCTTCACGCCCCGCGGCGAGTTGAAGCCGTTGCCGGTGGGCGCCACGCCGGTCGACTTTGCCTATGCGGTTCACACCGCCGTCGGGCATCACTGTATCGGCGCGCGGGTCAACGGGCGCATTGTGCCGCTCACGCACGCGCTCGCCTCGGGGGATGAGGTCGAGATCATCACCGGCACCCAGCCGCATCCGTCGCGCGATTGGCTGACGTTTGTGCGCACCACGCGGGCGCGCGCCAAGATCCGGCAGTACTTCAACCGGACCGGCTTCGAGCAATCGCTGGAGCTCGGCAAGGACATGTTTGCGCGCGAGCTGAAGCGTCTCCGCCTCCCGCACCCCAGCGAGACGCAGATGACCGACTGGGCCATGTCGATGTCGTACTCCGACGCCGACGCCATGCTGGCGGCCGTGGGGTCGGGAACGGTGTCCGTCAGCACGCTGATCAACCGGCTGCGGCCGAAGGAAGAGGACGTCCCCAAGACCGCCCCGCCGCCGAGTTTCGTGGACCGGGCACGCAAGACGCGCGGCATTCGCATCCAGCATCTCGACAACATGATGTTCCGGTTCGCGAATTGCTGCCAGCCGGTTCCAGGCGAACGCGTGGTCGGCTACATCACGCGCGGCCGCGGCGTGACCGTCCACCGTGCCGATTGTCCCAATATCCTGGCGCTGGTTGATCAGCCGGAACGGCGACTGGAAGTGCAATGGGATGTCCGCGCCGACCAGTCGTTCCTGGTGCGGCTGGAATTGACGCTGGAAAACCGCAAGAACCTCCTCCGCGACATCACCGATGCCATCTCCGACGCCGAGACCAATATCCAATCGGTATCGATCACCGGCGACCAATCCACCGGGACCGGCACCTTGGTCATCGAGGTCAGGAACTTACGTCACCTGAGCGACATCATCCGTCGGATCCGTGCCGTGGACGGCGTCTTGTCGGTCGAACGCTCATCGGGACGAGACACAGGCCGTGAGCGACAGGAGTAAAGTCCGCCGTCGTGACCGGAGCTCAGACGGGAATTTCGGTCGAAATCAGGGGTATATGACACGGGGGAGGGGCGGCCGGGAGCTCGGGTTGACGCGTTGACTGCCTTGGTGGCAACCACAACAGGTCTGGGGACGCCAACATGATGACTGGAACGGAAGGGAATCCTCACATCTGGCCGTTCACGGAGGGCGGGGAGGAATGATAACCTCTCCCCCCGGCAGTGTCCCGAACGCAGTGAGGGAGAGAGGTCGTTCCGTCCAGAGGACGGATCGGGTGAGGGAGTTCTTCCGTCCGCTCCTTCTGCCAGTCGTTCTCAGGACCACAATGCCCCAACGCTCCCTGACCCGATCTCTCCACGCCGTTGTCTTGGCCCTCGCCGTGTCGCTGGCGTGCCCCATGGCAGCCACCGGCCAATTCTACTTCGGCAAGAACAAAGTCCAATACACCGACTTCGACTGGCTCGTTCTCCCGACGCGGCACTTCGACATCTACTTCTACGACACCGAACGCGCTCTGGCCGGTGCGGCGGCCGAAGCCGCGGAGTTCTCATATCGAGCGCTGGCCGACCGTTTCAACCACGACGTCGAGCACCGGATTCCGTTGGTCGTGTACTCTTCGCCGCGCTTCTTCTCACAGACCAATGTCACGCCGTCGTTGTTGCCCGAGAACGTGGCCGGATTCACCGAGTTCTTCAAAGGCCGGGTCGTGCTGCCGTTCAACGGGTCGTACGCCGATTTCCGTCGCGTGCTTCAGCACGAGTTGGTCCATGTGTTTACGATCTCAAAGCTGACCACGACGGCCCACGCGCACAAGAAGGTCGGTGTCGCCGAGCCGCCCTTGTGGTTTACCGAGGGAATCGCCGAGTACTTCTCCCGCCCGTGGGAGCCGGACGCCGACATGATCCTGAGCGACCTGGTGCTGTCCGGACGGTTCTACAACATCGATCGTTTGCCGGCCATTGCCGGCACCTACCTGATGTACAAAGAGGGAGAGTCGTTCTGCCATTTTGTGGCCGAAGCATACGGCGAAGAGTACCTCGTGTATCTCCTCGACAACGCCTGGCGCGGCGGTGACTTCGAGTCGGTCGCCGCGATCACATTCAGCCGCCCTCTGCGGGAGATCGGCCGCGAGTGGGAATATTGGCTGAAGAAGCGGTATTTCCCGACGATCCAGTCGCGTGAGCTTCCCGATCGCGTCTACAAGCAACGAACCAAGGCGGGGTACAACGTCAAGCCCGTCGCGATCTGGCGCGAAGACGACGGGCAGCAACAAGAGTGGATCGTCTTCAAGGGGAATCGCCTTGGGTACGCCGGCCTGTACATGACCCCGGGAGGTGGCGCCGATGGCGATCCCGACCGCAACATCGAAACGCTGCTGAAAGGGGAGCGTTCGCCCCGTTTCGAGTCGCTCCATCTCTTGGGGTCCTCGCTGGACGTTTCGGGCGATGGGCGCGTGGTGTTCTCTTCCACCCGCCACGAGCGCGACGCACTCTATCTGTTGGATCTGAGCACGCGACGCATCATCGGCGAGCACCGCTGGGACTCACTCTACAATGCGGTGTCTCCGTCCTTCTCTCCGGATGGGGGTCGCGTCGTCTTCGCCGGCGGTGGGCAGGACGGGTGGTTCGATCTGTTCGTGTATGACCTGGACCGCCGGGAACTTCGTCGTCTGATGCGCGACTGGTACTTCGACACCGATCCGATCTTCAGCGCCGACGGACAGCGGATCATCTTCGCCTCGGATCGCGGCCCCCATGGCGATCAAGGGTGGCTGAACCTGTTCTCCTACGATCTTCAGAGCGGAGAGATCGCGCCGGTCTACACCGGTGCGTTCAATGCCCGGTCGCCGTCGCTGTCTCCGGACGGGCGATCGCTGCTGTTCACCTGCGACCGCGAAGGTCACTCCGACATCTACCGTCGGGATTCCTCGGGCCGCGTGGATCAGTTGACACACCTGGTCACCGGGGCGTTCGATCCACGCTTTTGTCCCGATGGGCGCCGGATCGTCTTCACCGCCTACCAGAACAGCTCCTTCCAGATCTTCGAGATGACCGTCCCCGACTCGACCACCCCGGAGGTGTTCGCCGCGGCGGATGGCTCGTGGGCGCCGACCTGGCGCCCCGCCCCGCAGAGCCCGGACTCAGGATTGACCAAAGGCGCCTTCAAGTACCGCCGCCAGTTCTCGTTCGACATCGCCCAATCGGCCGTGTCGTACGATGCCTTCTACGGTACCGTCGGTGGTCTCCAAACCGCTCTCACCGACGTGCTCGGCAATCATCAGTACTTTTTCCTTCTGGCCAACAACGCCGAAACACGGGACGAGTTCTTGCAGAGCTTCAACGCCGGGGTCTCGTACTTCAACCGGGAGGGACGTCTCAACTACGGATATGGTGCCTATCACCTGTACGATGACTACACCGATCCCGCCGAGGGGCCGCTGCAGGAGAGGCAATACGGGGCCGTTGGGTACATTGGCTATCCGCTCTCCAAGTTCCGGCGCATTGAGGCGTCGTTGTTTCTGCGGCATTCGGATCGCGACGTCGTCTTGGGTGAGCGGCGTCGGGCCGTCCTGGCGACACAGTTCATCTCCGTTGTCCATGACAATTCCCTCTGGGATGTTTCCGGGCCGATCGACGGTTGGCGGCTGATGCTGGCGTTCGGCTACACCGCCGATCTGACCAATTTCCGTTCCTTCAACCGCCTGTTGATCGCCGACGCCCGCAAGTACGTTCGTCTCGGCGAGTATTCGGCGTTCGCCACGCGCCTCTTGGGGCACTTTTCCTCCGGGCTGGAGCCGCAACGGCGCTATCTGGGCGGAAGCTGGGACTTGCGCGGCTATCCGCGCCGTGTGCGCTATGCGCGCAATGTGTTCCTCATCTCGAATGAGCTGCGCTTTCCCTTGATCGACGCCCTCTTGGTCGGGTTGCCGATGGGAAGTCTGGGGTTCCAGGGGATTCGCGGCGCCCTGTTCTTCGATGCCGGCAAGGCGTGGGAGGATCGGATGGGCCGTCTCGACGGGGCCCTGGGTGTTGGCGCGCGCGTGGCGTTGGGTTACATTATCGTCCTGCGCTTCGACTGGGCGCGGAGGACCGATTTTCGCAAGATCGACACCAAGACCCGGTTCGAGTTCTTCTTCGGATGGAACTTCTGATCTCGCATTCCCACACATGCTCATTGGTGCCCGCCGCAGGATGAGATACTCGTGCGGCCTTCTGCGGTCGGTCCCCTGCGGGCGCTCGCTGTTGGCCTTCGTGCTCCTTCTGTCAGCCGTGGGCTGTAGTGGTCCCCGCCTGCATCTGCCGATTCGGCCGTCACTGGGTGCGTGGCCGACCGAACGGGGCTCGGCCGACAACCGCGGCTCCGTCTCCGGCTCAATCGGCGAGATGAGACTCCTCTGGCGCACCCGCACCGGAGGCCTGGCTGCCGGTGAACCGACGGTATCCGGTGGCGTTCTCTACTTCCCGGGGCTCGACCGGCGTTTGGAAATCGTCTCCATCGCCGACGGACGGCGTCTCTGGCGCACACGGTTCAGAGGACCGGTCACCGCCGCTGTTGCGAGAGCGGACGGATTCGATGTTCTGACCGATCAGGATGAACTGCGCTACCTGATCTTTCACCGCGATCCCTTGCGATTGGCCGCCTCGTTTCCGGTCATCGCCTGCCGTGCCGCCCCGCGGCTGATCAACGACTCGCTGATCTTGCTGGCGGCGTACAATGGCTCCATTGCGTGCCGCACCCGTGGGGGTGATCTTGTCTGGGAAACGCACACGCTTGGGCCGATCCTGACCGCTCCGGCTCTCGTCGACTCCGTGGCCTATGTTGCGTCCGGTCGTCAGGTCATCGCTCTATCGACGACCGACGGGACTATCCTCTGGACGCACCGATCGTCGGGGGCGATTGGTGCGGCCCCGGCCGTGGGCAACCTCGTGTATGTCGGCTCCGCTGATTCGCTGGTCTATGCGCTCGACCGTCGCAACGGCGCCATGGCGTGGTTCTTTGCGGCCGGTGCCGGGGTGTTCACGACGCCGGCGGTGGGCGGCGATCGCCTCTTCTTCGGGGCCAATGACGGGTACATTTACGCACTCAACGAATCGACCGGACGACTCCTGTGGCGCTACAACACCGGCGCCATCGCGAATCTCCCCTGCACGCTGGTCGGCAACTCAGTCCTGGTGAGCTCGCGAAACAATCGTCTCTTGGTGCTCGATGCCGCCGATGGGCGTCTCATCGGCGAACACAAGCTCTTGGCGCCGGCCACCACCCCTCCGATCGTCGCCGCGGGGCGCGTCTTTGTGGCCGACACCAAACGCAACCTCTACTGCTTTGGCTCCGTCCGCGACAGCCTCAAGAACCCCTGACCGTCGCGCTCGGAAAGGATGAGTGCCACGGGTCTTCAGACCCGTGCCCCTCGCCGTGTGCCATTGTGGCACAATGAGGCATGCCGTTAGTGCCAAAACGGCATGAACAAGCGCCATAATGGCCGCGCTTGGGAACGTTGAAATAGGGCCTGCATGCATTAACGCTGTGTAATGCAATGACTTAGTTCAAGTTCAGCAGAAACGGCACGGCTCATGCTTCTATGACTGCGTCGGATGCTGATGAGTGATCAGCCAACTGGGGAGAGATAGAGAAAAGGAGGAGAGTCATGACACTCGTAAAGTGCAGTCCCAATCGCAACATCGTCCCGTTCTCGGCGGCGATCAGCAGGGTCTTCGATGACTTCATGCCGGGGTTCTTGGGGAACTGGGCCGACGGGGAGACAGTCAGTGTCCGCCCGTTCGTCGATGTCCATGAGGGCGACAATGAAGTCGTGCTGAAGGCCGACATGCCCGGCATGGACAAGAAGGACATCAAGGTGGTCGTCAACGACGGTCTGTTGACCATCACGGGCGAGCGCACCGAGTCCCGCGAGGAGAATCGCAAGGGGTTCACCCGTTCGGAACGATACATGGGCCGGTTCTCGCGCTCGTTCAACCTGCCGGCGTGGGCCGACGGGAGCAAGGTCGCGGCCGACTACAAGAACGGCGTTCTGACAGTCACGATTCCCAAGTCCGAGGCGGCGCGTCCGAAGGAGATCGAAGTGCATGTCGGATAGTGCCGTCGACGGAATATCGACGGAATATCGTCGCGCGGCCTCGCGGCGCTTGCCGCGAGGCCGTTGGCATGACAGGGGAACGGCATTGGGCCGGAATCAGAGGTGAAAAGGCATTGAAATCGAACGTTCATGGATGCAAATTCATCGATCTTCAACGTATACGCCAAGGAGATCTCTGTTTTCGCAACCATGCCAACCTACGACTACAAGTGCCGGGATTGCGATCATCGCTTCGAGGCGTTCCAGTCCATGACCGAGGCGCCGGTGTCGGTCTGCCCGCACTGCGGCGGGAACGCAGTCGAGAGACTGATCTCAGCGGGGGGCGGACTGATCTTCAAAGGGTCGGGGTTTTACATCACCGACTACCGCAAGGACAGCTACAAGAAGCAGGCCAGCCAGGAAGCGCCCGCGAAGGCCAAGTCCGACACCGCCAGGTCGGAAGCGGCGGCGCCGAAAGCCGGTTCATCCGCCCAGCCGAAGACGTCTGCCGATTGATTCCCGGGGTGCCATGCACAAGACCAGAGGCCATGGCCTCTGGTCTTGTGCGTGCCACTTCCGCTCGTAGCCGCGCAGTCGTAGGTCAGGTGCCTTGTGCACCTGACACGGGCCGCAGGAGCGCAGGGCTCCCGCGCTACGAGTAGAAGCAGAAGCCGCTGAAAGCGAGTGTTCCGTCATGATGTCATTGGATAAATGGACCGACAACGCGAAGTCGATTCTGCAATCCACACTGGAGAGCGCTCAAACTGCCGGGCATCCGGAACTGACACCGGCGCATCTTCTGGGCGCGCTGGTGCGCGAAGGCGGTGCGGCCCGCGCTCTCATCGAGCAGTCAGGAGCCGATCCCGATCGATTGGCCGGGGAATTGTCGCTGGCCTTGAATCGTCTCCCAACCGTTCATGGCGGATCGCAGCCGACGACCGGCGCCGCATTGGCGGCGGTCTTCTCGGCGGCGCAGAACCGTGCCGAACGCGCCGGGCATGCCTTCGTCAATGCCGCACACTTGCTCTGGGCCGTAGTTGAGAAGCCCGATGAACCGGTGCGCGCCGCGCTGGCCAAGGCCGGTGTCGATTCCCGGGCCCTCCGCGAGTCGGTCGAGCAGATGCTCAACCGGAAAGGCGCGGGAGACGACGGTGCCGAGAGCCGCATGATGGCACTGGAGCGCTTCGGCCGTGATCTCACGCAGGCAGCGCAACAAGGCGAGCTCGACCCGGTGATCGGCCGCGATGAAGAAATCCGCCGGGTGATGAAAGTTCTCTCCCGCCGCACCAAGAACAACCCCGTCCTGATCGGCGAACCCGGTGTCGGCAAGACCGCGGTCGCGGAGGGACTGGCGCTGAAGATCGCGCAGGGGGATGTCCCCGAAACGCTGAAGAACCGGCGGGTGGTGGCGCTCGATTTGGGTGCCTTGGTGGCCGGTGCCAAGTTCCGCGGCGAATTCGAGGAGCGTCTGAAAGGCGTGCTGGCCGAGGTGGAGGAGGCCGCCGGACGCATCATCATGTTCATCGACGAGCTCCACACCGTCGTCGGCGCCGGTGCCGCCGAAGGAAGTGTCGATGCCTCGAATCTGCTCAAGCCCGCGCTGGCCCGCGGCAAGTTACGCTGCATCGGCGCCACGACACTGGTCGAATACCGCAAGCACATTGAGAAGGACACCGCTCTGGAGCGGCGTTTCCAGCCGATCCTGATCCACGAACCGACCGTGCCGGAGACGATCTCCATTCTGCGCGGGCTGAAGGAGCGCTACGAGTTGCACCATGGCGTGCGCATACAGGATGCCGCGCTGGTGGCGGCGGCCACGCTGTCGGAGCGCTACATCGCCGACCGGCAATTGCCCGACAAAGCGATTGACCTGATCGATGAAGCGGCGGCCGATCTGCGCATGCAGATCGACTCCCGCCCCAATGAGTTGGATCGCCTCGACCGTCAGATCACACAGTGCGAAATCGAACGCGAGGCGGTCCGTCGCGAGCCCGATGCCGCCGAGCGGTTACGGCCGATGGAAGAGTTACTGGAGCGGCTGACCGCGGAACGGACCATACTCGAACAGCAATGGACCAAAGAGAAGGACTCCGTCGGCCGAATCCGCGACGCCAAGGAGAAGATCGAACAACTGAGGGCCGAGATGGATCAGGTCACACGTCGCGGCGACTACGAGGCCGCGGCGCGTCTCCGTTACCAGGACATTCCCGATCTGGAGCGCCTGATCAAAATCGAGAACGTGAAATTGACGGAGACGCAGAAGTCACGCCGTCTCCTGAAGGAAGAGGTCGATCCCGACGACATCGCCGGGATCGTGGCCCGATGGACCGGCATTCCCGTCGAGCGCCTCACCGCCAGCGAAGTCAGCCGGCTTGTGGATCTGGAGAAGGAACTCTCCACCCGCGTGATCGGCCAGGAAGAAGCGGTCGCCGCCGTCGCCGGCGTCGTGCGTTCCTCGCGTGCCGGGCTGACCGAGCCACACCGACCGCGCGGCTCCTTCATCTTCCTCGGTCCCACCGGCGTCGGCAAGACCGAGCTGGCCAAGACGCTGGCCGCCGCGTTGTTCGGTTCTGTCGAGGCGATGGTGCGCATCGACATGTCGGAGTACTCGGAAAAACACTCGGTGTCACGCCTTGTCGGCGCACCCCCGGGATATGTCGGTTATGACGAGGGCGGGCAGCTCACTGAGGCGGTCCGGCGGCGCCCTTACTCAGTCGTTCTCTTCGATGAACTTGAGAAGGCGCACCCGGAGGTGTTCAATATTCTCCTGCAGGTTCTGGATGATGGTCGACTGACCGACAACAAGGGGCGCACGGTCTCCTTCGAGAACACGATTCTGATTATGACCTCCAATCTCGGTGCCGAGGTGATTGCTGAAGCGGCCGCCGATGCGGTCACCGAGAGCGCGCGTCGTCGCGCGATTCGCGAAGGCGCTCTGGCGGCGCTGCGACGTGCCGTCCGTCCCGAGTTCCTCAACCGTATCGACGAGATCGTCGTCTTCAACCCGCTGGGACCCGAAGACATCGCCCAGATTGCCGAATTGCAGTTTGACGCCCTCCGTCAGCGCCTGACCGAGCAGGGGATCACGGCACGCCTCACCGACAAAGCCAAAGCGGCGCTCGTTTCGGAAGGGTATGATCCTGTCTATGGCGCCCGGCCGCTGCGGCGACTCGTTCAACGAGAAGTCGCCCACCGCCTCGCTAACGCCCTCCTGAAGGGTGCGATCAGGGAAGGCGATTCGGTCGCCGTCGACCACGACGGTGTCGATTTCGTGATTCGCCCCGACACCCCGGTTGCGCAGGCAACTCCCGCAATGTAGGTGGGCTCCGCCCACCTCCGAGCATCACCATGCCCGACAAGGGACTTCAGCCCCTTGTCCCCCGAGTCAAGTTGTTTCCACCCTCACATGTTTGTGCCACGGGTCTTTAGACCCGTGCCCTGCGAGCATGTTGAGAAGACCGACCCAAGCCGGGCGGTTGCTTCATCGGTCTTCCGCCTCCGGCGGACGACCTCCTCGCAACGACGGAGTAGGTCCTTGACGAGTCTTTGTGTCGTTGCGAGGAGTGAGGCCCGCTCTGTGAGCGGGCCGAGCGACGAAGCAACCGCCTGGCGCGGAAGCTCTCTCTCCGACGAGGTCTTTCAACAAGCCCGTACGAATCCACGTCCATGGAACGGGCCTGAAGAGCCGTAGATTAGCACGGTTCCCGCCCCGCAAATCCGACTAAATTCCCGCACTCTGAGGCCGATACATCCCAAAGAGCCCCTGCACTTGGGGTTGTGTTCGTACATGCGGTCCAAGTCCGCGCTGGCATGACAATGACTCCGGGCGGGAGAGGGTCACGCCGGCGGCTGTATGGGTCAAGCGGTCAGGGTTCATAAAAGGAGCGTCAAGATGCATTCGATCAACCGGGCGCGGGCACTCTGGTGGTGTGGCGCGGCAGTGAGTGGGCTGTTGCTGTTGGGAATCAGCGCCTGCTCCGGACCGACGGAGAGCGACAAGGCCGTGATGGTCAACAAAGTCACAGTGACCCCGGCGGTCCTCAATCCGGGCGAGACCGCGGTGGTCGAGGTCAGCGTGACCACCGTTTCCGGTGATCCCGCCGCTGATAAGACAGTATATCTTGTTGCCGTGCCCAATACCGGCGGCACATTTGCCTCCAGCGCCGTCCAGACCAATGACCAGGGGATCGCCACCGTCATCTTCACCGCAACCCAGGTGGGCACGGTGCGGATCCAAGCCTCGGTGGAAGGCGGCACCGGCTCGGTCGCCAAGGACGTCACCGTGGAATCCGGTGGCGGCGGCGGCAGTACCGCCGGACTGATCGTCCTGTCCGTGACACCGACGTTGATGCAGGCCGATGGCTTCTCATCGGCGACCGTGACGGCAACCCTGACCGACCGGTTGGGCAATGCCGTTCCCGATTCCACGCTCGTGCGCTTCGCCGCCGGTGAGAAGTTCTTTGATGTCGACGGCGACGGCTACTGGACCGGAAATGTCGATTCGTTGATCTATGACGTCGACGCGGATGATCAATGGGATCCGATCGGGTCCATTGAAGCCAGCGTGCCGACCTCACAGGGGCGCGCGGTGGCGTCGTATACGGCCGGACGGACCACCGGAGTTGTCTACATCAAGGCCACCGCCGGTTCTCCGGGGGCCGTGTACTCGGCGGAAGTGTCGGTGCCTCTGACCTCCAGCGAACCGGTCCATTCGATCAGTCTGACGCCCGAATGGCAGCAGGTGCAGGTCAAAGGGACGGGTGGGATTGAATGGGCGCGCATCAAAGCCGAAGCATTCGACAAGTACGGCAATCCTGCGCCGGAGGGTCGGGACATTGAGTTTCTCATTACGGCCGGACCCGGTGGCGGCGAGGCGATCAACGGTGATCCGGTCGGACCGGTCGCGGTGACGACCGACGCGCTCGGGCAAGCCGTGGTCACCTTCAATGCCGGCAACACCTCGGGGACGGCACGCATCGTCGCGCGCGCCGGGGCGGTCGTCTCAGGCGCGACTCAGATCACCATCCGTTCCGGACCGCCGGCGTTCATCTCCGTCGGTGCCGGCGACTGCAACGTCCCATCATGGGAAATCGTCAACGAACTCAACAAGATCGTCGCTCTGGTCGTCGATCAATGGGGCAATGAAGTCCCCGACTCCACCGCCGTCTGGTTCGGCACCGAGCAGGGGTTGATCGAGGGCGCCTCCATTACCTCGCCGGCCCTGACATTCCGCGGCACCGCCGAGACCTACTGGCATTCCGGGGCGCCGAAGAACGACGGCTTGGTGTTCTACTGGGCGCAGACCGCCGGCGGCACGGTCGCCGATACCAGCGTGTTCCTCGAGTCAGGTCCGGCCGCTTCCGGCATGTTCCTCCGCTACCCTGACACGCTGTTGGCCGACAACAAATCCAAAGGAGAAGTTGTTATCGAGGTGCGTGACGTCAATGGCGTCTTCATGGACACCGACACACCCATCGAGGTGGAAGCGGACCTCGGCACCATCAACAACGGTCTGGTCAACGACGGGTGCCACTCATCGGTCTATGTCGAGGACTACATTGCCACGACGCTGGATCGTGACTATATCGTGACCACGCCCGACAATGGGCTCGGCGGCATCGCCACGATCACGGCCCGTTGCGGCGGCGTCTATGGCTACAATGACCAGGCGCACGTCGTCTTGCGCACCGGCCGCGCCTATTCCAAGACAACCGTGGTCGACATGGCGCGTTCCATCACCTACTGCAACTCGACGCCGATCGAAGTCACGATCAAGGATCGCTGGGGCAACCCGCTCGGCGGTCACCTCATCACGATCACCGACGACGGTGAGAGCGGTGTTGTGACCGGTTCACCGCAGTACACCAACGAGTACGGCGTCGCCGGCGGCTTTGAATTCACGGCGACCTGCAATCAGTCGATCGTCAGTGCCTTCATCACCATGACTGATCTCGATCCGAACTACGGCGGCATCGCCATCATTGTCAAGATCCAGCTTGAGGAATAGCCGCATTGCGGTGACATAACCGACGGGCAGGGATGCTCGGAGGTGGGTGGGACCGGAAGATCCGCGACAGATCTTCCGGTCTTTCTCTTTCTGCTCCGACCCTTTCCTCCGGCGGTGGCCCAAACACAGTGAGGGAGAAAGCTCGATCCATTCGCAGGACGGCTCGGGAGCCGAACGAGTCAGCAGACACTCCGGCGGAATCAGAACCCTGAGCGGCCTGGAAGAATCTCGTGCCTCGGGAGGGCGAGGCTCCTGTTCACCCTGAGCGAAGCGTGAGGGCCGAGCCGTCGCGTCTCATTCATTCTCCCTCAACGCCGTTCCGACGCGCACCCCGGCAACGGCTCCGTCCCTCCGCGCCACAGGAAGTTGATCAGCACTACGGCATCGAGGATGTCCACGCGGCAGTCGGCGTTCACATCGGCGTTCGCCGGGTCGTGCAGGAATGACGGGCCGAATAGGTGGCGAACCATGTGCTGGACGTCTGCCACCGTGACGACGTTGTCGCCATCGGCATCGCCGGGACGATGCGTGCGCCATCCCAATGCCTGCAGCGTCGCCAGGAGGGCCTCCGCGGCATCCTCTTCGCGAATGTAAGACAGGGGGAAGGAAAACGCCGCCGCCTTCCACCGTTCATCCCGCGATATCACCGCCACCGGTCGTCCCTGCATGGGTGAAGAGGCCGAATCGCGCGATTGGAACGCGTAGAGAACCTGCGCCCGGCTGGTGTCAATGTCAAACCAGCCGACGAAGCCCACGGCTCCTTCGGTCGCCGGCAGAACGGGATTCAACCCCCAGTCGGTGCGGCTGGAATCGACGGACAGATCGCCAAACCGCGGATCGACCGCCCTGGCACCGACGAACTCGGCATTCAGCCGCGTGGGATGCGACAAGAGCACGCGCGGATAGTCCGCCATGGTAATACCGAAGGCATCGTATGGGAACTGACCCGGCCCGAAGGCGATCAACCCCTCCGTCAGTTGTGCCGTATTGAACAGGTTGCGTCCGGCGCAGATCGTGATCCCGCCGGCATAGGCATACAACGCCATCGTCTCGATGGTCGATTGTGTCAAGCCCGACACGCCATCCGCAACCGCAATCGCCGCCGGGTGTGGATCCAAGATGTTCAGTGCGAGAGCAGCCGTACGCGTCGGGTCGGCATCGCGATATTGCGTCCCCAGCGATCCGAGTAGGCGTCGCCAGACGGCACTCACCGAGTCCTTGTCTGTCAACGCCGCCGTGCCCGCGGGTGTCTGGTCAATCACCAGCGGCGGCCCATCAAAGGCCAGCGCGATCCCGTGTATCGGTGCAGTGGGAAAACTCTCACTGCCCAGTGCCGAGATCGCCGCCACTCGATAGCTGTACACGATGGCATTATCGACGCTGCGGTCAACGAATGAGGTCTGATCGGCTGTTTCGCCCACCGGCTGCCACCCGAATGCCGTGTCCAGCCGGTAGACGCGATGTCCGACAACGTCCGGTTCCTCCGCCGGTTCCCATGTCAGTCTGATCTCTCGATTGCCCCTGTGCGCGCTCAAGTCGGCGGGGGTCATCGGACGATCCGGCAGGATACCGACCATAGTGGCGTTCATGCCGGGACGACCACGGTTATCCAGCGATCGTATCGTGTAGTAGTATGTTACCAGGCGTTCGAGCCCGGTATCGGTGGACGCCGAATCGTCCCGCGGGAGCATGGCAATGCGATCATCGAAGTGCAGAGAATCGGTCGACCGTAGGATCTCATATCCATCCAGTCGCGCCGTGCGGCGCGGCACCCATCGCAGTGATGCTGTCGAATCGTCCCACCCGGCGATTGTCAGGCCACGGGGTGGCCCGACCGTCGCCGGGGTGAATCCATTGTCCCATAGAATCTGCATGCGGGCCAGTGCGGTATCCAGTGAATGCATGTTCAATCCATGCAGATATGCCTGCGGATCAATGGCGTCGAATGTGCCGGCAAAATGCCCCGGATCGGCATGCCAACGCGGGGACACGACCCAAGCCCACGCCGCCGTGACCGAATCCCCCGGCCAGAGAGTGACCGCCCCAACGGTGTGCAGAAAGCGCGTGTCATACCCGTTCGCGTAGTCCACGGCGATCAATGTCGGCGGAGGCGCGACCCAGCCCTGCGCGGACCGATCGACGGCCGCGAATACCTGATCATAGTCGATCTCACGATTGGCCATACGCCGGTACCGCATGGCATCGCCGAGCAGCCGTCCCCGGCCGCCGGACCCATTTGTGTCGCCCGGTGCGCGTTGCGGGCCCCAGTCATAGTTGCGCGGCACGGCACTGATCCACCAGTTGTACGACTCCGAAGATAATTGCGGCGATCCCCCCAGATACATCGAGGCGAATGTGCCGGTCGTGGAACGGTCATCGAAGGCACCGAGCGATGAATCCGGATCACCGTCATTATCGGCGGCCCAGGCGGCGGACACGGCGATTCGCTGTCCTTCGAGCGTGATGGCGGCTTGCCGATGCCCGGTGAGATCGTCCAGATAACCGAGGTCACGGTCATCGTGCATCACGTCCGGATCGACCATCCACCCCAGCCAAAGGTTCTCGATGGCCGCGTCGCCGATATTGGTCACGGTGAGTTCAATGATCAGACCTTGCGCGAACGACGAATCATCCACCAAGCGCGTCGTCTGCCGAACGGTGACCGGAAGCGGCCGGTGGCGTCCGTCGTACGAGTCGCGCGGTACGCGCCCTGGATCGGTGGCCGTGTCTGAGTACACGAATGTGAATTCTTCATCACCGAGCGCATCGGAGCCGACCGGACCCATTCTCCCCGCCGGGTAGAGCTCGTGAGCGGTCCACTCGCCCAGTGTTCCGGTCGAAACCAGGGTGTCGCCGTCCACAATTCCGCCGATCCACAATCCGGCTTCATAAAGATACTCGACGCGGGAGCGCGGCGGTGATTCGAAGGCAGGCGCCGGCCATGGCACCGTGGTCGGTTCGCCATGGCCCGAATCCACCAACGCGAAGTTGAAAGTACCAAAGTACCCCCAGTTGGTGACCGTGGCACGGAATCGGCCGTTTTCGTGAATCTGATATCGAACCGTCGTGTCGATGGCGGCCGCGGCCAGACTGTGTGTCCCGTCCGTGGCCGACTCGGCCGCCGATAGCGCCGTCGTCGCCATCGCGACTGCAATCAGTACAGCTCCCAATGCCGGAAGCCGTCCTACAACCGGACATCGGACGAAGGGCGGACCACTGCATCGGTCAACAAAGGGCTTAAGACCCTTGTCTGCCCTGACAGGTCGCTGAAGAACGACCAAGATGGGAATGCGGCCCACCAATGTCATCCTGAGCGAAGCGAAGGATCTGCTGTTTCCTCCTGTAGGGCAGCAGCAGATTCTTCTCCCCGCCAAAGAACGGCGGGGTTCAGAATGACATGGATGGCACTTTGTCCGCAACCGGCTAAACCCTCTGCTCAGCGCGACGCATACCCTCTCCCTTCGGCATGCCCCGAGCAAAGTCGAGGGGAAGAGGTCGATCCGTCCGCAGGACGGATCGGCTTGCCCTGAGAGAAGTCGAAGGGGTGGGGGATTCTTTCGGTCCACCATGCTGTCAGACGTATCGATGAACAACGATCCTGTCCTCCTGCAGGAACTCACGCCCACCCGGCAATCTACGGTGCCCCCGACGTTTGTCAATCCGGCGAACGACCTGCCACGCAGCCGCGCCGGAAATGATATTGCGTCCGGCATCGGCACGTATGACATTGACAGGGAGGGTCCGCACAGGAGTCGCCATGGTCTTCTCGCACTCGCGTCTGAACACATACGAGAGTTGCCCGCGCAAGTACGCCTTCCGGTACATCGAAAAGCCGCCGATCGAAGAACACCCCTCCGTCGAGGCGTTCATGGGCTCGATGGTGCACGAGGCGCTCGAGAAGCTCTACCGCTCCGTGCAGATGGAGCGCATCCCCAAGTGGGAGGAAATCCGCGATTTCTACGAGGACACCTGGCAGCGTAACTGGGAGGACGACATCCTGATCGTCCGGTCGGAGTTCACCGGCGACGACTACCGCAACGTCGGCCGCCGCTGCCTGCAGGACTATTTCGTCGGCCACTACCCCTTCTCCGAGGGCCGGATTCTGGGATTGGAGGAACGGATTCTCTTCGACCTCGACCCGGACGGGCGCTACAAGATTCAGGGATACATCGATCGCCTGGTCGAGGGGGCTGACGGGGCCATCGAGATTCACGACTACAAGACCAACCGACGTCTTCCCTCGCAGGCGGAGATCGACGCCGAGCGCCAGTTGGCGCTGTACCAAATCGGCATCCAATCCCGTTGGGATGGCACCCACACGGTTCGACTCTACTGGCACTTCCTGCGTGCCAACCGGACCCTGAAGTCAGTGCGCTCACCCGAATCACTCACGGAACTTCGTGCCGACACCATCCGCTTGATCGACACGATCGAGGCCGCCCGTGCTGGCAACGACTTCCCGCCGCATGAGTCCCAGCTCTGCGCCTGGTGCGAATTCCAGTCACTATGCCCTGCCAAACGCCATCTCTTCGCCACCGCCACGCTCACACCCCAGCAATTCGCCGCCGACTCCGGCGTGCGGTTGGTTGACCGCTTCGTCGCCGCCGCGCGACACAAGGCACAGAGCGAGGCGGAACTGCAGGCGGTTCGTCAGGAAGTCATCGAGTTTGCTGGCGTCAATAATCTGACGCGTATCCAGGGCCATCATGCCAGCGTCGGCATCCATCGCCGCTGGGAGCAGACGATCCCCAATCAGGACGATCCCAATCGCAAGCTTCTCGAGTCGCTGGTCCGCGCCAGCGGCTATTGGGAGAAGGTCTCGGACCTTTCCCGCTCCAAACTTCCCAAGGCGCTGCAGGGGGACTTGTTCGACCCTGCGACCCGTCAGCGGATCGCATCCCTGCTCCCCCGCAATGAGATCGTAGTCGTCACCAAACGCGAGGACGCGAATGATGAGAGAAGCGACGGCCCGGACGTCTGAAGTCAACGACAACTGACTGAGCCGGGCTCATCCCTGAGCCCGGCTCGCGCATACCCCCGGCAGAGTGTTCATTTGTCCGGTACGCAGTCATCCCCTGGCCCCGGGATGCAGATCGGCTTGCATCGCCAAATGAGGGAATCGGGGAGACAGTACCAGTGTCCCATGCACAGGTATGATTCCGTGACGGCACACCAGTAGTTGCAGTTGCAGCCGCCGCTGTGGCATTGCGCCGCCGGCTCGGGATCCTCGCAGGGAGTCTCGCTGCTGGCGGCCGGGCCCCCAGACAAGAACATCGTCGCTGTGAGTGCCGCCGCGAACACAAAGGCCGCCCACAGAATCATCGGCTTCTTCACCATCATCGCTGGTCTCCTTTCCATAGGAGTTGTATCACCACGACTCTCTATACCGCACCCTGGGACGCTTCTGGTGCGATGATCTCACGTAGTCTGGCAATGCTTGCTTCGAAAACGAAGCCAAAGGAAATCAGCTTCGTCTGGGAGTCAAGGTAAAACCAAGGCATCGTTCCCTGAACGTTGTGCCGCGCTCGCAAGCTGGACCCGCGATCACAGTACAGCGGAATTCGCACGTTGCTTCGAGCCAAAGACACAGCAAGGTCCACAGCCCCGGGCCAAGCATCCGCGACTAGCACGACTGGCAATGCCGCCGTTCCAGCAGAATCTACAGCAGCCTGCAATGCAACCGCCATCCTGATGCACTGATCGCAGTCGGTTGTGACCAAGGTAATGACACCCCCATGGGGCAGTACTTGCGACACTGAGAGGAGACTCTCACTGGCGATGGGTGAGAGCGGAAGTTGCGGGAACGCCTCCGCCACTTCGATTCCTACCACCTCGCGTCTGAACTGCTGCGCCAAGCTGTCGTGCCATTCGCGCCACCTCAGCAGTGTGGCCGAGTCCGGGGACTCCGGGGCCGAAGACGTCGTCCTCGCCCGCACCTTGTTGCGAGGTTGCCCGAGCCAGATACCCAAAACGGCAGCAACCACAGTGACCGCCACGTAGGCGGCAACGGTCTTTGGGGGCAAGGTAACCCCCACAGTAGCACCTCCAGTACTCGGGGCGCCACAAACACCAATAATCCGTCAGGAGCATCGCCCCCCCTTACAATTTGTCAAGAACTTTCTTGACTTTTCTTTGCACAACCGGAAATAATTCTCCGGACGGGGTGTAATGTGTTGTCGGGTACTGACTAAGGCGGAGTGACACTGCCAGGAACACGTGCTCCAATCCTGAGGTAGCTTCCGGTGAGATCGTCCCGTACAATTGCAGTCAATGTCGCGTCTGCAGTTCTTCTGTGTATCCTTGGCGCGCCCGCGACGGGCGAGCACCTAATCCTGCCGGTCTTTGACCTTCGTCTGCACTACGTCGGGGACATTTGGTACGGGGTGCCCAATGACGGGCCGTGCTGGGCTTGCTATCGCGATCAACCTCCGGCACTCTCGCACAAGGATCGCGACGCTTTGCGGATCGACTGGGATCCATGCTTCGAGTTTCCCGGCCGATCAACTGTCCAATACTTGGAGACCGGCGGCTTGGCAATTGGATGTATCCGACATATGGACACGCTGGTCAGTTCCTCAGCACTGGGTTTCTGGACATACGAGTTCATGGCATACGACACGATTCGTGAATCTTCCCGCGTTCCCGGATCGCGTTACTATAGCAGTGAGGCCATAAGTGACCAGGAGTACTTCACAACCTTCTATGACACTTCAGTATCATCTCATTCCGGAATCGACTTCATCGAGAACCGTCGGCACCGGCCGATAGGGCTCGCATTCCACCAAACCAGTCATTCGTGGTCCACCGGATTTGCCAAGCGGTTCATCATCTTTGAGTATTGGATCGAGAATATCTCCGGCGACACTCTTCATCAATGCGCCGTGGGATTATCTCTCTCCCCATTGGTTGGCTACACGGGCGGTACCTTCGGCGACGGTACCTGTGGCCTCTTGCGTGAGGTTCCAGGTATAGTTTCGGCGACGGTGGACACGCTCGACGTCGCGTGGGCCGCGGACATAGATGGGAAACCGACTAGGTCGGGATCTTATTTCGAGCGGTCCCCCACTGCCGTCTTGGGCGTGCGTATCTTACGTGCACCCATGGGTGGCAACTTCAGTTTCAACTGGTGGGGTTCTACGTCGGGGACCGATTACGCTTGGGGTCCACGGCGACAGCGAGACCAACTCCGATTCACCCCTTCTCAGGGAATGCCGCTCGGCGATCGTCATCGGTACCGGATGATGACAAACGGCGAGATCGATTACGATCAGGTCTACTGTGCCTTGGATCACTACGCGGAAGGATGGTCCCCGAATCTCCCTCAAGATGCCATGCGCGAAATCGCCCAAGGCACATGGATCTCATTCGTGCTCTCTTACGGCCCCCTACCTGACATCCCGCCTGGCGATTCAATTCCCTTCACCTTCGCCCTGATCGCCGGCGCCAACTTCCATACTAATCCCCGCAACTTCGCCGACAACTTCGATCCCATGAATCCCAAGCGCTACCTCGACAATCTCGACTTCACCGATCTGATCCAGAATGCCTGCTGGGCCGACTGGATATTTGATTTCCCCGGTGTCGACACCGACGGCGATGGATATCGCGGGAAATATCATGTGACCAACTGCAATCCCAGCGGGACGGTCTGCGACACGGTCTGGTACAAAGGCGATGGCATCCCCGATTGGGCCGGGCCGCAGGCGCCGTCCTCGCCGCCGTTCGAGTTCAGCACCGCGCCGCACAAGATCACACTCCGCTGGAATGGCGCGATTCCAGAAACGAGCCGGGACCAGCTCTCGCGCAAGCGCGACTGGGAGGGATACCGGGTCTACTCGTCGCGCTTCGACGTCGATGACAAATACGAACTGATCGCCAGTTGGGATAAACCGGACGACTTCACCCGATGGGCCTACCAGTCCAAGACCAACGACTGGAAACAGGTCTCCTATCCGTTGACTGTGGACCAATGGCGCGCCGTCATGGACGATCCGGAATTCGATCCTCTGGACCATTCACATCCGTCCTTCGAATCCGCCTACCGCGACACGATCATCGACACCGTGGTCGACGTGCACGGGACCATCATCGAGATCGTCCCACGGCTGCGCTACTCGTATTGGATACCGGAGAACGCCAACCGGGGGAACCGCTACTGGGGCGCGGACCGTTGGGAGGACAATCTGATCCAGAAGGTCGGCGAGCAGGACACGATCATCGACAGCGATACGCTCAGTTATGGCATCTACGAGATGACGCTCGACAATCTGAACGCCGCCATCCCTTTGTACTTCGCCATCACCGCTTATGACTATGGCGACTATGTTCGCAATGTGACCACGTTGGAAGGGTCCCCCCACACCAACAGCCAATACTGCCACCTGCTGTACTCCTCCGACGTCGTCATCGATTCGGGTCTGCAGGTCTCGGTCTTTCCCAATCCGTACAAGATCCAGTTCAAGGATGCCTTCGGTGACTGGACCAGTTACTATCGTGAGGGGTATGAGGGACCGGGGAAGCCGGTGATGGACGAGCGCGACCGGCGTATCTGGTTCATCAATCTCCCCGACACGGCGGAGATCAACATCTACACGCTCGATGGCGACTTGGTCCGCAAGATTCTGCATCCCGATCCGTTCCTGACGACGTACCCATCGATCGTCGGCTGGGACCTGATCTCGCGCAACACGCAGGCGGTGGTGTCCGGTATCTACATCTGGCGGGTCGATTCGCGGTTGGGTAGACAGATCGGCAAGCTAGTGATCATCAAGTAGGGGCACGGCGTGCCGTGCCCGCATCCGCGATCAAAGATCGCGGGCACACGCATTCGCACGTAGGGCGGGCTCTGCCCGCCCGCAAGGGGCTGAAGCCCCTTGTCCTCGGTTGTTGCGTCGAATGACGGAAGCCGCGATCAAAGATCGCGGGCACGCGTTCATGTGTCTCGTAGGGTGGGCTCCGCCCACCTTCCAAAGGGTTGAAGCCCCTTGCCTCAACGCGAACGACGCGCTTCCACTGGGACTTCACATCTCGAGGACAAGGGGTTTCAAGCCCTTGTTCCCCCCGGCGAAGCACGGACATTCCGAGGCGGCCACGCACCATACAACAAAATGAAGAACGGCCCCATCGGGGGCCGTCTTCACATGTGAAAACTCGTGCGGTCGGTCAGCTCTTCCGATCGCCCGCCAGCAGATGCCGGTACTCGTCCTTGGACGTGAGGATCTCGCGCGCCCTCTGCACGTACTGGTCTTCCCGCAACACATATCCCTCATAGTACCCGCGTTCCCCGTACAGCTTGTTGAGAACCGCACGCCGAATCTCGCCCTTCAGGAGGTCCTGGCTTTCGTCAAATGCCAGCTCCTTCTCGCGGGCCACCAGTTCACGCATCTGCGCGAGCGTGGGTTCATAGATCGCCTGGCGGGCCGGATCATCCTTCAGATCGGCCGTGATCTTGTCGAGCTCGACTTCGGTCTCCGTCTTGAAGTCGAACTTATCGTCCCGCAGGTACTGCCGGAAGGCCTCGAGAACGGCATCGTCCGCCACGAAGTCCATCGACGCATTCGGGTGCGTCGCGGTGTAGTGGACGGCGAAGTTGAAGAACTTTCCCTGACGCCACAGGTCGATCTCCAGCGGTTTGGACAACTGCCGCTCGACCAGCACGTCGGGGACAACGCCGCCGCCGCCGAACACCTTGCGCCCCTTGTTCGTGTAGTACACCTCCGCATCGGAACGCGGCTTGTCGACCAACGAGTCGTCGTCGGCTTCCTCTTTGGTGCCGGGGTGTTTGGTGGCGCGGCTCGGCTTCTGAATGGAACGCCCCGACGGAATATAGTAGCGCGCCGTCGTCAACTTGAGAGCCACGTCGTCGGTTTCCGGGAGCCGGAACACCTGTTGCACGAGTCCCTTGCCGAACGTCGTATTCCCGACAATCAACCCACGGTCCCAGTCCTGAATCGCGCCGGAAACGATCTCGCTGGCGGAGGCCGTCCCCTCGTCCACAAGCACGACCAACGGCAGGTCGGGGAGGACCGGGTCTTCGGAGGAAAAGTACTTGTGCTGCGATTCCGGATCGCGCCCCTGCGTGTAGACGATCAGCTTGTCCTTCGCCAGGAAGAGATTCGAAGTCTTGACCGCCTGATCGAGCAACCCGCCGCCGTTGTAGCGCAGATCGAAGATCAGACTCCTGGCCCCCTGGTTCTTCAGGTCGGTGAGCGCCTCCCGCAGCTCCTGGTCCGTCGTCTCCGAGAACTTGTTGAGCCGCAAATAGCCGATCTTGTTCTGCTCGTCGGCCATGCCGTAGTACGGCACCGACTTCAACTCGATCACGGCGCGGTCGACCGTGTAGTCCAAGGGCTCATGCAGACCGGCGCGGACGATCGTCAGTACGACCTTCGTGCCCGCCGGTCCCCGCATCAATTTGGCCGCCTGCTCGGTCGTCATGCCGAAGGTCGGCTTGCCGTCGATGGCGACAATCCGGTCGCCCGCCTGCAGTCCGACACGCTGCGCCGGCGTCCCCTCGATCGGGGCGATGATTGTGATCGTGTCCTCGCGCCGGTCGATCTGCATCCCCAGACCCTCGTACTTCCCGTGCGTGGACTCCATCAACTGATCGTAATTCCGCTGTTCCATCAGTACGGAAAATGGGTCCAGGACGTCCAGCATGCCGCGAATGCCGGCATAGACCATGTCCTTGGTGTTGACCGTGTCCATGTAGTTCGACTGGATGCGGAAGGAGATGTCGTTCAAGAGACGTGTGTACTTGTACAGCGTCTCCCGCATCAGATTGCGGCTGCGGTCGGTGTCCACCGTGCCGCCATCGGTCTGGGCCCAGACCGCCTCGCGGTGGGGGGTCGCCTCACCCGATCCCACAATCCAGATCGTCGCCGCCGCCGCCACGGCCAGAAACAGCGTGTACAACCGGAAACGTCGCTCGTTATTCATGGCTCATCCTGTCGGTTTGATCATCGCCGCGTCCGTCACCGCGCGGCACCTTCTTGTACGATGCATCCGTGGATCGTGTTTTGCAACAATTGTTCTCCCCGTTGCACATACGGGCCGTTTTTGGGCCGTTGTCCCGCTTCCGGGACCCAAGAACGCAAGTACGCTGCCGCTCAGTGCTGGCCGTCAAGGCATGACCTTTTCGCGAGAACCGCAACTGGGTTCCGAGTCCATCCTACACCCGTTCTGCCGTCATGTTCCTGAACCTGTTACAGGAAAATCACCCGACAGAAGCGGTCGCACGTGACTAGAGTCGGTTTCATAGCCCAAATGAGTTGATGTGCCACGGGTCTTCAGACCCGTGCCGCTTCCCTCCACCCTTGGGAGTTCACGGGTCTAAAGACCCGTGGCACCAACAACTCATGTCTCGCACGAAGTTCTGAAACCCATTGTAAGGCGGGGAAACGCAGTGCTATGGCTCCAGGAACTTGCGGAAATAGGGCTGGCCGGAGTCGGCAGGGGAACGACGCAGGTACTCCCGCGTCGCGGCGACTGCGGCGGCACGGTCACCGGCGTCATCCGCCAGATACACCAGTTCCATCCACGGCAGGGCCAGAGTCGTGTCCAGTCGAGCCGCCCTCTGCGCCAACTCACGCGCCCTGTTCGGCTGCCCCAGGTGTCGGTGGGTCATGGCCAGATAGTAGATCGCCAGAGCGTCGTCCGGCGCGTGCTTCAACGCCCGCGTCAATGCGGCATTGGCAGAATCGTACTGGCTGAGCATGACGTAGGAGGTGCCCAGAATGAACGAAGCGCGGGCATGCGCGGGGAAGTTCGCCTCCCACAACCGGGCCGCTGCCGCCGTGCGCTCTCGGTCCCTGCTCTGCTGGCATAATGCCACGAGGCGCACATAGACCTCCTCTTCGTCGGGATGGCGATCGACGGCTTCCTGGTAGTACCGTAATGCTGCGGCCGTGTCCCCGGCCGCTATGGCACCACGAGCGCGGATGTAATAGGCCTCGAAATGACCCGGCCAGCGCCGCGATGTCTCCGCCGCCATCGTGTCAGCTTTCTCCAACATTCCGAGCCGCTGATACGCTTGTGACAGAAGGGTGCGCGACTGCAGTGACGTGTCCGATAGATTCAGGGCCCTCTCGAACATGTCTCGTGTGCGCTCTGGCTGGTCAAGCCGCGCTCCCAAAAGCCCCAACGCTTTACAAATCGAAAGATCGGTGCTGTCCAGTCGCATGGCCCGCTCGTATGCGGTCACGGCGCTGTCATATCGTCCGAGGTGCTCGTACGTAGCCCCGAGGTTCTTCCACGACATGACATCGTCGGGCGTGTACTCGGCGCGGCGACGGAAATGCTCAGCGGCGATGTCCCAACGTCCCTGCTTCTTGGCCATCAGGAATCCCCACGACACCAGCCGCATACCCCGGTAAAACCCCCCTGAGTAATGCATGTCCTGCCGCACGAGGCGGTCAACGCGCAGCGCGGCTCTCGTCTCGTTCTGAAGCGCGAAGATAAAGGGAGCCACATGGGCAACGGCCAACGCGGCCACCGGCACCCAACGCCAGGAAAGAGTCGCACGGGATCGGCCCAGTATCACCGTCCCCGCCCACAGCGACATCGGGATGCCGAATCCCGCCAGCAGATCCCAATCCCGAAACGCTCCCAAGAGTGGATCGACCCAGAATGCGAAGTACCACAGTGCGACGACCGCCACGGCCAGGACGCCGCTGCCGGTTTGCGGTGTGATGGCTCGGGATTCCGGCCGTGACGGCGTGTCGACCCTCTGTGTCAGCCAGAGTATCAAGCCCAGCGCGCCGACAGGGGCCACCAGCAGTATCTGATTGAGCGCATCGAGGAGATGAGGTAGCGACAACGCGGTGTAGGCCGAGTCGGGCGTGCTCCAGAGGGGGACTGTCACGGCATGGCCGGTCAGGTGCATGAGGATGCTCCCCAAGGCACAGATCGCGAAACCCACCGCGAAGCGGACGCCTGCCATCTGTCGGGTCAGCGGCGCAGCCGCCAGTCGGCGTAGGCGCCATGTCGCCCAGGCCAGCGGGAGGGCCAAGGGCAATGCCTGAAGATGAAAGGCGCAGGCCAAAGCCCATAGTGCCCAGGCCAGCCACATCCGTCGCGGTCGCTTCTGCGACTCAATCGCGAACACCAGCGCCCACAGTCCGGCGGCGTTGGTGAGCGAGTATGCTTCGACGTAGCTGAACCAGAGCGCGACGGACCCGCTGGCCAAAGCCGAGGCGACGAGCAGCCGCCTCGCCGGATGTCCGGCGGCGACCGCGGCTGCCATGCGCACGATCGCCCACAGCATGAACACTCCGGCCAGAGCGCTGATGATTCCATAGGTCAATTCCACCGAGCCGCCGAACGGCATGACCAGAGCTCGGTGGAAGGCCCAGTGCGTGACCAAATCGAGCCACATGACCATCAATTGCGACCCGAGTTGTGGCAGTTTCCCGCCCGCCAAGTATCCGGGAAACGAGTAACCGTCACCGTAGGCCAGGCCCCGCGAACGAAAGACCAGGAAGAGCGCGACCAACCCCGCGGCCAGCAGCACTCCTCCCCATCGTCCCACGCGTATGCGTATCTGTGTGACGCTGGCATCAACGGACCGCGCCACCGGAGCGAGCATGGCGGCACCGACCAATACCACGAGCAACCACCGGACAGACACAGGAACTTCCGACCAGTAGTCCAGGCCCCAGGTTCTGATTCCCGGTATTCCTGCCGCGATCAAATGCCAGAGCGTCAGTACGCCGATTCCGAACAACATGAATTCCGTCGTTCGATCATTCCGGGGCTGCGACGCGCTCTTCGTACTTGTCTTGATCATACGCTGACCGCAGGGCAAATCCCAAGCGAACGCGAAGGTACATTTGGGTGCCCAGGATCACAACAGACAATGGCGTTCCAAGCCATGTAGAGAAAGAGGGTCGCGCAGCCGCGGCCCTCCTGTGGGAATTTCCGGAACTCTACGCGGTTATGGGCAAACCGGGGCGGTGCCCCCGCGGAAGACATGCTCGATCAGACGAATGACATCCTGTAGGGAGTACTGGCCGTCACAGTTTGTGTCGACCAGGAATGCCCGCGGCGGCAGGGGATTGCCCCGGAAGACGATCCCCACTTCCGCGACCACGTCCGTGACGTTCAACAGGCCGTCATAGTTCAGGTCCCCCCGTGCGACATCGATGCTCAACGAGCCGGGGTAGAAGACGGGCTGGTAGGACAGTACGGGTGACTGAAACTGGAATGCATACGTGCCCAGGAGCGTGGCGGTGTCGATCACAACCGGCAGGTCGGGATCGGCGCCGGGGACCGTGGTCATCCACAAACGCAGAATCGGGCCGCTGCCGGGGGGCAACGGTGCGCTGCCGCCGCCATTGTCGGCGCGCAGGCGCACCGCCATCTGGCCATTGAAGCGGTTGTCATAATCGAAGTGGAAATACTCGAAGTATGACGTGCGACACCCGCTGGTGACGACCGAATCGATGTTCGCGGTCGCCGGGATATTGGTCGCGATGAAGGGGAAGATCAGTTCCGTCACCGGCTGGAAGTTGGTGGCCGACAACTCCACCATCACCGCTTGCCCCGGCCCGGCCGGAACCGAGGCATTGGCCGTGACCACCGTCTCGGCCAGCGCGGTCACATAGTTGGTCTTGATCTTGAACCCCTGACCGATCACCGTCTGCGTGCGCAGCGACACTTCGTATAGACCGCCTCCGTACACATGGACCGGATTCTGGGTGAATGCCGAATCACCGTCGCCGAAGTCCCACGTCCATCCGGTGGCCGGTGTCTTGGAACTGTCATTGAACTGCACCGTCAGCGGCGCCTCTCCGATCAGAGGGGCGGCGTCGAAGTTGGTCGACGCGAGGTTGGCCACGGCGTTCGCCGCGTTGATCCGTCCCGAGCCGAGCAGGCCGGCGTACCCGGGATTCAGCGCGTCGATGTCGTCGGCGGTGTTGATGATGATGTCGAACGCTTCCTGTCGCGTCAGCAGAGGATTCAAAGTCCGGATCAGTCCGACCAATCCGACCACGTGAGGCGCCGCCATCGACGTCCCGCCGTAGGTGGCATAGGACGGCGAGTAGTGATTCGATACGGTGCTGCGAATGGAGGAACCGGGGGCCGATACGTCCACCAACGGACTGTAGTTGGAGAAGCTCGACTTCTGGTCGCCCTGGTTGGTGGAGGCGACGCAGAGGACGTCGTTGCGCGACTGCAGATACCCGAGCGATTGGCTGTTTTCGTTTCCCGCCGCCGCGGAAATGACCAATCCATGGGCGACCGCGTAGTCGGTGGCCGCCTCGATTCCGCCCCCCGACGATGAGCCGAAACTGTAGTTGATCGCCACCGCGCCGTTGTCCGCGGCGTAGCGGAACGCTTGCGCCACATAGTCCATGTGCGTGCGCCCGTTCTCGACGCCGCCGTCATTGAACGAGTATCCCATCCGCAGGCACATGATCTTGCACCCCGGCTCGGTGGCCGGTCCGAAGCCGCCCGCGATCCCGGCGACGCCCTTGCCGTTGTTGGTCACCGCCGCGATCGTCCCGGACGTGTGCGTGCCATGACCGTTGAAATCCTTCGGATCGTTGTCCTGAACTGATCCATCCTCACCCGGCCAAACCGCGCTCCCACCGGAAACAAAGTCCCACCCGATCAGATCATCGACATACCCATTCCCGTCATCATCGATCCCGTTTATGTCGGAGGCATCCATCACCACGCCGTCGGAATCGAGATCCTCCCCCGGATTGACCCAGATATTGTCGTAGAGGTCCTCATGGTTCCATTGCACACCGGTGTCGGTGTCGGCGAGAATGACCCCCCCGCCCACCGTGTTGTCCCAGGCCTCCGTGGCGTCGATGTCGTGGTCATTGAACTGCTGCAGGTCCCATTGCTGACTGAACTGCGGGTCGTTGGGTGAGCGCATGATGTAGGCATAGAAATCGTACTCGACCTTGGCGACACGGGGGTCGCTCTGGTATTCGGCGGCGGCCCGATCGAGATCGACACTCTCATCAAACTCGAGCACATACCAGCCGCTCAGATCGGGGGCATTATGCGGTGCCTTCGTTGGCTGGGCGCCGGGGAAGAGGGCACGGTAGTTCTGCAGATCAAACTTCAGGTTCAGCTCGTCCACGCCGGGAATCCCCATCACCGCACCGGTGGGATGGGCTTTGAGATCGTTGGGCTTCACTCCGGGTTCCAAGTTCACGACCAGGACACCGGGGATTCTCTCCACCTGCGCCGGATGGGCCGGCAGGCCCGCAATGACCATGGCCGATGCGATGCCAGGGACAAAAAGGCAGTACACCGCGCCGCAAGCCAGACTGCGAATCACTCGCTTCAACATCTTGATCCCCTCACGTGAGTGACTTCAGTTCGATCCCTGGTTCTGCCTGACACTCAAGGCACACCCAGTATCTGCTCCAACTCCTTTACAAGCGCCGTCGCCGTGCGGAATCCGACGATCTGACTCGTCTCACGACCTTCACGGTTCAGAACGATCACCGTCGGATACCCGGTCACGCGATAGATCGTGCGGGCGAGACCACGACAGGTCACGCTGGAGTCCGCGTAGGCGACAAGCGTGTCCGAGTCCGGGTCAATCTGGGCGATATTGAACGACTTACCCAGGATGTGAATGACGGTGGAATCGGTCAACGTCTCCGCCTTGAGCTTCTTGCACCACCCACACCACGTGGCCAGCACAAACAGCAGGGAATGATCGTGTTTCCCAGGGACATCACGGTACAGGACTTCGGTGCCGACCCATTGCAGCGTCGTCGGAACCGGCGGCTCCGTGTTCGGCTGCGTCGGACGCGGGCCGGAACATGAAAACAGAACCCCGGTCGCCAAACCGGCGACCGCCAACATCACCCACACAACTCCGGGGTTTCTCATGCCGATCACAACACGACAAGAACGGTACCGTGGTCGCTCCGCCGACGACTCATAAGCAATATAACCGGCCAATTTCGGTTGTCAATGATAAAGCCATGAAAATCATGCGGTTCTGACGGGGCATGCTCCACCGGATACGGGATTCGTAGGAGTCGATCCCAGGTCGACCCGGTACACCGGCGTGGTAGGGTGGGCTCCGCCCACCGCAGGGGGTTGAAAGCCCCCTGTCCTCAGACGATCACTGTCGGGATCGCGGACAGGGGGTTTTCAACCTCTTGGTTCTTGTTCGGTAGGGGCGAGGCAGTGTTCACCCGCCTCTGGCGGTCCTCGTCCTTCGTCGGGCGAACAAAGAGGGCGACCCGCCGGGTCGCCCCTACGCGATATCCCGTAATGCCCTGCCCGGGGTGGCACGCACAAACTCGTTTGTGCGTGCCTCGATCCAGCGACAATTGTAGGGGTCGATCCCAGATCGACCCCCACGGCGGCCAAATGACGACTTCTCGCAACGCCTTGCACAATCTGCCATGGTGTCCGCTGATCGTCCTGCGACATTACCCATTGAATCCCCGGAACGGCGGTGACACGCCATTCTGGCCCCGTCTTTGCATGCAATGGGCGGGAATCACTCCTGCTTGGTATACAACCATCGGGGCGAGACAGGATCAAACATCAGTTGACTTTGGGAGTCCTAACGCATTAATTGACTCGGGGTTCGGCGGGTTCCGCCGCCCTAAAGGAGGTCTTAGCGCACCTGCTCGATTGATTGCCCCATGCTGTCTGCCCAGTTATCTTGGGACGCGTGGAGCACGACACAGTTAGACGAGTGCTGCGAGCAGGGTGAACGTGCGCTGTCACCGCCATCGAGTCTTCTTGATTGCACTGGCCTGGATTCTTCGTGCCCTGCCTGCAGCTTCCGCTGGCGGGTATGATGACTGTTCGATTCTCTCCCTCTCCAACTCCAGCATAACGTTTGAGTACCGCCCCGGCGAACTTGCCTGGCGTACTGGACCTGCCGGAGAATACCCGGCACTGGCCAACGCTGCCCTGAATTCGACCCCCGGGTTTCCCCCAATACAAGGCCGTATCGTTTATGTCGCGTTGCCGCTTGGCTCCGCCGTTGTCGACGCGCAATTGATCGGTAGCGCTCCGTCAGAGCGGCTCGTTCGCCCCTCCATGTCGCGGGCCGCGCGCGGGTCGCTCGCCGCAGGGGCCGGTCCGTATCCCGATTCTCCGGTGGCCGTCGACCGGATCTTCACCATGCACGGCGTGCGGATGGCGCGGCTGATCCTGCACCCGCTGACCGTGGTGTCGGCATCGGGTGAGGTCGAGTTTCGCCCCTCGTTGACTGTCCAGGTGCGCTTCGATCACGCGGGAGCAGAGACAGCGACAGCAACCGTGCCCAATCCCGCGGACCCATTCGACCAGATCCTCGCGAATATCCTCATCAACCCGGAACAGGGGAGACTGTGGCGCTCGACCGACCCCATCGACATGTCCCGCGCGGCAATCACCGACACCAATCCCTTCGTCGGCACGGATCAGTGGATTGCGATCCGTACCCGCGAAGAAGGTGTCGTCGCCGTGACCGCCGCCGATTTCCGCTCGGGGGGAATCACCCCGGCCACGCTCGATCCGCGCAACTTCCGGCTGTTCGCCGGTTCCGGTCGGCAACTATCGACTTTGATGTCGTCCGCACCGCCCGGGTTGCGGCAGGTTCCTATCCGTATCATCGGTGAGGCCGATGGCACTTTCGATGAGACCGACTCCCTGCTTTTTTGGGCGCAGGGGCTCAATCGCTGGGAGCCCGGTGACAATGGCCGGCCGATTGACGTGGTCCACCGCTATGACCGGGACAACGTTTACTGGCTCGCCGCGGCGGGCGATTTCGCCGGTCCTCCCTTGCGACTGACCGCCACCGCGGCCCCGCCGCTTTCCGCTGCGACGGATCGTTTCGCCGGTACCAGCCGCGCCCGTCATGAAGAGGACCACTTCTTCCGCGTCAACACGTTGGGCTACACGGAGAGCTACTACACGTGGTATTGGCGCAACCAGCGCGTCGGCAGCATCGCCCTCGATGCCGTCCATGACCCCGTGGCCGGCGCCCCGGCCATGATCGAATTCGGTACCTTCGCCGGGTTCGCCGGGCGCGACCCCGCCCGCCTGGTGACCGGCGGCGTCAACTCCCTGCCCACGCGCCTGTATCCCGGAACCGGGGAGGACCGAAGCACCATCTCCCAGTTCGATCTGTCCGCCTTTGATCCGGCGGCGACCTTTGTCCTGGCGTTCGACTCGACTCCGTCGTCGAACTACTACCTCGACTACTATTCGATTGAATATCAACGGCGCCTCGACTGCGCCGATGGCGCGGTTGAGTTCCTGGCCCCCGATACGAACGGGACGGTCAACTTCATCCTCGCCAACGCCGCCGATGCCGATGTCTGGGATGTGACCGACCCGGCCGGCCCATTCGCACTCAGCAGTCTGGCCGTCGACGGCAGCACCACCCGTTTTGGGACGGTGCTGGCGCAAGGTGCGCGCCGCGTCTTCTTTGCCGCCCGGCCGTCGCAGCGGCTGCGGCCGCAGAGTCTGCAACGGGTTACGACGGTCGACCTGCACACCCCGGCGACCGGCGCCGACTATGTCGCGATCGGCCCGCGCGCGTTCGCCGCGGCCACCGGAGCATTCCTGGACTATCGTGCCGTTCATGACGGCTTGCGTACGCGCTTTGTCGCGCTGGAGGATGTCTACAACAGCTTCTCCCTCGGCGTCGCCGATCCGGTCGCCATCCGGCGCTTCCTGCGGCAGTGCCACTTCGGCTGGCCGTCACCGGCCCCTGTCTATGCGCTCTTGGTCGGTGATGGATCGAATGACTACCTCGACCGCACCGGGGCGCGCTCGGTCAACTACGTGCCGCCCTACATCGTCCGCGACGACAACGTGGTCTCCGATGAGAGCTATGTGTACTTCTCCGATGCCGCGGTCCTGAATGCCGTGCCCAATCCCCAGGACAACCCGTTCCCCGATATGCTGATCGGGCGCTGGCCGGTGCGCACACAGGCGGAGATTGGCGCCGTCACGGCGAAGGTGCGCCGCTATGAGTCGACGGAGAACCTCGGCCCCTGGCGCTCCCGCATCATGATGGTGGCCGATGACGAATTCGGCGATCGCAATCTGGGGTCTGTCCGCGAGACCTTTCACATCAACGACGCCGAGCAGATCGCCCGCACGACGATTCCCGGTCGCTTCGATCTGGAGAAGATCTATCTGACAGAATATCCCTTCAACAATCCGGGGTGCAACGATCCCAGCGCCCGCGGGTGCACCAAACCGATGGCCAAGGAAGCGATCATCGCCGGCCTCAATGACGGCGTCGCGGTCTTCGACTACCTCGGGCACGGCAATCCCGATCTGTTGGCCCATGAACACGTTTTTGAGCGGGTGACCGATCTGCCCCGACTCGTGAATGCCACAACTCCGACTGCGGTGTTGACCTTCTCTTGCTCCATCGGGCTGTTCGACGACCCTGTGCGGGAGGGAATGTCGGAGGAGTGGTTCCGGATGTCACCCGGCGGGGCCGTAGCCGTGGTCTCCGCCACCCGGCTGGCCGCGGCGCTGGCCAATGCCGACTTGAACGAAGAGGTGTTCAACCTCCTGTTCACGCGCGGCATTACGGGGATCGGCGCGGCGGTGTATACCGGCAAGCTGCGCCGGCAGTATTTCGAACCGTCCTGCCGCCTCTTCAGCAACTGCCAGGCGCCGATTTGCCCCTGTCAGAATGATCGCGGCTATGTCCTCTTTGGCGATCCGGCGATGCGCTTGGGCATCCCCGATTTGCGTGTGCAATTCGATACCGTGCAGCCCGAGAGTCTGTCGGCTCTTGCGCTGACGCGTGTTGCCGGTTGTATCACCGACACCGCCGGAACCCTCCAGTCGGGATTCGACGGTGAGGTCAGCATCATCGCGCGCGACGTCGATCGCCATCGGGTTCATGCGATCGACGCGACGACGTCGATCGAATACGATCTGGCGGGGGGCACCCTCTATCGCGGCCGCGTGCCGGTCCAGGGGGGACGATTCGCCTTCGGATTCATCGTTCCCAAAGACATCGCCTACGGCGAACGGGGAGCGCGCATCATGGGTCACGCGGCCGCGGCCACGCGGATGGCCAACGGCAGTGTCGATTCGCTCTGGCTCTCCGGCACGGCGATCGCGCCCAGCGACACGTCCGGACCACAGGTGCGTTTGGAAACGACCCGCGGGGAACCGATTGTCGACGGTTTCACGTTGGCCGAAGGGTCTGGGGTCGTCGTCATGCTCTCCGACCCCTCGGGAATCAACCTCAGCGGCGCGCCGGGGCACCGGCTCCTGGTTACGGTCAACGACGGTGATCGTCCTTTCGCCGATCTCACCGACGTGTTTACTTACGATCCTGGGGTGTTCGACCGGGGGAGAGCCGACGTGTCTTTGGCGGGACTGGCGAAGGGATCTCAACGGCTGACTGTCACCGGTTGGGACAACGCCAACAACTCCACCCGGCACGTGGTCGATGTCACGATCAGTAGCGCCGGGAGCGCCGACGAGTTCCGCGTGACTGAGTTCCTCAACTACCCCAATCCGTTCTCCGAACGGACGACGTTCTATTTTCGCGCCACGCGCGAAGTCCGCAGGGCGAAAATCCGGATTTTCACGGTCGCCGGCCGCCTCATCTGGGAGACGGGGTCGGCCCGCGACGGCGAGGTCGAATGGAACGGCAGGGATGCGGCCGGTGATCCGGTCGGCAACGGCGTCTATCTGGCCCAACTGGAAGTCACCGGGCAACTGGTGTCATCGCAGGGAAAAGTGGTCGATAAGAGGGCATACAGAGAGGCCAAGTTGGTAGTATCACGGTGAAGGCCGATCCCGGCGGTTCCCGGCGAGAGTACCACGGAGCACCATATGAAGATCAGGAAGCATGCTCACATAAACGAGAACGGTCGCAGGCTGTCCCATGGGACACACGTCGGCGGATCGGTGGAAGGGGTACGACAGATGCAACGCATGAAAACCGCGCTGGCGATGCTGATCGCACTGGCGCTGCTATGGCCGGCAACGACGGCGCGGGCCCAGGTGAACGCCGGTGTGCTGTTCTTGCGCATCGCGCCGGGAGCCCGTGCCGCGGGGATCGGGGAATCGTTCGTGGCGATGGCCAATGACGCGACGGCCACGCACTGGAACCCCGCCGGGCTGGGAACATATCCCCTCAACACCGAGTGGAGCGAGTATCCGCTCGCGCCGTCCGGCCAGGTGCTGGACGCCGTGCCGCTCAAGAATGGACTGCCCTACGACAACTTCACCGGGTATGACCTTTGGATCTTGACCGATTCCGGCCTGACAGTCTTCCATCCGTCGAGGGCCGCACAGCAAGTTAAGTCGGCCGCCGCGACCGGTTTCACCGCTCCCAGGGGCAACACGTTGGAGTTGTCGACCGACGGTGTCAGTTCCGTTTCGGCGGCCATCCTCCGCTACGCCCCCTTCATGACTGAGGACGAGGCGGAGACGATCGCCCGTCGATCGGCCGCCGGCGAAGTCGGCATTCCCCTCGCGGAGCTGGAACCGATGCTGGCACGCATCGGCGGGGCCATGCCGGAAGGGTACCGGGATCGCACGACGCTCGAAAACGTGATTCGTGAATTCAGGACGGCGTTTCTCGAGGGGAGAGTCGGGACCGATCGCCTCCCGGAGCTCCGCACTGCGATGGCGGCGTTGCCGGAGTCCGGTCCGGCCGACTTGTCCTTGTTGGATCGCATCCGCTTCACGATGGAGCGCAGCGTGTCGTTGGTCCTGCCTCACACCATTCCCGTCCAGTTGAATGACCTGATCCGCCCCCCGGTACAGGCCATTGCATCCGATGGTAGCACGATCTATGTCGCCGCCAGCAACGGCCTCCTGCAATTCAACGGGGAACGCTGGGAAGTCGTGCCGCCGCCCGATGGGATCGATTGGAGGACGACCCGGATCAATTGTCTGGCGGCCGCCGGCGGAAGACGTCTCTGGGTCGGCACTGACAGCGGCCTGTTGGCCCGGAGCTCCGGCCAATGGGAGACGATCGGTTCCGATCGGGGGCTTCCCGATCCGCGTGTGCTGAAGATCACTCTCGCCGGATCTCGCGCCGGGTGGGTTCTCACCAACGCGGGGTTGGCCGCTTATGACGGGAAGATGTTCTCCAGCACTGCGTCCGTGACCGCCAATGTCGGCGATTCGCTCCGCTCCGTCGTGGAGCGCTTCTTGGATACCGACGATGCGGTTGTGATCGGCCGTGCGTTGGAAGCCGTGCGTTCCGCCGGCGACATCCCCGCCGATACCGCGCCACTGGCCGGGAAGACCATTGCCATCCCCTATTCCCTGGGAATTCGTGGGGACGTGACCGGCATGGAACTCGACGCGTACGATCGCCTGTGGGTCGGGACGACGGTCGGGACATTCCGCTTCGGCAAGGGCCGATGGACCTCATTCGGATACGAGGCAGTTTTGGTCGAAGAGGCGACCACGGCCGAAGCGCTCGCCGAGTCCCGTCTCGGCAAGCGGGCAACACCGGAGAGAGTCCAGCGCCTCGCGGAATATGTCAAACTCTACAACAATCTGCCCGACGGCCAGATTCCCGCCGGTCGGACCGTGTACGTGTACCGCAACCCGGCCGGGGCGCACATCCTCGACATGGCTGCCGCGGGCGATCAAATGCTGATCGCCACCGAGGTGGGACAACTGGAAGTCTCGTCCGGCCAGTGGAGCCGCTACTTTCATGGCGAGCTGGAACAGGATCAAGTACATGCGATCGTGGCCGAGGGCGGCGACGTGTGGTTTGTCACCGACAATCGCGTCGTCGTCTACCAGCATCCCCACAAAGAGATCAGCTTCATGCATGTCAACTGGCTCCCCGAATTCAATCTCGACTTGTACTATGAGTACCTGACCTACGTCGCCAACATCGAGGGAATCGGCACGGTCGGCGCGGCGATCACGTTTCTTTCATACGGCGAAATCATCCGCACCGATGAACTCGGCAACGTCGGCAATCCCTTCCATTCCTTCGACGGCGCATTGTCCCTGTCCTATGGAACGCGCCTCAATCCCAATCTGGCCGCCGGTCTGTCGGCGAAGATCATCTACTCCCGTTTGGCCGATCAGGGCGCGGGAGCGGAGATCGGCTCGGGCAGCGCCACCGCCTTTGCCATGGACGCCGGTCTTCTCTATCGGACGCCGTGGCGACGGCTGACGCTCGGCGCCGCGCTCACCAACGTGGGGCCCAACATCTCCTATATTGACGCCCAGCAGTCCGACCCATTGCCGCGCAACCTCGCGCTCGGCTTCGCCTACCGCATATGGGATTCGCCGTACAACCGGCTGACCATCATTGGCGAGGCCAACAAGGAGCTTGTCGACCTGACCAGCAGCACCTCTGAGGAAGTGAAGCAGACCGTGTTCAACGGCGGCGCCGAGTACTGGTATGGATCGTTTGTGGCGCTGCGCGGCGGGTATATTTACGATCAGGACGGGGAAATCAAGACGGCGACGCTCGGCGCCGGTCTGTCGTACCAGCGCTTCGAGATGGATGTCGCCTATATCCCCTCCAACAAAGACCTGCCGCTGGCCAACACGCTGCGTGTGAGCATGACGGGACGCTTTTGAAGACAGCAGGGATCATGGGACCGCGCGCCCGGCTCATGTGCATTCCGCTGGTGAGGGCAGTGTTAACCTCTCCCACCGGCACTGTCCCGAACAGAGTGAGGGAGAGAGGTCGATACGCCATAGGCGGATCGGCTTGCACTGAGCGAAGTCGAAGTGGTGAGGGGGAAGCCCCGTTTCAAGTGGGACCAGCGATGTGGCAGTATTCGCGAAATCTTCTGCTTCTTGCCGTCGCGGCAATATGGCCATCCTGCCCCCATGCGGCGGCAACCTGGAATACGGCGGCGCACGTCGTCCACTTGGACCGTGGTGCCTTGGTGATCGACACGACGATGCGCGCCGAATCTTCATCGCGCCGTTGCTTTTGCCCGGTGCCGTCGGAGCGCAATCTCCTCGGGCTCCGGCGGGACACACCGGTTTCTTCCGGGCGGCTGGCAGCCGGGATGCCGGCACAGGAACCGACGGTGCTGCGGGTCGTCGCGATTCGCGTCGAGTTCCCGTTGGAATCTCCCGATGATCCGCTGACCACCGGCACCGGGCGATTCGACCGCCGCGATACGATCGCCTATCGGGATTCGAACGGTCACTCCTTCGACAGCGCGCCGCACACCAAGCGCTACTTCGAGGCGCATCTGCGAGCGCTCAATGCCTACTGGAACACCGTGTCCAACGATCATCTGCGTCTGGAATGGGCGGTGTTTCCCGAGGATTCCGACGCGGCGTATCAGTTGCCGAACCCGATGTCCCACTACGGTCGCACGCGAGGGGACGACTCCGGCGTGGTTTGGGGACTGCAGCAGTTCGTGATAGACGCCGCCGAAGCTGCCGCTGCCGATCCTGACTTGCATTTCCCCGACTATGATGCCGTGATCATCTTCCACGCCGGCGCCGATCGGCAGACTGACATCGCGGATGACACACCGCATGATCTCTTCTCGGCATTTCTCCGACTGGACAAACCATACATCAGCCGTCCCCCCGGAGGCATGGCACAGCCGATCCTGTTGCGTGCCGGGGCGGATACGCTGAGCGAAGCGATCATCATGCCCGAAACGATGATCCAGGACGGCCGCATCAGTGTGCTCAATGCCGTACTCGCGCACGAGTTCGGTCATCAGTTGGGACTGGTCGACTTGTACAACACCTACAACGGTGCCACGTGTGTCGGCAATTTCTCCCTGATGGACAACAACGCCGCCGATGTCGGCATCGAGGCCGAAGTCGATGGGAGAGCGCGCATCATCTTCGGCGCGCTGCCGGTTCTGCCTGATCCTTGGTCTCGTGCCTACCTCGGATTTGTTGACGTGGCGACCGTCACCGATTCCAGCAATGTCCCCGTCTGGGCGGCCGAAGATCTGGAAGTCGTCCCGTCCAATCGTCAGGTCTGGCGCGTGCCCATCTCGCAGAGCGAGTACTATCTGCTGGAGAACCGCCTGTACGATCTCGACGGCGATGAAGCCGCGGGGCTGCGCCTCGACTCGGCAACCAACGTTGTCCTTGGCCCTGCCGACACGGCGCTGATCCCCGGTGTCCCGCCGCAGTTGACGCGGGAATACGATTTCCTTCTCCCCGGCAACGGGCTGCTGATCTGGCATGTCGATGAGGGGGTGGCGGCGCTCGATTACGTGACCGCTGATGATGCGCCCGACAACTTCCTCGCCAACACACTACAATGGGATGACAACCGACGCTTCGTGCGCGTGATCGAAGCGGACGGACTCTCGCAGCTCGGCGCCCCGGGGATCTTCCGTTACTATACGGGCAGTGCAGGAGACTACTATTACCGCCCGCACAACATGGAGCTCAGTCCCACCACGATCCCCCCGGCCAAGAGCTACACCGGCGGGTACACCGGCGTCCGCATCAGCAACATCTCCGTGCCCGGAAGAACCATGCTCTTCCATGTAACGACGGCCGGCACGCTTCCCGGATTCCCGATCTACGTCGGTAACCAATCCGGCGACGTCGGCGCGCCGATTATCACCGACATCAAGCGCTCCGTGGCCGGCGATTGGCGCACTCCCGGCGATGGTCGGCCCGAGGTCTTTCTCGGTTATGAAAATTACATCCTCGCCTATGCTTGGGATGGCGCGTCGCTCGCGGGCATCCAAGTCCAGGATTCAACTCTCGGCTTCGACACGACCGCTACGTTGAAGTCACTTCGCGCCGTCGCTGTCGGCAACCCCGACGACGGCGGGTGGGTATCGGCGCCGCTCATCTACAATGTCCCCGATCAGTTTAGCACGCTCGTTGCCGTTTCCCGCGCCGGGCGCGTCTACGCCTGGCGGATGCAGGATGCTGACGGAGACAGTCTGTTCGATACGCTCTTCGTACGCCGGGCCGTCGGAGCCCCCAGCGGTCCGCCGATCATCTGGGACCGCCCCGGTAGCACATCGTTGAAGGACTTGTATCTCCCGATCAACGGCGCCTTCTACAATCTGTTTCATCTCGACGACGGTGTCCGGGAGATCAACGTCGCTCCCGGCGTGATCCGCAGCACCGCGGGAACAGGTCCGCAAAACGCGATGATGGTCTTCAACCTCGACGGCTCCTGGTTCGTGTCGCGGTTCGACGGTGAACAACGGGTCGCAATGGGGAGCGACTCACTCATGACACCTGCGCTCGGCGACGTCGACCATGATGGTCGGCTTGACTACGCTGTCGTCACGGCGGCCGGGCGGTTGTGGGTCCTGGATTCCACCTTGAATGTCGCGTCGGACTTCCCCGTTGAAATGGGATTCACCCCTTCGTCGGCCCCGGTTCTCGCCGACGTCGACCGCGATGGATACCTCGACATTGTGGTCGCCGGCGAAGGCATGCTCCATGCCTATGCACGAAACGGCACGCCTCTTTCCAATTTCCCGATCACGATCGGCCGCAGCAATGAGCCGGATTCGCTCGCACCGGCCGCCGCCATCATTGATATGGGCAACACCCAGAGTCTGGCGTTGCTGACCGGCGGAGCCAGTCGCGCCATCTATGGCTGGGATAAGCAGGGCGAACGACTGGCACAGATGCCGCGTCCGGTCGGGTCTGCGCTGACTGCTCCGGTCGCTTGGGCGCTCAACAGCGACGAGGCCACAGCGGCCATCTTCGCGCGTGCCGCGGACGGGTATCTCTATGCCTTCAACCTTCCCGTTCCTGCGACCGAGGCTGCTCGTGCCATCTGGCCGATGGCGGGGCGTGATCCCCGACACACTGCCACGGTACCGACTGATGAACTGGAACCGCTGGTCACGCCGACTCAGTTCTTCGTCAGCGAACGTGCCTATGTCTATCCCAATCCGGCCAGCGACCGCGCGATTGTACGCTATTGGCTCGGCGATGATGCCACAGTCAGCATCCGCATCTATGACTTGGCCGGCAATCTCATCACCGAGGCAGATGGTCCCGGCGTCGGCGGTGTCTACAACGAGTGGACTTGGTCTTGCGCCCAGGCGGCATCGGGAGTTTACTTCGCGCGGCTGGAAGTGACCCGGCGCGCGGGCGGACAGACGGAGACGGCATTCTGCAAATTGGCGGTGGTGCAATGACCCTGTATATCCATCGGGCCACGGCCCCCCACCTTCGACCCCCTGTAGGGGCACGGCGTGCCGTGCCCGCTCATGGTGCGCGGTGAACACCAATCACACATTGCCTCATCGCCGCTCCGTGCGCATAGCCGGGTACGACTACACACGCGCAGGGGCGTATTTCGTCACGATTTGTACACGCGATCGCGCCTGTATCTTGGGCGATGTCGTGGATGGGACCGTGCATTTGAATCCCCTTGGGTGCGCCGCTCGTCACGAATGGATGGTGATACCGACACACCATCCGCAGGTTGTGCTGGATGTGTTCGTGGTCATGCCCAACCACGTGCACGGGATCATCATTCTCTCCCATCCGTCGGGCACGGCACGCCGTGCCCCTACAGAGGAACGATTCGCACGTCCCGTTGCGGGCTCACTGCCGACCATCGTACGCGCCTTCAAATCGGCATCGACCCGATCGATCAACCTCCTGCGCCGCACACCCGGAGCCGCCGTCTGGCAACGCAATTACTACGAACACGTAATACGCAACGAAGACGAACTGCTCCGTGCGCGAGAATACATCGTGAACAACCCTCTGCGATGGTCCCTGGATCGCGATAACCCAGACGTCATCGCCCCACGTGCATTATCTGTAGGGCTGCGGCCTGCCGTGCCCTCATGAAGGAGGACGTGTGAAACCGGATCGACATGCACGAATCTGGATCGTAATGACGGTCGTGGCAGCCGCCTTGACAATCACCACCAAGGCCGCCTGTGCCACCGGCTCGCTTGAGACCACGGATCTCGCGCTTGAGCGCGCGACTTGGCAACAACCGATCCTCCTCTCGATGACGGCGACATCCGAGCCTGCTGCGCCGCTGTTGGCCCAGGCCACCGGCGATGAGCCGGTCGATGTCTATGGCTTCAAGAAGAAAAGCCCGCGGCGCGCCTTCCTGCAGTCGTTCCTCATTCCCGGTTGGGGCCAGTGGTACAACGGCTCGCGCATCAAGCCGTTTCTCTTTCTCGGGCTGGAGGCGGCGGGATGGTACGGGGTGTCCCATTTCCACAGCAAGGGAGTGGACAGGGAGGACGAATACGTGGCGTACGCCGACGCGCACTGGGACAGTACGAGGTATTTTGCCGGCCTGCGCCGCGTCTTCTATCCGACCGAGCAATTTCCTCCCGACTATGACCAGCGGCTGATGGACACCCGGATCTACACGTACATCGATGATACCGACTCGCTGCGAAGCAAGACCTTCTCCCACCACGCGTATTTTAAGGACACGCTCGGTACCGTGAAAGTCCCAAAGGGCGAGTACTACGAGAACGTCGGCAAGTACAGCCAGTTCAACTTCGGATGGGATGACTACCGATACACGGTCGACAGCGTCTCGCCCACCCCCGACAGCCTCCCGACCGGACCCACCGACACCGCGCGCTTCAATCTCATCTCGGCCAACCGCCGCCACTATCTGAAGCTGCGTGACGACGCCAACAAGGAATACAAACGCGCCTCGACGATGCTGGTCGCCACCATCGCGAATCACCTTCTGTCGGCATTTGAAGCTGCGATTGGAGCGCGACGCTACAACCGGGCCCAGGACCGATTCGGCACCGTGGACCACCAGATTCGTCTGGTCCGTGGCTCCGATGGCAAGCTCATGCCGCGCGTTACCGTGGCGTATCGATTCTGACAGCCGTGAGATCGAGAGCATCACACATGGTCGACGTCGGACGAGCACTAACCTCTCCCTCCGGCCTGCCCCGAGCGAAGTCGAGGGGGAGAGGTCCATCCGTCCGGAGGACGGATCGGGTGAGGGAGATATTAAGTGTGCTTGTCCCGGTACTGGCTCTCGTAGTATGCTCCTCTGCGACATGTCGGGCCGATCAACAGCCGGCCTTGCCCGTTCCAGACACGACAGGGCTTGTAGGGTGCGTGCTCAGCACGCACCGTCAGGGGGCTGGAAACCCTCTGTCCGCAATCGATAACGATCCGCTGGCAATCGTAGGGGCACGCCCTGCCGTGCCCGTCTTCTCCCCGGTAAGCGCGCTCGCTCGACCACGCACGGAACGCGACAGTGAGTTCGGCACCGAAGACCGGGACAAGGTCAACGTGACACGCGCCGTGGCGTATTCGCTCATACTCCCCGGCGCCGGGCAGTGGTATGCCGGTGCCAAGGGCCGTGCCGGCGTCTTCCTCGTCGGCGAAGCTGCGACGTGGACTCTGTTTGGGTACTTCCGTACTGTCAGCAGCATCAAAGAAGACAGCTATCAGTCCTACGCTCGTGTTCATGCCGGAATCGACCCAGCCGGTAAGAGCGTTGATTTCTATCGCCTGATCACCTTCTATGAATCGCGGGATGAATACAATGAATACGGTCGCCTCTTGGCACCGGGGCGACCATACTACCCGGATAGCCCGGTCTGGGACTGGCAATGGGATTCCCAGGCGGCGATGCGACGCTATCGCACCCTCCGCAATCAGAAAAGCGAGGCCGACAATCGCGCTCGCTTCACGCTCGGTGCCGCTGTCGTCGACCGACTGATCGCCGCCATCGACGCCTGGCGGACCGCCCGGTCGGCCAATCGCCGTGCGCGCATGGAGACGTCACAGTGGAAGGTGCACCTGAAAGGCGTTCCCAGTCTGGATCACCCGGCATTCGGACTGGTTCTTTCCCGGCAATTCTGACCAACACCACCGATGGGTGGATCGGTGGTCTGCCCCGACGCTCTGCACCGTGTTGGCGTCGACTTGGCACACTCTCGGTGATACTGCTGATGCTCGGCTGTGCCGGGTCTTCGTCGTTCGTGACACCGCAGGTGACGCCGACCTCCGAGTTGCTTGTCATTTCAATCATCGACCGCGACTACCTCGAACGTCTATCGAACCGTATACCGGGGACAGCGACACCGGTTTCCACAGAAGCGTTCGAGCCCCTGTCGATGGCATTGTCCGGCGACGATGCACTGGTAATCGCCGACCCCGCTGGTGGCCGACTCTGGTCACTGGCCGGACCGGGCGGCGGTGACGGTCGGCTGCGACCGCTGCTGGCGGCGGGTATCACGCCGCATCCGCCTGGTTTTGTGCGCATGGACCGTCTGGGAAATGTCTTTGTCACCGGCGTCGAGACCGGGGCGGTCACGATCTGTGATCCGCGGCTCCACCCGGTCGGCAGTATCGCGGCGCCGTACGGGGCGCTTGGCTTGGTCATCGGCCGACCGGTCGGGATCGCCTTTGGTCTCCAGGGGGAATGCTACGTTTCGGATCAGACGAATGCCTTGGTGCATCATTTCGATGCCGCCGGTGGTTTCGTGGCATCCTTCGGCGGTCCCGATGCCGGTTGGGGACGAGTGCTGCGCCCCGAGGGCCTCGACTGCTCGCCCGACGGCAACGAAATCTACGTTTGTGATCCCGGCACAAGACGCGTTCTCGTGTATGATCCCGCTGGCGTGCCGTTGCGCGAGATCGGCGGCACCGACCTGATCGAGCCGCGGAGCGTCGCTGTGGACCGCCGCGGCCAGTGTTTTGTCGCCGATCCGGGAGCGAAGGCCGTGATGGTGTTTGCCGCTAACGGTCGTTGGATCCGGACCCTGACCGGACTGCCCCCTGCCATCGAGCGTTTCAGCGCGCCGTGCGACGTCGCGGTGGTGGATTCGGTGATCTGGATTGCCGACGCCTCGGCCGGGAAGATCGTCGCGGTCACTCTCCGGCCTCCGCATCCGTGAGATTCGGATGAAGCGGCAAGATCGATAACCCTCCCACGGCATGGACGCACAGGTTCACAGCCTCACAACGACACTTTCCCTTCAACGGAGAGTGGGACCGATAACCTCTCCCTCCGGCACTGTCCCGAACAGCGTGAGGGAGAGAGGTCGCTTGGACCGGAGGTCCAGGCGGGTGAGGGATCTCCCTCGTCGCCTCATTCCGCTGGTGGCTTCCATGGTGTTGGTTACTACCGCACCGGTCCGGGCCTCGGACTCACCGATCGTCCGCGACAGCGTCAGCATTCCGGGCCGGGACGCCACCGGACCGTACTGGTTCTCCGGCTTTTTCGTCATGGCGGCCTCGGAGAGCGTCGCCGTCGGCGCGCATCGACTGCGCCGTGAAGACGACTACGAGATCGACTATAATCACGGCACGATTGCGTTCACGCGCCCGCTGACGCGGAGCGACACGGCCCTTGTTCGTTTCCGGCGGCTCGGTTTTGCCTTGTCCTCCCGATGGCGGACGGCAGCGATCATTCGACCGTCATCCAGCCCATCGGCACCGGGTTCAGGGTCGGATGGGCTCATTCCCGTCGCCGCACATGTCGCTGGGGCGCCGACTCTGCCGATCTTCCCGTCGACAGCAACAGCGAGCGCCGATCCTTCCCCCGGGAATGCCCGCTGGCAGGGGTTTAAGTCGCTGTCGTTCTCGGCGGCCGATCACGGCGGGCGCGACTGGTCGCAGGGCTTGGAGCTGTCGGTCGATGGTGAGCTGACCCCTGGACTGCAGCTTGCGGCGGCAATCAGCGATCGTGCCGTCGCGGGTGCGGACACCAGGGGTGGAAGCTCGGACGGCGTTCGGATCGGAACGTTGGACAGACTGTTCATCGAGGCGCGCTCCGCCCGGTTTCGCGGGCGATGGGGTGAGTTGTCACTGTCCGATCGTGCCTTCGGGGAAGCGCCGCGTCGTGCCACCGGCATGCAGTTGACTTGGGCCAATGCCGGCCACGCTGTGGGCGGTACCATCGCTCGTCCACACGGCGAGTGGCGACAGCGGCGAATCACTCTGCGCGCGGAAGAATCCGGCCCCTACCGTTTGTTGGAAACGCCGGTCTGGAAGGGGATCGTCCCCGGGTCGATCACGCTGTGGCTCGATGGCCAGCGGCTCGAAGAGGGTGACAACCGTGACTACTCCGTGGATTGGGGACGCGGAACGATCACGATCAATCCCCGCCGGTCGTTCGGAGCCCACTCGATTCTGATCGCCGAGTACGAGGAGGCGCTGGACACCTATGAGCGTACACTGGTGGAGTCGCATTGGTCGTGGGCCGATTCCCAGGGGCGGCCCCGGCACTCGTTGGCGCTCGATTGGGAGGGTGATGATCCTTCGTCGCCTCTGTCCGGGACGCTGACGGAATCGCAGCGGACTCATTTGGCCAACGACCCGTCCGGGAGCGTGCGTCTGCCGACCGCCGAGCATGTGACCGACGGCCAGGGGGATTATCGGCGCGACGTTCTGACCGATGGCGATACCGCGTACGTCTACGTCGGTCCCGGACAGGGTGCGTGGCGCGTGCGTTTCCAGTGGGTCGGCGCGCGGAATGGGCGCTACCGGCACATCGCCGATGAGGCCTATGAATACGTCGGCAGGGGAGGAGGCGACTTCGAACCCACGGTCGCCGTCGACGCGCCGAAATCCCGATGGGACGTTTCCGAGTCGCTCCATCTCCCGGTCGGGGCGACCGGTCGGTTCTCGGCCGATTGGCGCGGCGCCGCTATCGATCACAACCGGCTCGCATCGGGCACCGCCGACTTGTCCTCCAGCCATGCGCTGGGTCTCCATCTGGGTGCAGCCGATGCCGATCGACTCGGTGCCCTCGACGCGCAATGGTTGCACAATGACGGTCTGAACACCCTATCGCGTCCCGGCCTCGCCGGGGGGCTCGATCGCTTGGCCGCTGTGTGGGGATTGCGTTCATCCCTTCTCGATTCCTCGTCCGATGATCTCGACTTGACGACATCCATCCCCTTGGGCGGTGCCAATGGCCTGCGCCTGGCGGGCGGGCTATGGCACGACCGGCAGATTGCCGCCTGGCGCGGCTTGCTCGGGACCCGGATTGTGCCCATCCACTCCCTTCAACTGGACGCCGAATGGAACCATCGCGTCGCGCGACGCGACGACCGCTCTGCCGGTCGCAACGACTCCTACGCGTCGGCACTGCGTCTGTCGCCGCGCTGGGGGACATTCGGCGTTGGCTGGCGGCAGCAGGACTGCGACAATGCCAACGACGCCTTCGAGACGGCGACGCCGTATGCGGCGTCCCGCTGGGCGACGGCGTCGGTCGCGGGAGTCACGCTGCGGCAGTCCTGGGATAGAACCCAGGACACGGTCGGTCTGATCCGTCGGTCCCGGGAACTGGCGGGATTCTGCCCGGTCGCGCTGCTCGGTGGTCGCCAGGGTGGCGGGCTCACGGTCGCGCGGGGTGAGCGGGCATGGAGTGGGGGTGCATATACCCCATATTATCGCGGACAACTGGATGGGCGCTGGACGCCGTCGCCGTCGGCCGCTGTTCAGTTGGGGATGACGCTGTCGCACCAGAGCGTCGGTTTACAGCGCGAACGATTTCTGCCGACCCGTCCCGGTTACGGGCAGTATCGCTATGAACGCGGCGAGTACATCCCCGATCCGCACGGCGACTTCCGACGTGTTCTCGTGGAAGATCCCGATGCCGGTGCGACCGCCTACCAGGGCGACAAGCATCTTGTGCTTTCGTGGTGGCCCGAGTGGCAAGGATGGCGCTGGTCCGTTGACTTGCAGCGCGACGTCCAGGGCCGCTATGCGACCGCCACATTCCAGCCGGGCGCGTGGGCTGTCCCTTGGACCACGCGTGAATCCTCTCTCGCGCCCGGAGCCCAATTGTCGGTTCGCGACGCGCACAGAGTGAGCGCGCGGCCCGACGAACGCACGGAGATCAGCGCCACCTTCGGTCGCGAGCGCACGGTCTTTGCACCCGTAACCCAGGCAGAAAACGCCGCCGCCAACATCAATCAGTCGCGTCGCGCCGAGTTCCGCATCCGACGCGCGATCGGCGGTGGGTTCTCATTGGAATCCACGGCGCGATATGAACGCCGGGAACGGGGAGGAGGGACCTCCGGTGCCTGGGATGCGGACGCGCGCACGCTTCTGGCCGCGGTCAGAAGCCAGGCGCAGCGGGCCATCAGCGGCTCGCTTGAATCTCGGTATCGCCACGATCGCGAGTTCCGCCTCGGCGGTGGCGCGTTCCTCTGGGGAGTCAATCCAGGTACGCAGTTGCGGCTTGAGCACTGGACGGTTTCCGCGCAGACCGACCTCACATGGGTCGCGGCGACGAATGCGTCACGACTGCTGTCGGCCTTAATGGCCGAGGGACGACCGCTCGGTTTCTCTGTGACCGAATCGGCGGAGCTGCGCTGGCAGTTGCCGGGACGTGTCACGCTGAATGCGCGTCTGTCGGGCGACCACCGCCCGGACGAACCCGATCGCTGGCGCATCGATGTGGAATCGGTGGCACGCTGGTAGATTCACGACGATGCGCGGCCGTCACCATGGCACGATCATGAACGAGCGTCACGCCTATCCTCTCAAGGTCCTGCTGATATCGACGGTGATGAGCATTGTCGGTTGGGTGTCTGTAGGTCTTGTGCCCTGCGCCGATTCCGTCAGGGCCGGACCGCCGGATGCGGCCGCTCCTGCGATCTTCACGTTCGGTCATTGCCCGGTCGTTTGGACCGATGGTGCCCCTCGCGAGCTGCGCTCCCGGATGGAACGAGTTGTTGCTGAAGCCGCGACCGGTGCCGTCGATGAGGGGCGCACGCGTCTTGTGGTCGAGACCCTGCTCCGCGCATTGGCCAATGAGGGTCATCATCATGCGAGCGTCGAGCCACGTGACTTCACCGTGCATGACGCCTCGATCGAATTCACGCTCGCCGTCGATCCGGGTCCGTTGACTGTGGTCGCCGGCTGGCGATTCGAAGGTGTGTCGCGCACCGACACCGTCTGGCTGTCCCGCGTCCTTGATCTGCGCGTCGGCATGACGGCCACGAGGTCGGCGCTGGAAGCGATCATGCGGCGACTGCGACGCATCTCTCATTTGCAGTGTGCATCGCCTCCGGAACTCGAGTTGCTTTCGGACGATACACTGGCAATCGTCACTGTCTACGTGCGCGAACTGCCCGCGACGACGTTTGCCGGGGCACTGGCGGCCGGAGAGGGAGGCAGTGCTGCCGGTGCACCGCTCTCGGGGAATCTGGCGCTGGGAATGGCCGGCATGTTCCGCCGGGACCGCTCGTTTGGACTGCGCTATGAGCGTTGGCGCCGTGATGAGATGCTCTTGCGGCTGGATGTGGCGGAGGCCGGCAAGTCATGCGGCCGTTGGGATTGGCGTGCGCAGTTGGAAGAGTGGAATCACCGCGATCATCGTCAGCATGCCCGTTTGGAGACCGCTTACCGCCTGGACCGACGGCATGAGCTCCGTGCCACCGTTCGCGCCCAATGGTCGAAGATCACACCCGATCGCGCCGTCGTGCCCGCGGCCCGAACCACCGAGATTGGCTTGGGCATCGGCCAGGGCATGATCAAGTACGCGACGCCTGGTTCTGAACCGCCCACGGTCACGTGGTCCTGCCGGCTCACGAATTCGACGCGACGGGAACTGGCGGTGCCCGGAAGAAGTGGGCGCCGCGAGACGCGTACGTTGTTCGAGTGGAATCTGGCAGGCGGCTTGTGCGTGGGACGCGGCTTGATGCTGACGGTCCGGGGCTGGGGACGGTCATGGCCGAATTCCGAAACCCGGCTGGGACCGGGCGACGAGTGGTTCTTGGGCGGCTCCGAGTGGTTGCGCGGATACGCCGATCGCACCGTCATCGCAACAGCGGGAGTCGCGACGGCACTGGAGCTTTCGGTCTCTCCTGATCGTGCCGTCGGCGCCTCCATCTTCGGCGATGCGGCGCGGCTCTTGCCATTCGATCGTGAGACGGGATCACGTCTGACGCCTTACAGCTATGGAGCCGCGGTACTGCTGCGCTCATCGAATCGGAGTGGACGGTTGGAATTCGCTTGGCGTGATCATGTGGCATGGCGCGACGGAATCGTCCGATTGGCCGTCTCCCAGGGGTGGTGACATTGCCTGAATTCACGCGGTCTGGGCGGCATCCACAAGACGCTGGCTTGGTCGCCCGCGCCATGATAACCTCTCCCTCCGGCTTGCCCCGAGCGTACTCGAGGGGGAGAGGTCGATCCCTGCCTGCCGGCAGGCACGGCGCCGAAGGCGGATCGGGTGAGGGATTCCTTCGCACGTCAACTCAGTTCGAGGCAGGAATCCCGACATCATGAGCACACGCACCTCCAGCCCAATGGACTCCGTCCTCGCCTGGTGGCGTTTGGCGCGCGGCAACAATGCGCTCCTGGCGGGAGCCGCCTCATGGATCGGTGCCTATCTGGCCACTGGACGGTGGCTGCACAGTGCGCTGCCAGGCGCGATCCTGGCGCCGATTCTCATCGCCGCCGCCGGGAACATCGATAATGACCTACACGACCGCCCGATCGACACACTCAATGGGCTCGACCGTCCGCTTGTGACGGGAGCCATTTCGGTCGGCGCCGCGCGGATTGTCCGTATTGCACTTCTGTTGCTGGGTCTGGGGGCCGCCTGTGCCTGCGGTTGGCGCTCCGCGCTGATCGCCATGACCGTTGTGGTCGTCCTCGTCCTCTACAACCGACGGCTCTCGGGAATTCCGGTTTTCGGCAACGTCGCCGTTGCCCTCACCGGATCCGCGTCGATCGTGTACGGAGCGGTCTGCACTGTGCCGACCGATCCCTCCGACTGGATCGCACCGGGCTGGGGGGCGCTGGCCGCTTTCTGGCTGCACCTGCCGCGGGAAATCCTGAAGGATGCGCTGGACGTTGCCGGCGATGCTGTCTCCGGACGGCGCACTCTTGCCACAGCCTATGGCCGGGCCCCAGCCATTCGAGTGGCGGCGCTCCTGATGTCGGTAGCCGCTGTCATCGTGCTCATAATCGGCCTCGGACCTTGGTTCGGGCCTCTCTACCTCTTTGGCGTGATCGTCACGATCATCCCGGCGCTCCTACTTGGGGCGGCCCAGTGTTGGTTCAACCCTTCCGAAGACGGCGCTTCTCGTTGGTCCGCGGGTCTCAAGCTGTGCATGTTGGCGGGCCTGGCGTGGCTGGCGCTGGGGCGTCTCAATCCGTGATCCGGTTGTGATGGCCAGGCAGCCAGGAAACAGTGGAGTCGTCGCCGTTGACGCTCCGGTTGTGAGAGCGTTTCTTCGAGCTATGCGGTCTGGTCTGTTTGTGCTCCGCCGCCACATTCTGTTGGGTTTCGCTTTGGCGGGAATGACTGCCATCCCGGTCTCGGCGATCGAGATCACCGCGATAATCGATCGACCCTCTCTCAGGGTCGGCCAGTCCGCCACCGTCACCGTGGTGGCGATCCGACGTGACACCTTGGCGGAACCGTCACCCCTCCGCGCGTACTTGAACACCGGACCCGAATGGCGCCCTGCCGGTCAGTCCACGGCATCCGAGGAATTCGATCCGCAGGGGAGAGGCACACGGACCTGGCGATTCCAACTGAAAGCCGTCGCCCCGGCCAAGAGCACCATCGTCCCCGTCGTCGTGACCAGCGATCCGTCCGGCCGCATGGGACCAGTCGTGCCGGTCCTCGGCGCACCCGTGATGGTCGAGGTCTTGCCGGAATCACGGCTGGGCCGCCGTCTGCTGCTGATCGTGGGAACAACCGCTGCTGCCGCCGGTGTCTTCCTTGCCGTCGGAATCTGGCGCCGACGCGTCACTCAGCGCCATCGCCATCGCTTGCCTCCCCCATTGGACGAGGCGCTGGGGATGCTGGCCGAAATCACTGTCCATTGCCGCGAGGACCGCGCCGAGCGACTCCTCAACGATCTCGAGAGGGTCATCCGCGGCTATATTGCACGTCGCTTGGGGGTTTCTCTGGCCGGGGCAACAATGACGGAGATCGTCAACCTCGTCTCTGTGCGGGTCAAGGACGGCGACGTGCTGGCTCTCTTGGACAGCCTACTACAGCGTTGCGGCACAACACGATATGCGGGATGGACGGGGACCTTTGCCGACTTGGAAAGCACTGCCCAACTGGCAAGGGACACGCTGGAACGCTTGGACCACGCTTGGGTTACAACTGGTTCATCGCCGACTGATTCACCCGGACCACGACATTGATTCTCGGACCAAGGTCACACGAGGAACAACAAACCATGCATCAAGACATCGAAGCGATTCAGCAAGAAGTCCAGAAAGCCGGCGCCTTCTGCCGCACACTGAAAGACGCAATTGGACAAGTTGTCGTCGGGCAGTACCAACTTGTCGAGCGGTTGCTGATCGGGCTTCTGGCCGATGGTCACATCCTTCTTGAAGGCGTGCCGGGGCTGGCCAAGACGCTTTCGGTCAAGACGCTGGCGGCCGCGATCCGCGCCAAGTTCCAGCGGCTGCAGTTCACGCCCGATCTGCTGCCCGCTGATCTGATAGGGACGATGGTCTACAACCCCACGTCGGGGAGCTTCGCCACCCGCAAGGGGCCGATCTTCGCCAACATCATCCTGGCCGACGAGATCAACCGCGCCCCGGCCAAGGTCCAGAGCGCCCTGTTGGAGGCGATGCAGGAACGGCAGGTCACGATCTCCGAGTCGACACACCCTCTACCCAGCCCGTTTCTGGTGCTGGCCACGCAGAATCCGATCGAGCAGGAGGGAACCTATCCGCTCCCCGAGGCGCAGGTCGACCGTTTCATGCTCAAAGTGATCGTGGGCTACCCGGACAGGGGCGAAGAGCGACAGATCATGGACCGCATGACCGGCGCCGAGGAGATCGCGGTGCAGCCGGTCATCGAGCCGGGCGACATCCTGCACGCCCGCGGTGTCGTGCGCCGGATCTACATCGACGACAAGGTGAAGGACTACATCGTCAACATCGTTCATGCCTCGCGCCGTCCGGAGGCGTATGGCCTCGACTTGTCCGGCCTGATCGCCTATGGCGCTTCGCCGCGGGCGTCGATCTATCTCAACCTGGCCGCGCGGGCGCATGCGTTCATCAATGCACGCGGATACGTCACGCCGGAGGACATCAAGGCGATCGGCCCTGATGTTCTGCGTCATCGCATCATCGTCACCTACGAAGCGGAGGCCGAACAGATCACCCCGGCCGCGATCGTGCAGAAGATCTTCGATCACGTCGAGGTACCGTAGCGTGTTTGAGACGCGCCGTCAGCGGGTTGAAAACCCGCTGTCCTCGAAATAGCATTCCACGCGGACAGGGGGCTTTCAGCCCCCTGCGCATGGCGACAGCGAAACGACCGACATCATGCTCCCCAAAGACCTCATCGCCCAGATTCGCCGGATCGAGATCCGCACCAACCGGCTGGTCAATGACCTCTTCGGGGGGGAATACCATTCCGTCTTCAAAGGGCAGGGGATGGAGTTCGAAGAAGTGCGCGAGTACCTCCCCGGCGATGACATCCGCCTGATTGACTGGAATGTCACCGCTCGTGCCGGAGCCCCATTCGTGAAGAAGTTCCGCGAGGAGCGCGAACTCCTTGTGATGCTGCTGGTCGATCTGTCCGCCTCGGGACACTTCGGCACGGTCGCCCGCGCCAAGAACCAGGTGGCGGCCGAGACCGCGGCGATCCTGGCGTTTTCAGCGATCAAAAACAACGACAAGGTCGGCATGATCGTCTTCACCGATCAGATCGAGCTCTACATTCCGCCGCAAAAGGGCCGCTCGCATGTGCTGCGTCTGATTCGGGAGATCCTCTACTTCACGCCCCAGCACACCGGCACCGACATCGCGCAGGCATTGGAGTTCTTCGGACGCGTCACGCGGCGCAAGTCGGTGGCGTTTCTCATCTCCGACTTCCTCGACAAAGGTTGGGAGCGTCCGATCTCCATTGCGCATCGCCGCCACGATCTGATCGCGGTGCAGGTTCAGGATCCGCGCGAGCGCAACTGGGTCGATGTCGGCCTGATTGAGCTGGAGGACTTCGAAACCGGACGGCGGCAAATCGTCGACACTTCCGACCCGGCCGCCCGACGCGCCTTCGAACGCACCGTGACGGTCGCGGATGCCCGCCGTCAACGATACTTCGATTCGATCAAGCTCGACACCGTCACCGTCGCCACCGATGGCTCCAGTGCCGATGCTCTGGTCCGCTTTTTCCGCCAACGGGAGCGCCGACGATAGATGGCTAATGTCTCCCCCATGGCCCCCAGTGACCCACCCGAAGAGTGGGAGTGCCGTTTTGCAGAATCGGCGTGCATTTGTGGTGTGCGGGTCAGCCCTTGGGCTGACTTCGGACCCGGAGGGTCCGTCTGGTGAGACGTGCCAAAGGCCAAATTCGCCCACTGTCGTGGGCGAACGTCAGCCCCAGGGCTGACCGGCACGTGTATGTCCGCCATTGTGCCCCACCCGCAGGGTGGGATTCCCCGCGACGGTTGCGAGTGGCTGCGATTCTGGCGAGCATTCTCCTGCAGGTCGCGGGCGTCCACGCCCAGATTCCTCCACCCGAGCTAATCGTCTCCACCGACCGTCAAACCGCGACGGTCGGCGATCCAATCGCATTCGTGCTCACGGTGCGCTTCGACTCCACCTTGCGCCTGGGTGTTCCACCACCCGCCGCGATGCTGGGCCAGTTTGACGTCCTGGGCGACACGGTGGAAAGCGAGGGTGCGCTTCGCGACGGTCGTCGTGAGTACAAACGTCGGTGGCGTTTGGCCGCCTTCAAGACCGGCGACCTATGGATACCGTCAATCAACGGCGTATTGACCGACAAGAGTGGCGCGACCCGCGCGTGGCGGGCCGATTCGCTGGCGGTCACAATCACCAGTGTTCTGGCAGGAAGCGCCGATACCACCGACATTCGCGGCTTGAAAGGCCCCTATGTGGCCGGCCAGCACGCTTGGTTTTGGTGGCTGGCAGGAGCGTTGATCGTCTTGTTGTTTGCGGCGACATGGTGGTGGGAGCGACGTCGTCGCCGCCGCGCCGCCGTGCTCACAGTGCCGCCGGTCCCCCCTTGGGAAACAGCGCTGGCAGCTCTGGCAGCCCTGCACGAGGAAGTCGATCCCGATCAAGATGGCGCGCGGCTCTGGTATTTCCACCTCTCGGAGATCCTGCGTCGGTACTGGGACGGACGCTATGGCTGGCAGTCGATTGACCAGACCACGACCGAAATCGCCGCCATTCTGAATGAGGCCCCCTTCAATGGGACCCACCGCCAGCGGGCGCGCGAGTTCCTCGACCTGGCCGACCAGGTGCGCTATGCCCGTCTCCCGGCGCGCCTAGGGCGGGCGATGGTTGATTGGGAATGGGTGCGCGCATTCGTGAATGAGACGATTCCCCGTGTCCCCCCGGCCGCGACCGGAAACGAGCCGGAAGTCGGGCAGGTCCCGGCAACCCACGGATCGTGATATGATGCAACAATCGCTGAAGGACCCTCACCCCAACCCTCTCCCTGAAATGGAGAGGGGGAAGTGATCACCTCTCCCTCCGGGAGAGGTCGATCCGCCGCAGGCGGATCGGGTGAGGGAATGGGAGCGGACGAGCCAGTGAGCGACCGAATGCCGAACAAGCAGGGAAGCACATGATCCTCCGTTTCGCCAATCCTTGGTTTCTGGGGGCCGCGCCGCTGATCGTCGCGCTGGTGTGGTGGGAGATTCGCTCCCGGCGGCAGCGCCGTGCCACGGCGTTCTCATCGCTGACTCTGATGGGCGATGTTCGTCCGTCGTGGCGCGTGCGCTTCCGTTGGCTTCCCTCGGCGGCCCGCATTCTGGCACTGACCGCGCTGTTGGTGGCCATGGCGCGCCCCCAGACCGGGACGGCCTCGCGCGAGATTACCTCCGAAGGAATCGACATCGTGCTGGCGCTGGATGTCTCCGGTTCCATGAAGGCCGAGGACTTCCAGCCGCACAACCGCCTCTATGTCGCCAAGCAGGTCATTCGCGATTTCGTCAAGGGGCGTACCAATGATCGCGTCGGGCTCGTGGTCTTCGCCGCCGAGTCGTTCACGCAATGTCCGTTGACGCTCGACTACGATGTCCTGCTGAGTCTCCTCGACAAGGTCGATTTCGGCATGATCACCGATGGAACCGCCATCGGCACCGGCCTGGCCAATGCGGTCAACCGACTGCGCGATTCCCACGCCAAGAGCCGCATCATCATCCTGTTGACCGACGGTGTCAACAACCGTGGGCAAATCGAGCCGTTGACGGCCGCCGAGATCGCCAAGACACTCGGGATCAAGGTGTACACGATCGGCGCGGGAAAGCCGGGCACGGCGATGTATCCGGTCGAGGACCCGGTCTTCGGGAAGCGATACATCAGTCTTCCCAATGAAATCGATGAGGTCGTGCTCCAGAAGATCGCCGACATGACCGGCGGCCGCTACTACCGCGCGCGTTCCGAACAGATGTTGGAACGCATCTACCGGGAGATCAGTACGTTGGAGAAGACCGAGGTCAAGGTGAAGGAGTATGTTCAGTATCGGGATCTGTTCGCCCACTTCAGCGCTCTGGCCCTGGCGGCGACCGTCCTCGGCGTGGTCCTGAATGGAACCTGGTTTCGCACGTTGCCGTAGAATTTGTTTCGGGATGAGCGCATCATTCACCACCCTCACCCCAGCCCTCTCCCTGAAAGGGAGAGGGGGTGAGATAACCTCTCCCTCCGGGAGAGGTCGATCCGCCGGAGGCGGATCGGGTGAGGGAGTTCTTCCTCTGTCTGTTCCAACCCAAGCAGACTGAGACGGATTGCACGATGCGTTTCAGTGCCACCACTTGGTTATGGCTTCTCTGGCTGGTTCCACTCGTGGCCGTGTTTCTGGTCTGGGTCAGTCGGCGTCGCCGGGCGATGGCCGTGCGCTTTGCGGCATCGTCTGCCTGGCAGCGGCTGACCGGCGGAGAGATGTCGCGCCGGCGCTTCTGGCGGGGAATGCTCCTTGCCGGTGCGCTCGTGCTTTTGATCTTGGGCACAGCGGGACCGCAATGGGGCGCGCGGGCCGTCATGCTCCAGCGGCGCGGGCTCGACATCGTGGTGGCACTCGATGTCTCCCGCTCGATGCTCGCCGCTGATGTCAAGCCCAACCGCTTGGAACGCGCCAAGCGCGAGATCGCCGCGGTCTTCGACCGTCTGGCGGGGGACAGGATCGGCCTCGTGGTCTTTTCCGGCAGTGCCTTTGTGCAGTGCCCCCTGACTCTGGATGCCTCCGCGGCGCGGTTGTTGCTCGATGCCGTGGACATCCGTTCGGCCGGTCGTCCCGGCACCGCGCTCGATGCCGCGATCACGACCGCCGCCGGCATGTTCTCTCAGGACGAAAAGCAGTTCAAGATCCTCATCGTCGTGACGGATGGTGAGGGCACGGAGGGTGATCCTCTGACGGCGGCTCAAGAGGCGGCGAAGCAGGGAATCCGCATCTACACCGTCGGCATCGGCACGCCCGCCGGCGAGCCGATTCCGCTTTCGGATGAGCAGGGCAACCTGACCGGGTTCAAGAAGGACCAGAATGGACAGGTCGTTCTCTCCAGGCTCGATGAAGTCACCCTGCAGAAGATCGCTCTGGCCACGGACGGCCGCTACTTCCGCGCCGGTCCGGCGCAGATGGAGTTGGACGAGTTGTTCAAGGAGCTATCGACGCTCGACAAAAAGGAGATGGAGGGTCGTCTGTTCACCGAGTTCGAACAGAGATTTCAGTACTTCCTCGTCCCGGCCTTTGCGTTGTTGATGGCCGAGGCCGCGTTGCCGCTGGCACGACGGGGGAAGCGGGACATCCAGCCACCTCCCGGTGCTTGAAGAGGACCAAATGACTGGGCTGAGACCATCGCATCGTCTGGTGAACAAGGGGCTTCAGCCCCTTGTTCACCGTGCTCATGCGCACACACCGTGGCCGTACTTCCGGCTGTGCCTATTCTCAAGGTCTATCATGGCCAACTCACTGATCGCTGTCTTCACGCTCGTTGGTATCACAGCCCGCGCCGATGACTTCGCCAAGCTCAACAACAATGGCAATCGCCTTGCCGGCAAGGGGCACTACGATGAGGCGCTCGAAGCGTACCGATCCGCGTTGATCGAACGCCCCGATGTCCCCGGCGTCGTCTACAACATCGGCAACGCCTATCATCTGAAGGGTGCCTTCGACTCCGCCGCGGCCGCCTATCACAACGCATTGGCTCGTGACGACCAGACGCTGTCGGCCGAGACCGAGTACAACCTCGGCAACACACTCTACCGCATGCGCGAGTTCCAGCCCGCGGTCGATGCCTACAAGGCGGCGCTGCGCCGCAATCCCGACGATCTGGACGCCAAGCACAACCTGGAGATGGCTCTGCGCCACCTGGACAAACAGGACTCCACACCCCAGCAGAAGCAGCAGAACCAACAGGACCAACAGAATAAACCCGATTCCAATCAGCAGCAGAACCAGAATCAGAATCAGCAACAGAAACAGGATTCCACGCAGAATCAGCAGAATCAGGATTCCCAGAGTCAGCAGCAGTCGGATTCATCCCAGAACGATCAGCAGTCCGACCAACAGAAGAAAGAGCAGCAAGAACAGGAACAGCGCCGCCGTCAGGCGCAGCAGCGGATGACCGGGATGACCCGACAGGACGCCGAGCGTATCCTCGATGCGCTCAAGAACGATGAGTTGAAGCTTCAGCGCCTGCGGGCCCAACGCGTCACCGAAGAGGACGTCGTCAAGGACTGGTAGTGCGAGCTTGGTATGGCGGCTTGGCAGGCTCGTGAAGAGTACACGAAATGCGTAGCGTCTCCACCCATGTCATCCTGAGTGAATCCCGCGCTCCGCGAGCGCGGGATGAAGCGAAGGATCTGCTGTTTCTCCCCATAGAGGTAACAGCAGATTCTTCGCCCCGCCAAAGAACGGCGGGGCTCAGAATGACATGGATACCGTTCTTTCCTAACTTGATAGTGTGCGTATTTCTGGCAAAATGAGCGCGCGCGGCAACACTCTGATACCAACCCTCTCCTTGAAAGGGCGAGGCGGCAGTTTCTTCCCCTCTCCCCTATGGGGAGAGGGTAGGCCTGCCCTGAGTGAAGTCGAAGGGGTGAGGGGTCGGGTGTCTTCGATTGAACGTCACGGCGATCTTCCGCCGGTTCCGATTCTCGCAAGGGTCGGCAGAACCATCACCTTGGCGTGTGTTCTCCTGGCGTTCTCGCTTGCCGCCGCCTTTGCCGATACCACGTTTCGACTCAAGGTCGAACCGAAGAAGATCATGCTCTCCGAGAACGCCACTCTGCAGTTGACTCTGGAAAGCGATTCCCGCTCACTGCCCCAGCCGCAGTTGCCGCCGCTTCCGGATTTCCAAGTCTTCTCCTCGGGACGCAACCAGAGCATGCAGGTGACCAACGGGCGTGTCCGATCGTCGATCATCTACTCGTATGTGCTGTCGCCCCGCCATGCCGGTCGCTTCACCGTTGGTCCGGCGCGCGTCACCGTGGACGGTGTCGAGTACACGACGCAGGCGGAAACCGTTGTCGTCAATGAGGCCCCGCCGGCGTCGCCGGCACCTGTGCCCGCGCCTCCCGAGCACCCGCGAAATGAAGTCTCCGCCGCACGGGAAGCCAAGCGTAAGGTGTTCATCACCGCCGCCCTCGACAAGGACACAGCGTACGTCAACGAGCCGGTCACCTACATCTTCCGTTTCTACAAGGGCGAGCCGTTGCTCTCGTCGCCGGAATACTCCCGTCCCGCCTTCGCCAACTTCTGGTTCCAGGACCTCCCGCCGCAGCGGCAGTACACGACCGTTGTGGACGGCGTGCCGTACGAGGTCACAGAGATCCGCACGGCGCTGTTTCCCACCGACGCCGGGGAAAAGACCATCGGACCTTCGGAAGTCAAAGCGACCGTGATCGGCCGGCGTCGCGCCGCACCGCGCGACCCCTTCAGTCTGTTCGACAACGACTACTTCGGCGCTTTCAACCGCGGCGAGGAACTCAAATTGACGACGACGTCTCTGCGGTTGTTCGTACGTCCCCTGCCCGAGTCTGGAAAACCCCGTGAGGCCTCCGGTTTGGTCGGGAGATTCGCCGTCGAGGCGCGCGCCGATGTCCACTCGGTGAATGTCGGCGATCCGATTACGGTCAAGGTCACCGTGTCCGGTGAGGGGAACATCAAATCGATCCCGGAGCCGCACTTCGATTCACTTCCCAACTTCCGCATCTTCTCGGGCGGCACGAGCGAAGACATCTCGACAACCGACTATCGGGTCAGCGGACGCAAGACGTTCGAAGAAGTCTTCGTTCCGCAGCGTCCGGGGAGCTACCGTCTTCCTCCATTCGCCGTGACCTACTTTGACGTTGCCCGCCGGTCCTATCAGACGGTCCGCAGCGATTCGATCCCGGTCACCGTCACCGGCGCGGCGGCCGATTTCACCATCCCATCACTTCGATTGGGCGCGGACCAACTCTCGGACTTGGCCGCCGACGTTCGCTTTCTCAAGACCGAAGGCGGACATTTCCGGCAACGGAGCGATCCCGGTCTCTTTGGCGGCGCCTTCTGGATCGGTCACATTCTCCCACTGGCAGGCTTGACTCTGCTCTTGGGGTGGCGTCGTCGCCTGCTGCGCGAAGCCGCCGATCCGGTGGGTCGGCGTCGCCGTCTGGCCTATCGCCTCGCGATGGCACGCATGCAAGAGCGCGCAAGCAGCGACAAGCCATCAGCCGGGTTGAGCGCCGAGACCATTGCCGAGGCGCTCCTGCAATACTACTCCGATCGTTACAACTGTGCCGCGCAGGGTCTCCGGCGCGATGAAATGCGCGGGCAGCTCCTCGACGATGGACTGCCTGAGGGCACCGTCAACGAGTACCTGGACATACTCCAATCGTGCGATCAACAGCGGTATGCGCCGGGGCAGGACCATCGTGCCTCCGCTGACCTCCCGGCGCGCGCGGCACGCGTCCTCGTGTCGCTGGAGAAACCGCGATGACGCCCGCTCTGGCATACATCTCTTGCCGCCGGGCCCGTACGTTGTCGGCCTTCGTGGTCGAACTCATTCTCTTCGGCGCGGTCTGTCCCGCATGGGCACAAAGCCCGGATCGGTTGTTCAGTGATGCCGTCGCCGCCTATCAGCGCGGCCGATTCGATTCGGCGGCCGCCGGTTTCCTGGCGTTGGTGCAGTCCGGAATCGATGACGCCCGTGTCTGGTATGACCTCGGGAATGCGCAATTCAAGTCGGGAAGCATCGGCTCGGCCTTGGTTGCGTACCGGCGCGGCCTCCGTCTCACGCCCCGTGATGCCGATCTGAGGGCCAACTACCGCTATGTCCGGCTCTTTGCCGCCGACAAGATCGAGCCGGTCGGCGTGCTCTTTCTGGAGCGATGGTGGCTCGCCGCCGTCGGTCGTCTTTCGATCTATGAGGCCCGCGCCCTGGCCGGAATCTCCTTCTGGGCCGCCGTTCTTCTGACCGCCTGGAGTCTATGGCCCAAGCGCAGACCGGGGAAGGCGATCCCGGTCGGCGCACTCGTTGTTTGTTGGTGCCTCTGGCTCCTGCTGACCGGTGTCGCCGCCACCGCCTATGTCCGCGATGTCTCAAGACACGACGGCGCCGTGATTGCGGTGAAGACCGATATTCGCGGCGGTCCCGGTAATGACTACGCTCTGCAATTCGTCGCCCATGATGGCCTCGAAGGCACTGTCGAGCGCAGCGAATCCGGCTGGTATCTGGTTCGATTCCCCAATGGCGTCAAGGGCTGGGTCGCCGCCACCGCCTTCGAGATCGTGTAACGGCTTCTGTCAGCGGGAGGGCGGGGCAACGCCCACCGCCAACCCACCTGTAATGTACTCGAACTGCTCCGATCTCCCCGGCAAATAGAACGATCCCGCGACCTGCAATCGCCGGAGGTCAATCACTGTATTCGCTCCCGCCCAGTCGCGAACCATCATGGGAGCACAGGGCTGTCATGCCGAGCGAATCCCGCCCGCCGCGGCGGGCGGGATGAAGCGAAGCATCTGCTTTCCTTCCCCGATGAAGAGACAGCAGATTCTCGCCCGCCTCTGGCGGGCAAGCCCCGCCAAAGAGAGGCGGAGTTCAGAATGACAATTCGGGGCGGTTCTTCAGCGGTCTGCTGGGGGTTGCGCCGTCCCCGATTCGCCGTTGACTCGTTGTCCTCGGCGGACGATGTTGCCGGAGGCGCACACGAGGTCCCGACGCGCCCGTTCGGATTCGCTCCCATGCAGGCGCCCCCCTGGCGATGGATCCGCATCCTCGGTCTCTTGGCCGCCTTCGCCGTCCTGGTCTACATGTTCCGCGATTCCGACCCGCTCGACATCTGGCGGGCGATCGTCGGCATGCACCCCCGGTATCTGATCCCGGTGCTCGCCGGGGCTGTCGGCATGCCGGTCTTCCGGGCCCTGCGGCTGCGTTTCATCATGCCGCCCGCGGAGCAAACACCCGAGCGTCACCTGTCTCAGCGGCGTGTCTTCGCGGTCTACAACGTCGGTCAGTTGCTCAACATTATCCTCCCCGTGCTCACCGGGCAGGTCGCCCGCGTCCTGTTGTTCTCCCGGACCCTGGGGATGACCAAGACCTCCGCCTTCACGATGGTCATCCTCGAGGTCCTGTTCGATGGTCTCATCCTTGTCGTCATGATCTTCGCCACGTCGTTTCTCTTCGTCATGCCGGAATGGATGGTGCGTGGCGAGGTGGCGGTCCTGTTCGCCTGCGCCATGCTCTTCGGCTTCTTCTATTGGGCTTTGCGTCATCGGGAACGCAGCGCCCTGACGGCCGGGTGGTTCCGCCGTCGTGCCCCGGCGCGTCTCGTGCGCGAATGGGACAGCGTGAGTGCCTCCTTCCTCGACGGACTGAAGATGCTCCGCAGCAGCCGTCACCTATCGATGGTCGGCTTGCTCTCCGTGTCGGCCTGGCTGTCGCATGCGCTTCTGGTCCTGTTTCTGCTGCGCGCATTTGCCTTCGATATCCCGTTCTGGGGCGCGATGGTCATCTTGATCGTCAACACGGTCGTCATCATGGTCCCGGTCAGCCCCGGGAACATCGGGACCTTCCAACTGGCCTGCGTGGTCGGCCTGGCGTTCTTTGGCGTGCGCAAGGATGAGGCGCTGGGATTCTCCATCCTGTTGCACGTGACGGAGGTCGGCCCCGTCTTTGTGCTGGGTTCGATTGCCTCGTTCTCGCAGCATGTCCGCTTGCGGGAATACAAGTCCGCCCAGATCCGGCTGGAACAGGAGCGCCTGGCGACCACGGCCCCCGTTTTTGATCACTTTCTGGACCACCCCCACGCCGGCACCGGCACCGGGCACGCACCAACCGCCGACGGTCGCTGAATCGCCCGTTCGCCGCGGCCGGGCTTGTCGATGTCACGGGCGTGGTCTATATTCTCGAAGGCGGTAGCGTATGCGCCTCCGTCGGGGAGGAGAGACATGTACTTCTTGGTGTTCGAGAGACGCAAGGGACAGGATGAGCCGATCAACGATTTGGGCGGGATGATAACGGCCATGTCCGACTGGCTGGCATATCTGAGGGAACTGTCGAAGAAGGGTACCGTGGCCCATCATTGGGCCTTCCGGGCCCAGCACGGGAGCGTCACGGTCTACGACGTTGCCTCGGGAGATCAACTGAAGTCCATTCTCGAAAAATGCCCCATCCCGGAGCGCTTCGTCCATCGGGAGGTTCATCAGGTTTGCGACCTCGATGAAGCCATCGCCAACCTGGCGAAGTACATGACCGGGATATGATCACTGGCCCCGTCTCTGGTCGCCCCATCATTCGGGATCTTCCTCCCCGGGGTTCTTTTATGCCGTCGCCCGTCCACGTTGCGATTGTGGATCTCTGACGTCGGAACGCCAAACGCCATGGACGAACCGGTCGTTCGGGAAGGACGGGTCATCAAGAGCTACGGAAGCCGCTTTGTCGTCGTAACGGCGGAAGGGACTTTCGACTGCGGTCTGCGGGGGCGGATGCGGATTTCCGGCGCCAAGACGCACACGCCGGTTGCGGTCGGCGATCGTGTTCAGGTCACCGTTGAAGACCCACCGTATGGCGTCATCGATTCCGTCCATCCGCGGGTCAACAAGCTCTCACGCCCCGATGTCCTGAAACCCGAATGGGAACAGGTCTTGGTTGCCAACTGCGACCAACTGATCGCCGTCGCGTCGCTGGCACGGCCCCGGCTCAAGTTTGGCGCCGTGGATCGACTGCTCCTGGTCGCCGAGAAGACGGGCCTGGATGGCGCCGTCGTCCTGAACAAGATTGATCTCGTGGAGCCTCATGGCGGCGAACGCGCCCGCCATGTCTACAACAAGGCCGGGTATCCGGTCGTCGTGACATCGGCGCTTACAGGGGAGGGGCTGCCACAACTGCGGGAGGTGGTGCAACTCAAGGTGTCGATCTTTGCGGGACACTCCGGAGTCGGCAAGTCCTCACTGCTGAATGCCTTAGAGCCGGGGCTGGGGTTGCGTACACGGGAGGTCTCCGAGGCGACCGAGCGTGGGACGCATACAACGACGAGTATCGAGTTGCATCCCCTCGGTTTCGGCGGTTATATCGCCGATACGCCGGGCCTGAGAGCGATCGGACTATGGGATCTTACAGCCGAGGAACTCCCCGGCTTGTATCGGGATTTCCGCCCGTACCTGGGCCAATGTCGATTCGGTAATTGCCTTCATGTCGGCGAACCGGATTGCGCCATTCGGGAGGCCGTCGCCGGCGGCTCGATCAGCACGGAACGGTACGAGGGGTACCTTCGCATCCGCCAATCGCTGGTTGATCCCGAGCCGCTGCGGCGGTGAGACGTCGCAGTGCTATCCCGCCAGGGTTGCTTCCTGTGAGTACAAGACGATATGAGCGAGCAACCTGAAGCCCGTACCTGTCATCCCGAGCGCAGCGAGGGATCTGCTGTTCATGTCGGCCCGATCACGTTCATTGTCTTGGGGATAGCGCTTTGCGCACTCGGTTGCGCCCGCAAACGCACAGATCCGGTCGATACCCTCAAGGCAATGATCCCGCAGATCGAGGCGGCACTGAATCGACGCAGCATTACTGCCTTGCAGCGCCTGGGGACACCGCGCTTCTCCGCCAACCGGTTGCTGATCGATGTCTTTGCCGATGCCGCCGGTGATACGGCCGATCTGCGAATCAAGCATCTCTCCCTGACACTGGGGGAGGCCGAGTTGATTCTGGCCGTGGCGCTCGCCTCGGACAGTTCGTCTCCTGCCCGTGAGTTGACTCTGCATCTGGTGGGCCAGCGGGAATGGCGCATCGATACGTTCGCCGTCGGACCGGCGCCGCCGACAGACCCGGGAGACTCTCTGGGCAACCGGCGTTGAATCCTGTGCCATCGCCGCCATCCGACGGCCGGGGAGAAGCGTATAAGAACAAAGCCGTCCCCGTCCGGGACGAAGTGGTTATCCAGGCTCACATTCCGGAGAGTACATGCACGCATCACGCCTGTTCAGACAGATCATCCTCCTGGCCTGCCCCGCGGTGATTCTCGGAGTTGGACGCAACCTGGTCGTCCCGGGGGGGATTCCCTGGGTCGGGCAATGGGGAGCCACTGTCCAAGCCGCTGCCGACTCGATCGTGCCGCCTTCGTCCGTACAGCCAGGTGATCCCCCGTTTCTCACGCTCACGCAGGCCGAGGCCAAGCACACCGACAAGAACGTCGTCTTCGTGGACGCGCGCTACCCGGCCGACTATGAGCAAGGCCACATCACCGGCGCGGTCCTGCTTCCCTTCGAGATGTTCGATGATTACTGGGCCGGCGTCGAGGAACGTCTGCCGAAGGATCGGGAGATCGTCACGTATTGCGGCGGCTCCGAGTGCGAGTTGTCGTTGTTCCTGGCCCGACTGCTCCGTCAGAAGGGATACGGGCAGGTCTCGGTCTTCTTCGGCGGTTCCACAATCTGGGAACAAGAGGGTTTGCCGATGGAGAAGGGTGCGGCGCCGCCTCCCGGTGTGTGAATCGAATGGGGTCCATGATGTCGATTCTGCGCAGTGAATGGCTGGGATTGCTCTTTCGCCTGATTCTCGGGGGCGTATTCATCTATGCCTCGCTCGACAAGATTGTCCACCCCGCCGGTTTCGCCAAAGCGGTCCACAACTACCACCTCCTTCCCGGTTCCCTTGTGAACATCTTCGCCGTGGTTCTGCCCTGGCTGGAATTCCTCTGCGGCGCGGCGCTGATCCTCGGGACCCGGGTCGACGGCGCCACCACCATCCTTGGTGCTCTTCTGGTCGTGTTTCTCGTGGCCGTCACGATCAACCTCATCCGCGGCGTCGACATCGCCTGTGGCTGTTTCACCTCGGATCCGCAGAGTCGCAAGGCCGGATTCGACGTGATCTGGCAAGACTCGTTGCTCTTGCTGATGGCAATCCACTTGTTCTTCCGCGGCCCCGGTCGTCTGGCCCTGGCCCGCCGCCGTCTGCCGACAGCCATGACGCCGTGACCCGGTGGCCGCCTCGCGTATAATGGGGTCATCCGATTCCTACACGTTTCTGGCGCGTCATTACAATGCGATGACTGGGTACCCGGATCGCATCGACGCGATAACCGCATCGATCGGACCTTGGGTTTCTGAGTACGGGATCCGCACGGCCCTCGACGCCGGCTGCGGCGGCGGTGCACTCCTCTTTGCCCTTCGGAAATGCGGTGTTTCGCCGGTCGGCCTCGATCTCTCTGAGCCGATGCTTCGGCTGACCCTGGAGAACGTTCGGGCCCGCGGGGAGCGGTTTCCCCTCCATGGCGCCCCGTTTCGTTCTGCCCACGTCATCTATCCCGGCCACTTCGATGCGGTCTTTGCGATGGGGAATGCGCTTGTGGGCCATGAGGACGATGAGCGAATGGAGGATTCGCTTCGGGGACTGCTTGGCTCCCTACGTCTTGGTGGGCTGCTCCTTGCTCAGATGCTCAATCTCACCCCCTTCTTCCTCGGGCTGCGTCGGCTGGTCTCGCATCGCGTCGTCGACGGTACCCACTACTGGCGCTATGCCGTTCCCGATGCCGATGGCCTGCTGTTCTCCCTCGTTGTGGCCGGACCCAAAGACTCGTTCGAGCTTCATACCTCGCGCTGGAAACGCTGGGACCACTTCCGAATGCGGGAGCGATTGGAAAATGCCGGGTTCACCGGCATCCATGTCTATGGCGACTTGACCCGGAAGCCCTTCGACGAGAGGCGCTCGACCGATCTGGTGATCGCCGCATGCCGCCCCAATCCCTGAAACTCCCCAACGAGGACAGGGGGCTTTCAGCCCCCTGATAAACGAAAAGGGCCTCGTCCCCGCCAGAGGCCCTTCTCGACTGCTTGTTCCTTCACCTATGGGTCAGTACTGCGTTTTTGCGTGGGTGGGATCACGCGTATCGTCACCATCCTTTGGCTTGGGGGTTTCTTCCGTGAAATGCCTTCGACTACCACTCCCGCGTTTGATCCCACCCTGTGTTGCGACGAAGAGTCTTACAGGTCCAGAGAGAACTGACACAACTTGCATGCCGATATCGCTCCCGCGCACACCCTTCTGGTATCACGCAGTCAATCAATGAACTACACCCGACGATCGACTTCTGACTGTCTTGAAAATGCCGTTCAAGACGCAGCGTCTGCGCCTCGTCTCCTCGCCCGTTCGGATCGGAGCTGTAATCTGTTGCCAGGACGTTGAATAGACGGCGCAGATCATGCGCTGTGACTTCTGCGTTTCTGTCTAAGGAATTCGGAACGGGACCGGCGTGAAACACAGGATGAAGATGACGAAGGCCACGGCGCCCAAGATCCGACGTGTCCGCCCCACGGCGATCTCATCGACCAGCGTGGGCGGATGCTCCGGGCGCAGGAACAACCCGATGGCCACCCACACCAGCCACCACGGCCACCATAGGGAGATCGCCACCAGTCCGGCAATCGCCGCCAGAGCCAGCCAACGCTGCCCGCGCTTCAGGATCGCATAGGCGATGTGCCCGCCGTCGAGTTGCCCCATTGGGAACAGATTGAACATCGTCACCAGCAACCCGGCCCATCCGGCGAAAGCGATCGGGTGCAGCATGACGTCCTGATCGGGCGTCATCGTCGGCAACACCAGGGCGGCAACGCCCCGAAACAACAGCGAATCGCCGAGGATGATCTGTGTTCCCTCCGCGCCCGCCGCAACAATCGTCGACTTGGCCAACCCGACGAAGAGCGCCGTGACCGCGACCACGAATCCCGCCAGCGGCCCCGCGATCGCCATGTCGAACAACGCCGTCCGATCGCGAATCGGCGAGCGCAGTTGAATGAATGCCCCGAATGTCCCGAGAATGTTCGGGGCCGGGATGAAGTACGGCCATGACGCGTCGATCCGTCGCCGCCGCGCCAGTGTGAAGTGGCCAAACTCGTGACAGATCAGAATCGCCATGAACCAGGCCGCAAATGACGCCCCGCCCAGCCAGGTCGTCGATATGACGGTCGCGGCGAACAACAACACATTGACCCAGGGGAATCGGGCCGTCTGCTTCTCCAGTTGAACGGTGACGAGGGCCCTGATGCTTCCGGCGCCAAGTTCCGGCGATGCCTCGACTGTCCCGTCAAAGCCCGCCGCTTCAAGGCGGGCCCGCACCGTCGACTCAAAATCGCCGACTGGCACCCGCGGCATGCCCCGAAATGTGACGCTCGCGCGCGAGGTGTACACCGCTTCCAGCACGATCAGATCGTCCAGGAGAGCACGAATCTGCCCCACCTGCTCCTGTAGCGCTTCACGTTTCATCTGTTGTCCCATGCCACAGTCGGCATGCTCTCTATATACCCGCCGAACGGCCATGGTGCCATCGACAACTTCTCCGGCCACCTGCCGGAGGACCTGGCCAGGTTGCTGACAAGCGCCGTTCATGTCATTCTGAGCCCCGCCGCTCTTTGGCGGGGCGAAGAATCTGCTGTTACGTTCAGATGAAGAAACAGCAGGTCCTTCGCTTCATCCCGCGCTCGCAGAGCGCGGGATTCGCTCAGGACGACATGGGAGGGTCGATTCCCGTTTCGTGCGTCCTTCAGCAACGTGTGAGATCTGCTGCATCCTTGGGTCACAAATCCATAGGTATGCAGGGCGTATTGCCGTACGCCCCAACTGCGAGGACAAGGGGCTTCAGCCCCTTGCGACACAAAAAAGAGATCCCCCCGCTCAAGCGGGGGGATCTCAGGACTAACAGACTTACCAGCGAGAACCGGAGATTAGAATCTCCAAGCGCCCACCGGCCGATCCGCGGGATGTCCGGACACCCAACTGAGGAGCTTCGTGACGTCGGCGCCGTCGTTCAGGCCGTCGGCATTCACGTCACCGCAGTAGTCGCCCGGATACTTCGGCAGAAGAGCGATCATCCACGCGACGTCGGCGAGGTCGACAAACGCGTCCTCGTTGACATTACCGCGAGCGAAGCCGGCCCAACGAGCAGCCCGCTTGGCCACACCCAGGGCATTCTGTTCGATGGTGGCGGCGTTGTCCGTGCTGGCATCGACGCCGTAGACAGCCGCAGTCCACTCGGCGGTGGTCGCGCCCGCACCCAGCGAGAACGGCTTGCCGATCAGGACGCTCGACTTGTCTTCGTACGTACCCGGATTGTCGATCATCCGGGCCGGGAAGATGTTCATGACGTCGCCCCACACACCCGTCCGTCCCGGACCGTCGCTGTAATTCCAGTAGTTGCTGTAGATGCGATCCGGGTTGGAGATGACATAGATGCCATGCGGCGAGTTCGGCGCAGGATCGATACCGTCGTACGTCGACGGCATATTGACGTCGAACATACCATAGGCGATCGTCGCGTTGACTCCCGCATCCCACTGCGCATAGCCGTTGAACAGATCCGAAACCAATCCGGTGTTGGCGCCCGTGTTGATGTCCCAGTCGATATGCGTGCCCGGATAGATCGGACCCTTCGCCAGGCCATCGCCGAACGGCGGTATGCGGTTGGTGAACGTCCAGTGGATCAGCTTGAAGTCCCCATACAGAGGATCGTACGCGCCGACCTCTTTCTGGAGGATGTCAAAGCCGATCGCAGCCAACGGGGTGCCCGCTGGGGCGGCAAAATCCGTGTCGGAGTAGGCCGACTGGATCCATTCGCCATAGATGTCCACCGGTCCGCCGCCTGTCCGGTACCGGCCCAAGACAACGTTCGTCGCCTTCTGCATCGCGCATCCGCCCGGCGGCTGCGGGTTGCCGGCGTAGTTCTCCTGGCCGCCGAACATGTCGACGAACAACTGCGCCCCGCCGATCGCTGCCGACGAGTCACCGAACAGCATGAACGTGCCGTCGTAGAAGTTGTTGTCCGGCGAACCGCCATCGGCCACGAAACGGAACTCCCGTGACGAGCTGGCATCATCGCCCAGGTTGCCATGGTTGTACATCGTCTCGTAGTTGGCCGTGGCGGCCCCGTGCACGTCGCCGAAGTACAGCGTGTCGGCCGCAAACAGGCAGCCGCCGACCGCGGTCACTCCGAACTCTGCCACCGAATGCGGCGGCAGGAAGTCGAAGTCAGGATCGTCGTTCGTCAACTCAATGATGTTCAGGTCGATCCCACGACCGAGGTACGGAACCGTGCCGTTGATGTCGAACGTGAGATCGCCGAACGCGCCCGCGCCGATGGCGGTCGGGATGGCCGCGCCGTTGATCTTCACGTTGCCGACACGGACGTTGCTGGCGCCCGCCGCCATGCGGTTCTCGGAACGCTTGCTGCCTTCGACCAACACCGGATTGCACGTGAGCTCGCCATCGATCATCCGCGTGCTCAGGCCGGCCATGTGCTGCTGCTTCGTCAGGGACGCATCGGTGAAGTACGAGTTGTAATCAGCATCCACCGAAGGATACAGCGAGCGACGCTGCATCAAATCCTGGCGGGCATGGCGAATCGACGCCGCCGAGCCATCCGGCAACGGATCGGCGATGTTCAGCGCCGTGAAGTTCAAGGCCGCGTTCCCGATGTTCTCAAAGGCGTCATCCACAGTCACGGAAACGTCCGTTCCGAATGGAATCGGAACGTCGATCTCGAACTCATGCTGTACCAGACGCGGACGCGGTCCGGTGTTCAGACGGTAGACCAACAGCAGGCCCGCCGTCGTGATCTGGCGGACGCTGACCGCGGCGTAGTCGTAGGTGTTCGTCGAGTGCGAGGCCAGCGCCGTGCCCATGACAATGTCGCCGCCCGTGTGCACGTACCCCAGCGACCACTCCTTGCTCTGATTGTTGGCGTTCAGCAGGTGCCAGTACCCGTCGCGGTCGCCCGCGAAGACGTACTTGTCGCACGAGATCGTCGCCGACTGCGTCACCGACGCCACGCCTTCAGCGGAGAAGTTGTGAACCGCCAGACCGATGGCCTTGTCGATCATCAAAAGACCAAACGACGGGTTGTCCTGCGGGATGTACACGAAGTTGTTGCCGATCGCCGGGGCGCCGTAGAGCACCACGCCCTGGTTGAACTTCCAGACGATCGACGGGGTCACGTTGCTCGACACGTCGAGTTTGTAACGCCGACCGGTGTTGTCGCCATTGCGGGTCGCGCCGTAGAGGTAGCTTCCCTCGACCGACACGCCGCCCGGCCAACCGTCACCAGCCACATCGACCCAGCCCACTCCACCATTGACCGCGCCCCACTGGAAGGCACCGTTGGTAGCGTCGATCTTGTAGAGTGATCCGGTGTTAAGCGTGCCGCCAATCTGGGTGCCGACGTACAAGTACGACCCGTCAAAAGTCGGCCCATGCGCGACCGCCGCATCGAAGGTGATCGGGTTGGTCGGCCAGTTGCCCCACAGCGCACCGGTAGCCGCATCCAGCGCGTATAGCTGGCCCGGAGCTCCGAACGGCTCGGTCGCGACAAACACGACATCCGTGCCGGAGACATTGGCCACCACGCAGGTGTTGAACCGGTTTTGCCCGCTCAGGCCGCCGGGGACAGGACCGTACGAGGTGTTGACCGACCAGATGATCCCGCTGGCCTCGAGGTTCGGGCCCATCTTGGTGATGGCGTTGAAGTTACCACCGGTCGCATAGACGTTCCCGGCGGCGTCGATCGTGGTGTTGCCACGGTTCGACGAACCCATCTCCGGGGCGCCTTTGAAGTCGCCCAAGAAAGCGCCCGTGGCGAGATCCCAGCAGGTCACTTCCTGGTCCGACGAGATGTAAACACGGTCGTTGGCAACCGTCGGAGAGCAGAAGCTGTTCAGACGCGGCAGGGACTGCGCCCACTCCAGCTTGATCCCGTTCGGATCGCCCACGGCGATCGAAGAGAACGAGGTGCGCTGGGCATCATGCCCCCACTGGTTCCAAACGTCCGGACCAGGTGTGGTGCAGTGAGCAGGAACGATCGGCACCTTCTCCTTGCAAACATAGGCGTTGATGCCGAACTCACGACCCGTGCCTTGCGCTTGGGCCAGGTACTCCCAAGTCGCCACGCCACCGTTGAACGTGGCAAACGGGTAGTATGCCATCGAGAACATCGGAGAAGGCGGACAGGACGGCCCGGCGAACGGAGGGCCGTAGGCAATGCACCCAACGCCGCCTGCCGTCTGCACCGGACTAATGGCCACGAACAGGTTCTGCGGGAGGCCGCCGTTCAGTGTTCCCCAGATGATGTCGGGAATCGCCACGTAGTTCGGTGTCGCCCCATCCCAGATCAGGGAGGCGTTGGGAATGACCACCGAATACAAGAGGCCGCCCATCGCCGGATCGGGAACCGGTCCACAGGCGCGCGTGAAGCCCAGATCGCCGAAGATCTCGACCTGCCAATCATCGGTCGTTCCAGCGCCATAGAGAATAAACTCCACGCCCTTCAGGGTGTCCAGACCGATCGCCTGGAAGAGCACCGCCTCTTTCGTCCGTCCGCCCGCAACGCCAGACGGCAGGGGATAGTACGCCTCCCAGCAGTCGTTGTTGCGGAGGCCGGGGGTTCCGGTACCGCAGTCGGCCGCTTCGCCGACATAGTGCCACTGCCAGTCGCACAGACCGGGTGTGCAATGGGTCGCCGGATCGTCCGGGGTGTACCCCTCGGCGAACAGAATGTACTCGAGGTTGTAGGGACCGGGATCAGGCCAAGTGAAGTACTTGGACAATTCATCCCAGCCGAGGCCATACTCGTTGAACACGCCGCAAGTCACACCCATCGGCGCCGGGTAGCCGGCATTGCAACCGAGGCGCAGGGCACCCCCTGTTGGGCTGTACCAGGCCGCAAAGAACGGGCCGGACAGGCAGCATTCAATCGGGAACGGGAGGTTGATGATATAAGTGGCCGCAGCCGTCCAGGTCACTGCGTACGCCGGACCGACACAGAGCGCGCCGCCCGCTACCGGAGCCGGGGCGATCGCACACTCTGCCGTCGAGCTGACGCCGTAAACCAACGGCTGGAAGACAAACGTCATGGGGAACGGCCCGGCGGAGAACCGATTGATCATGTTGATCGCGGTCACGTCAAAGCTGGGAGTATTGACGCAGGTCCCGTTCCACCACGACGCGTTCGACGGATCCTGGTAGGCCGCATAGAACTCCATGCCGACATACCATCCGCCGACCGAGTAGGCGTACGCACCCTGCCACCGGCCATCGCAGAACGTCCCCGGCACCACCCGGTTCGTTCCGGCATTGACCGTGACCAGCGACCCCGAGGCCGCCTCCACAGACGGTGTGCCTTTGCTCTGCGGAGTCCTTCCCGCGTCGCCCTTCGGGTACACGCCATTGGCTGGATCGTAGTCCGTGGCGAATACCGTGACGCTCGCGAACAGAAGCAATCCCAGAGCGAGAACTGCAATAAGGGGTTTTTTGTGCATTTACAAAGTCCTCCTGAAAGATACACGATGTGAAGCTTCGTCAGATGAGGGGGCCACTTGTCCTGGGTTACTGGCTTGCCGGCCGATCCTTGCCTCTCTTCTCATATCGGCCGAATCTGATGCCGCTTTTTCAGTCCAACTGGCTTGATCCCCATCTTTCCTAAGTCTTCCGCAAGCATGGGCGGCTGTCGATCCATCATCGTGAATCGTGGTTGTCGCCATCCCGACGCCTGCTCGTTAGTCGAACGTCCTACGGCCTATGGCCGCGATGCGGGGATAGGAAATTTTCGGAACGGGCTAGGAGGAAAATACTGACCCGCTCGGCTTTCTACCTTTCCCACGCGAAAGGGAGCACCGTTCGGATAGGTATTTTGATTCGAAGAGTCACCCCGTCCGCCTTAGGCGGGCAGGGCTTTAAACGCTCGACCGTAAGATAGCACCCCCAGAAAACCTGTCAACGGTTTTTCGCGTTTTTTTTCTTGAAACAGACGAAAATCTTCACGATGGTCCGCATGGTCGACCAAACAGGGGGGCATGGGGCACCAGCACCATGCATCGACCGACTCCATCCAGACTATCTAACCTCTCCCCCCAGCTTGCCCCGAGCGGCTTGCCCCGAGCGAAGCCGAGGGGAGCCGAGAGGGAGAGGTCGATTCGACCAGAGGTCGGATCGGCTTGCCCTGAGCGGAGTCGAAGGGGTGAGGGAACAGCCCGGCGTACCCGCATCGACCTGTCATCCCGAGCCAAGCGAGGGATCTGCTGTCTCTGGAAAGTGTTGCTCTCACCGATGCTCATCTGTATCGCCGCCTGCCCAAGGCCGGTTTTCAGCTCCTACCCGCCCCCTCTGGCTCCAAACGCCAAACTTCAGCCAGACGGCTCCATACTGGTGACTTGGTTCCATCCCGATGTCTTCGCCGACTCCCTATCTGCGCACCAAGGCAGCACGACAAAGGGGGGTTTCCATGTTGGCGGCTACCCCGAGCCACGCGTGGCCTTCCGCCTCCCTGTCGCAGAGGGCGGAGCATTGCTGCACTCGATTGGGGCGTATTTCTTTGCGGCTGCCGATGTGACCGAGTTGGAGTGGGATTCGTTGGCGGCCTTTCACTGGTCGGTCCACACTGATTCAGACGGCGTTCCAGGGCCGGCGCTACTCCCCGGAATCAGTTGGGATCTCGGTGATGGTCCCTGGATTCGTTTTGGTTCAATGGGTTACAGGACTGTCGACTGGCGCCTTCCAGAGTCGATCGCCGGGTCGATCTGGCTGGTCGGCCTGTGGCCGCTTGGTGCTGACGGTGTCGTGCGTTTGGGCCGTGACGATCTTCCGCCCGCCCTCGAGACACTGGTCGGGTATTCGGACAACGGCGAAGCCGCCTGGCAGCCATGGTCTGGGGGCGGCATCTTCGTTGATGCCGTACTCCTCAAGTCCCTCCCTAACGAGCCGGGGGCTCTGGGATCGAGCCTCATGGCCGAGGAAGCGTCTCAGGACGGCAATCCGGCGTTCATTCTGACTGCCAACGCAGTCTCCGGACCCAGATCGCCTCACTCCGATACGATTCAGGGTACCTTCTTCGGGGGACTGCAATACGCGGACACCGGCATCGTTGTCGGGCAGTCCCACGAGTATCGCCTCGCCGCCGTCAACGGCGGCGACACCAGCGCGTGGGTAGGGACAGGACCTGTATTCGTGCCGTCCCGCTGGGGTATTTCCTTGTCAGGAAGCGAGATACACATACACGCCCGGCTTGGAGAAACGGCAACCGCCAGTCTGGGATTGGAGAACATAGGCATCGAGACGCTCCGAGTAGCCCTGGCGGACTCGTTTTCTCTGGCGCCCAGTCATGGGCCTCAAGCAGGCCCTGCTGGCTCGATTGGGATACGAGTGACCCCGAGTCTGGTGAATCTGCCACCCTACTCGAGAGATTCGGCGACTATTTCTATTTTCGGCTTGGCCACCGAGTTGGGCTCCTATTCAGGGTTTCTTCCGATGGTCGTGGAAGGAAGCGGACGTCCGGATCGCGATCGCTGGCTCTTGGAAGTCACTGCCACCGTTGATGCCAACACAGGTGTGTCAGAAAGAGGCGATGACAAAGGCAGCGTGCGCGGTGACGGGCTCCCCGTTGTCACCGTTAGGCCCAATCCCTTTTCCGACAAGCTTGCTGTCGATATCGTGTTGTCCGACAACGCATTTCACGAATGGGCGTGTTCCGGCGGTCGTTCACTCACAGGCCCGATTGAAGTTTCGCTTGTAAACGTCATGGGCGCAACTGTCGCTTCCCATCTGGCCAGCAGTGAGTTGTCTTGGGCGGGTGATCGACTGACGAATCTGGCAACGGTCGAATTCGAGGGTACCGGGGCCTTGTCGTCAGGTGTATACTTCTGCCGGGTGACATGGGGGCACTATTCGCATGTCGTCCCCGTGGTTCTGATCCGTTGACCGTTGCGCTCTTGTCTGTAGCTTGGGAGGTTTGGGATGCGTTCTTCGGCCGCTCGCAGATGTCCTCGCTCAATCCAGTTCCTCGTAATCGCTTGTTTTGCAGGCGGTTTGTCGTTGTCGTCGGACGCCATTGCCGACCCCAAGATACGGCTCTCGGAGGAGATGTTCGATTTCGGCTTCCTTCCTGAAGGTCCGCATGTCTATCACCGATACTGGCTCTGTAACGACGGCACAGACACGCTGAAGGTCACGGACGTACAGCCGGGGTGCGGCTGCACGACCGTTCCGCTTCCCAAGAAGACGGTGTCTCCAGGCGATTCTGTGCCTCTCGATCTGGCCTTCAACACACGGCATCAGGACGGCAAGGTGCAGAAGTCAGTCCTCCTGGTCAGTAACGATAAGGCAATGCCGGAGAAGAGATTGCTCTTCGTGTCCATGGTTGGCGCCGCCGAGGGGCTTGTCCGCGTCGCGCCGCGAGCCGCCTATCTGGACACGCTGGGCAAGGAATCACAGTCGTTTGTGATCACCAACACAAGTTCCACACCCTATAAGATCATGGTGACATCCCCTCCCCCAGAGTTCATGTCGTTGGTTTTGTCCAGCATGGACTTGCCGGCAGGAGGCAAGATCTCTGGGACTTTGGCCGCAGGCGCAAAGACCCCAATCGGGGTTTACACCGGGTCTTTCACGCTGAAGTTTGATGGCGAACAGTCTCATTCCGTGACCGTCCCGATCTACGGCATGGGGTTCTATCACTGATTTAACATTATAAATGACATTCAATTACAGATTCCTGCCGGATGTCGCCTTGGCGGATGCAGCATTTGCCGTCGAAGCCGACAGTTGGAGCGAGTTGTTTCTCGGGGCGGCGCTGGCGACGACGTCGGTCATGGTCGCGCTTGACGATCTGCGTTCTGACCTGAGCCGAATCCTCGAACTGACAGCCGCATCGGTGGAGCAATTGCTTTACGATTGGTTGTCTGAGATCGTATATCTTAAAGACACTGAGGGACTTTTGGTCAAGATGGGAGAGGTCGCCGTTGCTCCCGGTGACACGTGGCAAGTGCATGCTGTGCTGCACGGGGACAGGATCGATCGCGACCGCCAGCGACTCGGACAGGATGTCAAGGCGATCACCTATCACTTGTATGAAGTTGTTCAAGACGGCGACTCGTATCGGGCCCGTGTCGTCCTTGATATTTGATCGATTATGAGAGAGTTAGCGCGACAGATTCGACCGTATGTCTGGGAGATACCCCCTGACGCCAAGGCGGGAATGCGCGTTCCCGCGCGCATCCTTGCTTCGCCGTCAGTCTTCGCTTCGATGGACGATGGTGTCTTCAACCAGATAACCAATGTGGCCATGCTGCCGGGGATCCAACAGCATGCCCTGTGTATGCCTGATGGCCATTGGGGTTATGGTTTCCCCATCGGCGGAGTCGCGGCATTTGACTTGGAAGAGGGGGTGATCTCGCCGGGAGGGATCGGCTTCGACATCAACTGTGGGATGAGACTCCTACGCACGAACCTGACGTATGACGAGGTCAAGCCAAAGCTGGCCCAGTTGATGGACACGCTGTACTCTTTGGTTCCCTGCGGGGTCGGGTCCAAGGGATTCATTCGATTGAACGACAGCGAGTTTCGCGAAATGGCCGTGCAGGGTGCCGGGTGGTGCGTCAAGAGGGGATATGGGCGTCGCGAGGACCTCGATCACATCGAGGAAATGGGATGTATCCCTGATGCCGATCCCGATCAATGTTCCGGTAAGGCCATCCACCGCGGCCTTGACCAACTGGGCACGCTCGGCTCCGGGAATCACTACCTGGAAGTTCAAGTGATTCGCCCCGAGAACGTACTTGATCCGATTGTTGCTCATAGACTTGGAGTCGGAGTCCCGGACCAGATCTGCGTCATGGTTCATTGCGGTTCGCGTGGCTTTGGGCATCAGATTGGCACCGATTACCTCCGCGCCTTTGTACCGGTGATGGCCCGTCATGGCATCGTGACCGCGGACCGTGAGCTGGCATGTGCGCCGTTCTCGACTCCTGAGGGGCAAAGCTATTTCAAGGCAATGAATTGCGCCGCCAACGCCGCCTTCGCCAATCGGCAGGTGATCACCCACCGCATCCGCGAGGGATTCGCCAAGACATTCGGTAGGAATGAGTTGGACCTTGGGCTCGAGGTTGTCTATGACGTCGCGCACAACATCGCCAAAGTCGAACGATACACCGTAGGTGGGACGGAAAGGGACCTGCTTGTCCATCGCAAGGGCGCTACCCGTTCTTTTGGCCCCGGCCAAGCCCAGTTGCCATCCGCGTATCACGATATCGGACAGCCAGTTATAGTAGGCGGGTCGATGGAAACCGGCTCGTATCTCTTGATAGGGACCCAAGAAGCGATGGACTCCACCTTTGGTTCCACGCTCCACGGCTCAGGCCGCACGATGTCCCGTACCAAGGCCAAGCACATGATCCGGGGGGAGAAACTCAAGCAGAGTCTGCTTGATCGCGGCATTGCCATCAGAACCGCATCCTTGGCCGGCTTGGCCGAAGAAGCCGGCTTCGCCTACAAGGACATATCGGAAGTCGTTGCGGCCGTGCACGATATCGGCATATCCCGCCGTGTCGTCCGCTTCCTCCCCATCGGCAACATCAAGGGATAGACCACCAAGGGGTTGAAAACCCCCTGTCCTCGATTCGAAGCCACAACCTCGCGGACAGAGGGGCTTTCAGCCCCCTGCGGTGGGTGCGAAGCACCCACCTTGCGTCCCTCAACTCCATGGCAAACAAGGGGCTTCAGCCCCTTGCGCTACAGCCAGAGAACGTCCAAACAGCGGACAGGGGGCTTTCAGCCCCCTGCTTTCTTTGCTGCACAAACAAACCGCCCCGGTCCACAGAGGACCGGGGCGGAGTTCGTTCGTGTGAACGAGGTTACTTCAGAAGTGTCATCTTCTTGGTCGCCGTGAAGGTATCGGCCTTCACACGATAGAAGTAGACACCAGAAGCAACTTGGTTGCCGGAGGCGTCATTGCCGTCCCAAGCGACTTGGACCGTGCCCGCGTCGCTCGAGCCGGAGAACGTCCGGACAACCTGGCCGGCGATGTTGTACACGGTCAGAGACCAATCCGTCGCCTTCGTCAGGTTGAAACCGATCACGGTTCCAGCGTTGAACGGGTTCGGATAGTTCTGAAGCAGCGCGTACTCCTTCGGCGGTCCAACCTTGGCGGCGGTGGTGGAGAGCATCGCGCCCGAGGCATCCGACAACTGCACATCCACCAACTCGACCGTGCCCTCACCCGTGGTCGGGATCGAGACGATGTCGTTGGTGCCGGCGCTCACCGACGCCATGCGCGCAATGTCCGGATAAACCACGACACGCAGCTCGCCATTGCGGGCCGACGACTGGACCTTCAGCCCGGAAGCCGCGGAGGACAACTCGGCCTGGCCCATACCCATGCCGCTGTAGCGGAAGGTGAAGGCGGCGCCGGCCACGGCCACCGGCGAGGTGGTCGTAACATGCAGTGCGCCATCCTCCAGCCGGTAGCTGGCAGTGGCAGAACCCGCATACGGCGACACCTTGGGATTGCCGCCGGGCGGGAAGGGTTCGGCATCACCGGTGATGATACGGATCATGTAGATCAGGTCGGCGACCGTCAACACTACACCGTCGTTGTTGACGTCGGAGGCCAGGATCTGCACGTCTTTGTAGCAGGCAGCCGGCGGGTCTGGGCAGTAGGTCGAGAAGACCCCGTCGCCATAGATGAAGTAGTTCGTGAACAGAACCGCGTCGCCAACCTCGTTGGCCAGACCGTTCAGGTTCATGTCGCCACGATCATCCAGCGGCTCGTCGATGCAGATCTTGCTGTCGCACAGGTGCAAGACTCTGCGCACGACTCTGCCCTTTGAGGTATCGCCCACGCATAGTGAGCCATCGATCGCGACAAAGAGCGTGTCGCCCGAGACGCTCGAGAAGGTGTTGTCGCCGCACTCCAACGTGCAGAAGCCGACGTTGAAGCACTGGCCGATCATGTTCCGATCGGCGGTGGCTTGGAAGGTCAACTCGATGATTGCGCCATCCAGATAGAAGGTGGACGGGTGATGTGTCGGGCCATTGTCGAGGTCGGCAATGGACACGATGCGGAGGTAACCGGTCGGGCATCCGCCCTCGCAGTTCGACTGCGAGCTGTAACGCCAGGTGAAGTACTCCCACGTGGACATGTTGCCGATCTTGTTGGCGCCGAGGAAGGTCAAACCGGTCTGATCGTAGCAGATCAGCAGGTTCAAGCCGCCCACTGCCAGGAGGTAGCCGTCCGACACGTTGACATACGTCTTTACGGTCAGCCCGTTCAGCGTATGCACGTAGGCGTCCATCGTGCACGGCGGCTTGGTGGGATCGCCGATCCACACCAAGAGCTCGGCCTTCACCAGGATGGTGAACGTGCAGATGTCGTAACCGCCGCAATTGTCGTCGACGCGGATCGCGGCTTCCCACAGTCCTTCATCGAGGTCGTTGGAGTTTTCGGTGTTCCACGTGAAGTGCCCGTCGTTCGTGAAGATCGGTGCATGATTGGGGCCGCCAGGCGGCGGGCCTGCGAGCTTCACGAAGCTGACCAGCGTGAAGGTCTTCCCGTCACAGGCGTTCGCGTCCGTCGCAGTCGCCCACACATCCACATCCTGCCCGGAGACCAGCAACGGGATGTTCGCCGGGCAGGTGATGACCGGTGCCGCGTTCGTCACGGTGACATTGAACGTCTGCGAGCATGACTTCTCGCCGTCGAACGCTGTCACGGTGATGGCAAACGGGCCGCCAGTAACATCCGGGCAATCCGGATCGAACACCACTTTGGCATTCGGATGGACACCGCTGATCGTGACCGCGTGCGCCGGTGCGCTCACCGCCGACCAGGACAGGTTCGACAGGCAGTTGTCGTCGGTGGCGACCAACGGAACCTCGAGATTGGCACCGCACCACTCGACCGATTGGTCGGCAATCGGGCTGCAAATCGGCGCGTTCTGGTACACGGTCACCTGGAACGAGCACTGAGTGACCTCGCATCCATCGCTCACGTCGAAGGTCACCGTATGCACGCCGACATCAGCGCAGACCGTCGCCCAGTTGTACATGCCGCTGGGATCCACCGCGCCCTTGCTCGCATTCGAGAACGTGAGCGGATCGCCGTTGGGATCGGAGGCGTTCAACTGCTTGTTGACCACGCCGGTCTGGAAGTACACGTTCTCCGCCGGGTTGCTGCCGCACACCGGCTTGTCGTTGGTCACCGTCACCTGGAAGTCGCAGTCAACATAGGCGCCGCACTGGTCGGTGGCCCGGAAGGTCACCGTGTGCACGCCCTTGTCGACACAGTTCGCGGTGTAGGAGAACTTGTCGTCCACGATCTGGATGGTGCCTGTGAGACCGCCCGCATCGGCCAACGAATAAGCCAGCGGGTTGTCACAGACGTCCGGATCGATGGCGACCAACTGCTTGTCAACGATGCTGCCATTCCAAGCCACGCTCGCGGGGTCATTAGTCCCGCAGTACGGAATTTGGTTGGTCAGCGTGAAAGTCCCCTTCACAAAGGCCGCGGGCGGAATAACAGTCGCCGCGCAGTCAATCAGCATGTACGCCCCTGCTGGCGGGAAGAAGGGGAGGTAGTCGATTTCGATCGTGCCCGTGCACGCGGACGGTGTCATGACTGTCAGGGTAAAGATATGCTGCATTACCCCAGGCAGCAGACATCCGCCGACGGCATTGACGATCCCAGAAGTCCCCAAAGTGAAGTCTTGGCCGATCAACCAGCCGCCGGCAGGCGGCAGAGCCGCACCGAGAGTCGCACTGGTGATCGTGGCGCCGCCGGAGATCGTTAGCGGCAAGCCAATACCCATCAATGGGGTGGTGTTGGTGATGTACACATCGACCGTCTGACCTGCTGCGCAGCGGTAGAGTGTACCACCAGGTATCGTGATCGTCTCTTGGGCAAAGGCGAAACCAGTCGAGAGAAGCAGGGCCAGACCTACGCAGGCCAGTACTGTCAGTTTATGCTTCATTCTCCTTTGCTCCTTTACGTTGTCTCACTTACCAAGGATGTCAGCCGAAGCTGACCTGAGTTGCATTGGCCACGAAATACCTTGTCGGCGCGACTTTTGTCGCATACACGACAAGCGATGGCCACGCAGACAGTTAGAGCACTACAGGGAGTAATCTATTGGCAAAGGAAACCCAAAAAGCGCAGGACGCCGTCCGGGTTGGAATCATTCACGATTCAAACCGAAAAGGGCGCTCGATATTGGGGCACTTCACGTTAAGCAGTTCAGCAAACTGCTCGGCACACAAGCAAGATACCCACAATCTTCCATCTGTCAAGAGAAATTCTACAAAAAAACGGCCACTCGGCAATGGCGAAGCATCGATGGGACTTCAGACCATAAGTCCCTCACGTCTCATCCAGTCGTCGCTCAGGAACTTCGAAACGTACCTCTGCCCGCTGTCCGGGAGAATGGTCACGACATTCAGCGGCCCCTGTTCTGGATGCCTCTTCGCCCATTCGGCCACACCCGCAACCGCCGATCCCGATGAACCTCCAACCAGAAGCCCTTCTTCCCGCACCAGTCGACGGGCGAAGTGAAATGCCTGATTATCATCGATTTGCACGATTTCGTCGATCACCGACATGTCGAGTGCGCCACAGGGCGTGTCCGAGCCGATGCCCTCGACATGATACCGTCCGGGAACAGATAATTCATTGAAATAAAACAAGTTATTGAATATGGACCCGACCGGATCGACGGCGACGACCCGCACCGACGGCCTTTGCTCCTTCAGAAACCGTGCCGCCCCGGACAGAGTGCCCCCAGTGCCGATGCCGGCAATGAAGACGTCGACAGTGCCATTCGTCTGCTGCCAGATTTCTGGCCCGGTCGTGGCATAGTGGCTCTCAATGTTGAGAGGGCTATTGTACTGGTCGAAGAGATAGGCGCCTCGCTCGGAAGCGATTCGCCGAGCCGCAAGGTAATACCCGTCAGGATGATCATGTGGTACATCTGTAGGACAGACAACGACTTCTGCCCCAAAGGCCCGAATCAAGTCGATCTTCTCCTTGGAGGTCTTGTCGGGTACCGTGAACAAAGACCGGTACCCCTTGACGGCGGCCACCATCGCCACCGAGATCGCGGTGTTGCCTGACGAATTGTCGACAATGAGATCCCCGGGGCGGATAATCCCGAGACGTTCCGCCTTCTCAATGATGTAGAGCGCGATCCTATCCTTGACCGAACCGGTAGGATTAAGGAAATCGAGCTTTGCTAACACATTGTGGCACAATTCACTGCTGGTCTGGCCCAACACGACAAGCGGCGTATTTCCGACGCAATCCAAAAGCCGCCGATGTGTCCGCTCTTCAGTCTGAGATAGCTCGGAAACCACCTGGCAACGAACCTCTGCTCGATGAGATGACATAGCATCGACAAGATCGAAAGCCGACAATGGGCCGTGCGGGCAACTCGAGTCTCTACAAATGGAACCGCCGCGCTCCCTGCACGACCCTCCTGGGCACAGAACGCGGCGGATGCTCTATCTGGCCTTTCAATAAGATCTTACAGCGTCATGTCGTGAGCAGAGTCCGCTCCAGAGAGCACGACGCGCAGGGATGATAGAGGTGCCAAAGAGGGCTGTCAACGGAAATCGACCCACGACGCAAGTCGGAAACCCATCCCGCTCTGCGGGCCTTGGTCGGAAGGGCGTGTTGAAGAAGCCCCGAATGCCGCAGAGGTGCGGTCGGGTGCCCACACCCGACCGATGATTCACCGTCACTTGCGCTGGGTGTGGGCACCCGGCGCCACAGGAACGGGAGGTCCTTCAACGGGCCCCGGAAGTGCCGGGTATCAGTAGAGACCATCGAGGATCGGCTGCGGCCGATGTGCATGACTGCGGGGCGTCGAACCCACGTCCTGTAGGGGACAACATATGGCTTGGCTATGCTCCGGCATGCAGGTATCATTGCGTTTCATGCCATCGAGGTGGAAACAATGGCGAAATCGCTGAAGATACTGGTCGTCGGCGGCGGCGGTCGCGAACATGCCCTTTGCTGGTCCTTGAGGCAGTCAGGTCAGGTGCGCGAGGTCTTCTGTGCTCCTGGGAACGCCGGGATCGCTGAGATCGCCACAATAGTGGACATTCCCGACCATAACGTGCCCGCTCTTGTGGACTTTGCCCGTCGGGAACGGATCGATCTGACGATCGTCGGGCCGGAGCGCCCTTTGGCCGCCGGCATCGTGGACGTGTTTCAGGAGGGGAAACTGCGGGTTTTCGGGCCGACCGCAGCCGCGGCACGGTTGGAATCCTCCAAGGTCTTTGCCAAAGAGTTTATGCGTCGGCACGCTGTGCCGACCGCCCCGTTCCGCACGTTCGATGTGGCCGAGGACGCGTTACGCTTTCTGTCGGATTGTCCGGGACCGATCGTGGTCAAGGCCGATGGTCTGGCGGCCGGCAAGGGAGTCATGGTCTGTCGGGATCGCGAGGAGGCCGAAGCCGCGGTCAGGAAGATCATGGTAGAACGGGTCTTCGGCGCCGCGGGTGAGCGGGTCGTGGTTGAGCAACTGCTCGCCGGGGAAGAGTTGAGTGTCATGGCGTTCGCCGATGGTGAGCGGGCCGTGCCGATGATCCCGGCCCGAGACTACAAGCGGGCCTTTGATCAGGATCAGGGACCCAACACCGGAGGCATGGGAGCCTACGCCCCCGTCCGCCCCCGCGACGACAGCGTCCTCGATCAGGTGGCCGATTCGATCCTCACCCCCACGATCCGGGGAATGAAATCCGAGGGGACCTCGTATGTTGGGGTTCTGTATGCCGGCCTGATGCTGACTGAGACAGGTCCCCGGGTCCTGGAGTTCAACTGCCGATTTGGGGATCCGGAGACCCAGGCCGTCTTGCCTCTTCTTGAGACCGACTTGGTCGACGTCCTCGGGGCGGCGCTGGCCGGCCATCTCGACTTTGAGCCGCTCTCCTGGCGCGATGCCTGTTGCGCCGGGGTCGTGCTGGCCGCGCGCGGGTATCCCGGGCGCTATGAGAGCGGTGCTCCGATTGAAGGGGACACCCGGACGGCAAAAGACAACGTCTTTTGCTTTCATGCCGGGACCCGGCGCGACTCCACGGATCGTCTGGTCAGCTCGGGGGGACGGATTCTTGGTGTCTTTGCCAGGGCGGCGACGCACGAGGGGGCCGTCGCCGGGGCCTACACCGCCGTTGAACGAATATCGGTCAAGGGCGCCCACTATCGCACGGACATCGGCCTGCGTTCTAAGCAGGCGACAAGGGTTCGCCGACAGGAGTCTGGGGCACGCTCCTGACGGCCGGCAGAGATTCAGGACCGACGTTAAGGAAGACCAGCGCCGACACGACGATGAGGGAAGGAAATGGCGACAAAACCGGGGAGCGGTGCAGATAACCGATCCGTCCTGATACTGATCGGATCGGAGAGCGATCGACCCACGATGGTCAAGGCGCAGGAGACTCTGGCCGAGCTCGGCGTGGCCTGCCGGCTCGAAGTGGGTTCGGCGCATCGTTCCCCCGACCGGGTTCGAGATTTGGTCCGGGAAGGGAATGCTGCCGGTGTTGGTGTGTATATCTGTGGCGCGGGGATGGCCGCGCACCTGGCGGGGCTGGTCGCCGCCTACACGATCCGTCCGGTCATCGGGGTCCCGTTGGGAAACTCACCGCTTGCGGGGTTGGATGCCCTTTTGTCCACCGTGCAAATGCCGCGCGGCGTACCAGTGGCCACAGTCGCAATCGGAGACCATGGCGCTGTCAACGCGGCCCTTCTGGCGGCACAGATACTCGCCTTGGGCGACCAGGACTTGGCGTCCCGGCTCGAAACCCGCAGACGGGGATCCTGAAACGGTGCCAAGCCAGAGACGGGAACGAGGCGCCCTGGGGGATGTTTAATCGCTAGATGGTGTTTGTGTTCAACAGATTGGGAAGGAGGCGTTCTTGCGACGGAAGACAGTGATCCAATTGACCCCTTGTAAGATCGTGACGCCGCTGGTCGCCCTGTCGGCCGCACTCTTGGTGTCGGCCGGAGCATGTGCGCAGAGTGACCAGGCCAAAAGAGAATTCAACCGCGGCGTCGAACTCACCAAGGCGGGCAAGGCCGATTCGGCGATTGCGGCCTATGAGGCGGCCGTGAAAGAATCACCCGACTACTTGCAGGCGCACATCAACGCCGGCGCGCTCTACTACGAAAAGGGCCGACTGGGCAATGCGGCCGCCCATCTGAAGGCGGCAGTGGCGCTCGATTCCACCAGCGCCGATGCCTACAAGAACCTGGCGTTGGTGCACGTCCAAGCCGGGGAATTCGACACAGCCGCGACGGTTCTGAACCGTCTGACCACCCTGGATCCCAAGAAGGGCGCCGTCGCCTGGGCGGCGCTGGGCCAGGCCAAGAAGAAGAAGGGCGATGTGCCGGGCGCCTTGGACGCCTACAACAAGGCGATCAAGGCCGATCCCAACGACTACCGGACTTTGTACAATATCGGCAACATTCACAAAGATGCAGGGCGGTTTGAGGATGCCATCGCGTCCTACAAGAAGTCCATCGCCGCCAATCCTAAGTACATCGAGGCCTACTACAACCTGGCCATCGCCTCGCACCAGATGGACCAAGACCACTGCGTGCCGGACTACGAAGCGTTCCTCAAGGCGGCCCGAGGGAGCAGCAAGTGGAAGACGAAGTCCGCCGAAGTCGAGAAGATCGTAGGCCAAATCAATGCATATCTCGAGAGCAAGGGCGGGGAGTGACAGATCGCGGGAGAATGGCAATCGATGTGCACGCCACGCGCCCTCGCGTGGCGTGTGTCATTGATGCCTGCGCCACCAGGGGAGCGGGTAACGTGCCGCTGGCAGTCTCACCGATCCGGCCCTGACGCACCAAGCACCGATGACGGCAGAGAGCGAGTCCTACAGTGAACAGAGCCTCACAAATCACCTACTTTCTACTTCGTCTTGTGTCCGGTCTGCTCTTCTTCCAAGCAGGATCGGTGAAGACGCTCGGGTGGTTCGGCGGGATGCCAGGCCAGGCCGGTTCGACAGCGCCGTTCTTCTCCCAGATCGGGATCGGCGGGTTGCTGGAATTCATTGGCGGCATCGCGATCATGCTGGGTCTCTTCACGCGCCCGGTCGCCTTCGTCCTGTCCGGAGAAATGGCGGTGGCGTATTGGCAGTTTCATGCCCCGAATGGTACCTGGCCAGTCACCAATAATGGCGTGCCCGCAGTTCTGTTCTGCTTCATTTTCTTGTACATGGCGGCTCAGGGCGGTGGTGACTGGAGTCTGGATGCGCTGATCAAGCGCCGCCGCGCGGCACAGCGTGACGGTTGACGCGCCCATCGCGGCCGCGGCGAGCCACCCAAAATCCTCGGCCATTGACGGGATTGTTTCGCCTGCGCCGGGCGACTACCTTACCTCCGGCGCGTTCCGTTGCGCCGCTGGGCGGATCGATCGGCGACCGCCGGGTCGGCGGTCGCGGCGCTCAAGCGTGTGCGACGAGTCCGGGCCTCTCTTATTGTCGAGGAGTCTCTCGATGTGGCGTGATGCCGGCGATCGCTGTCTGCGCATCGGGCTGGCGGCCAATGTCCTGTTGGTCGCGGTCAAGTTCTTCGGTGGCTTCAAGGGGCACTCGCAGGCGCTGGTCGCCGATGGGCTGAATTCGATGCTCGACGTTGTCGCGGGCACTGTCTCGGTTGTCGGCTACCGTTGGGCGGTACGTCCCCCCGATCGTACCCACCACTGGGGGCACCATAACGCCGAGACGCTGGCGGCACTTCTCGTCGGCTTGGGTATCCTCGCTACGGGAGGCGTGATCGTTCGCGATGCGCTCGTGACCCTGAGCTCCGGCGCTGCCCGGGTCCCGACACCCTGGACGATCTGGATTGCCTTGGCCGTCATACTCACGAAGTCGTGCCTCTACCTCTACACACGCCTCGTCGCCGGTCGCACGAGAAGCCCGGTCGTGAGCGCCACCGCCACGGACCATGCCGCCGACGTCGTGGCAACCGCCGGCGTGCTGATCGGTGTCATCGGTGCGCAGTTCGGCATGCCCGCTTTGGACCCGGTGGCGGCCTTCTGGGTGGCGATCGTGATTCTCGTCAACGCTGTACGGGTCCTCCGCGAGAACACCTCGATTCTGATCGGCGGTGCACCCCCGGAACACACCATGAAGGCAATTACCGACACATTGTCGACCGTCCCTGGGGTGAAAGGGCTGCACCGGACCAAGGTCCGCAGCGCCGGACGACATCTGTTGATCGACACGGAAGTGCTGGTCGATGGTTCCCTGACGGTCGATGCCGCCCATGAGATCGCCAGTCTGGCCGGGGACCGTGTGCTCGCGGCGCACCCGACCGTCGCCGACGTTGTCGTGCACATCGAGCCGCATACCGAGCGTCGCGCCGCTGAAGGGGCCGACCCGCTGACACCACGGGCCCACGCCAGACCACGTCCTGATCATGAGGTGTCGCGATGAACCGTTGGCTGATCGTCACTGAGGGAGGTGGGGCGGGACGGTTCGATCCGCTCGATCTGGTCCGTCCGGGGTTTCTGCTGCGTGACGGAGCATTCACGGTTGCCCAGCGATGGATGGAACTGCTTCGACCCGCGGCCGTGTCCGTATCTGTTCGTCCCTGGCTGGCCGCCAGCGTGGCCGAGGAGACCGGATGGGACGTCAATCGACTCCCGGCGGGTCCGCTCCCGGACGATCTGTGGGTGTTCAGCGGCGTCTCCGTGCCCGTCGATGATCCCCGCTGGGCCGATTTGTCGTTCCCACCGCGTTTCGTCTGGGACGAAGGCGGGGCAGTGGCCATGCGTTTTCCCGCCGCCTCGGTCGCCGATGTTCTCGCCCGCCTTCGGCCATGGATCGAGTCTGGGGCGCAGAGCGCGGCACCGATAGCGATACGCGAGTCATCCGGCACGCTGCCTCTGTATGCTCCGGCCGGATTGTGGCATCTGATCAGTGAGTTGCCCACGCGACTGGCCTTCGACTGGCAACTGTGGAATCGATGGCAGCGACCGTCGGCCACGGGGTATGACCCGGAGTTGGAGAGCCGCCAGGGAAGCGTTGTCCTCGGACGTGAATCGGTGTGGCGCGGTCGCGATGTCGTTCTCCATCCGCATGTCGTCATCGATGCCCGCACCGGACCCGTCTGGCTCGATGATGGCGTGGTGATCGAGTCGTTTACCCGTCTCGATGGCCCGGCCTACGTTGGCAGGGGAACATCTCTCTTGGGTGGGAAGTTGACCGGGGGGTGTGCCTTGGGACCGGGATGCAAGATCGGCGGGGAGTGGGAAGCGTCGATTGCGCAGGGTTTCGTCAACAAGGCGCATGCCGGCTTCTTCGGTCACGGATACCTCGGTGAGTGGGTGAACCTGGGCGCCATGACGACCAACAGCGACTTGAAGAACACGTATGGCTCCGTACGGATCGCGCGGGGCGACGAGACCGTGGACACCGGGCTCATGAAGGTCGGTTCGTACCTTGCCGATCATACGAAAACGGGGATCGGCACCCTGATCCCGACGGGGGCGACTTGGGGGGCCGGGGTGAACCTATTTGGGGGCGGGCTGGGTCCGAAATCGCTCCCCTCGTTCGTCTGGGGCGAGCCGACGGCTCTGGCCGAGCACGACCTTGCCAAGATGCTGAAGACGGCCGGCGTCGCTGTCTTTCGCCGCGCGGCAGTCCTGGAACGAGTCGGAAGACCGACCAAGCTCACGGCCGCTCAAGCTGAGGCGTTGCGCGCCGTGTACGCCCGAACCGCCGGGGAACGCGGCGAATTCCTTTCGCAATGGCGTGCCCGGCGCTCGGCCGGAGAGTAGGAGACTCAGGAATGCCGGAGTTGCGCAAAGACCCGGTCAATGGCCGCTGGGTGATCATTTCGACGGAACGCGGCAAGCGTCCCTCCGACTATCCCCAACAGCCGCCCAGGCGGCTGGATGCCCGGTTCTGTCCCTTCTGTCCGGGTAATGAAGCCGCCACGCCTCCGGAGGTCGCCGCGATCCGCAACAACGGCAGCCAACCGAACGAGCCGGGATGGACGGTGCGCGCCATGCCCAACAAGTACCCGGCGCTCCGTATCGAAGGGGACCTCAATCGCGAGGGCGTCGGGATCTATGACAAGATGAATGGTGTCGGCGCCCACGAGGTCATCGTCGAGACGCCGCGTCACGAAGAGAACCTGGTGGACATGAGCCCCGATCGTATCTCCGCGGCGCTGGGCGTTTGCCAGGAGCGCGTCAACGACCTCATGAAGGACAGCCGCTTCCGCTATGTGCTTCTCTTCAAGAACCAGGGTGAGGCGGCCGGGGCGTCACTGGAGCACTCTCACACGCAGTTGATCGCCACTCCGGTTGTGCCGAAGCGTGTTTTGGAAGAACTGGAAGGTGCGCGCTACTACTACAACCATCGCGAACGGTGCATCTTCTGCGATATCGTCCGGCAGGAGCTCTCGGACGGGGAGCGCGTCATCGACCAGAACGCCACCTTCGTCGCCCTGTCGCCGTTTGCGGCCCGTTTCCCCTTTGAGATCTGGATTCTGCCCCGCGTGCATCAGGCCGTTTTTCGATCGATCAGCGACCCGCATCGACTGGAGTTCTCCGAGCTGCTGCGTCGCGTGCTCTTGCGTCTGCGGAACGCCCTGAACGACCCCGCCTACAACTTCATGTTCCATGCGGCGCCGTTCGGACACGAAAACGACCCGGAGTACCACTGGCATCTTGAGATCATTCCCAAGTTGACCCGGATCGCCGGATTCGAGTGGGGCACGGGATTCTACATCAACCCGACGGCGCCCGAGGAATCGGCCGAATGCCTGCGGTCCGCCAGCATTGTCACCACGGAATCGCCCGACGTCGCCGCGATGGACCGCTTGGCCGTGGGGGGAACGACGTGACTGACCGTCCCCTGCGGATTCTCTACGTCAGTCCGGAGGTCGTTCCGTTCTCGAAAACCGGTGGTCTGGCCGATGTCGCCGGCGCGTTGCCGACGGCTCTGGCGCAGAACGGGTGCGACGTTCGCGTCCTGTCGCCCTTCTATGGACACCTTCTCAACGGAGATTTCCGAACGGAGCGCGTGGCGACTCCTCCGCTGGCGGTCACGATCGCGGGATGTTCTCAGCCATTCCACCTCCGTACGCTGACCGGCGGCGACAGTGCCGTACGCCATTTCTTCATCGAACATGCCCCGTACTACTCCCGCCCGGAGCTGTACGTCGATCCCCGGACCAGCCGCGACTACACCGACAACGATGAGCGGTTCGCCCTCTTGGCGCGCGGGTTGATTGAGTGGATCCGGCAGGATCGCTGGCATCCCGACATCATCCACCTGAATGACTGGCAGAGCGCCCTGGTCGCCCCGTATCTGGCCCTGTTGTATCGTGCTGATCCCGTCCTGGCCGGGGTGCGGACCGTGCTGTCGGTGCACAATCTTGCCTACCAGGGGTTGTTTCCGGCGGAGCGGTTTGACGGGCTCGGGTTTCCTGCCGACCAATTCTATCCCACGTCGCCGTTCGAATTCTGGGGCAAAGTAGGGTTCCTCAAGGCCGGATTGACCTATGCGGACAAGCTGAGCACCGTCTCGCCGACCTACGCGCGGGAGATCCAGGAGTCGGAGGAATTCGGCTGCGGCCTGGAGCACCTCTTGCGGGAACGCGCCGAAGATCTGACCGGCATACTCAACGGCATCGACAATGGCGTCTGGAATCCCGCGGTCGACGGACTCATCACACGTACGTTCAGCGTCGACGATCTTTCGGGGAAGGCGGACAACAAGAACGCCCTGTGCCGCCGCTGCGGATTCGCCCCCCAGCGCTTCGACCGGCCACTGGTCGGCATGATCTCGCGCATCGCCGAGCAGAAAGGGTTCGATCTGATTGCCAAGGCTGGGGAACGACTGTTTGCGCTCGATCTCAATCTCGTTCTGCTCGGCACCGGTGATCCTGAGTTTCACGAACTCTTCGAGAAGTGGAATCGGCGTTTCGCCGGGCAGTTCCGCGCCTTCCTGACCTTCGACAACGCGCTGGCCCATCAGATCGAAGCGGGCGCCGACCTGTTCCTGATGCCGTCGCGCTATGAACCCTGCGGACTCAACCAGATGTACAGTTTGCGCTACGGCACGGTGCCGATCGTGCGCGCCACCGGCGGCCTGGCCGATACGGTCCGCGACGCCGACGTTCATCCGGACGGGAACGGCTTCGTCTTTGCCCCCTATGACGGCGAGGCGATGCTCGCCGCGGTTCGGCGCGCCGTGGCCGCCTATGGTGATCGTCCCCGCTGGCGGGGGATGATGCGCCGCGGCATGTCGGCCGACTTCTCCTGGCAGGCATCGGCCCGTCGCTACGTCGCACTGTACGACCAGGTGATCGCCGCCCCCGCCCGACGGGTCGGCGGGTCCACGGCCCCGCGGGGGGTGCAATCGTGAGCGGCTCCGGCTGGGTCTATCTGTCGCCCGAAGGGCTCGAGAAGCTCACCGGCGAGCTCAAGCGGCTCAAGACCGTGGAGCGCCCGCGCATCGTCGCGGAGATCTCGCGGGCCCGCGACCACGGCGATCTGTCGGAAAACGCCGAGTATCACGCCGCCAAGGAACGGCAGGTCCTGCTGGAGCGGAAGATCGCCGAACTGGAGGATACGCTGCGCCGCGCCAAGACGGTCGATCACACTACTACCGATAGTGACAAAGCGTATCTATTATCATATGTAGTCGTCCGCGAACTCCGTTCCGGCGAGGAGATCCGCTACCAGCTCGTCTCGCCCGAAGAGGCGGACTTCGACGCCGATCGCATCTCCGTGCAATCCCCCGTGGGCCGTGCCTTGCTCGGGAAGGGCAGGGGCGACCGTGTGACCGTCCAGGTGCCCGCCGGCCAGATCGTCTACGACGTCCTCGACGTGCAACGTCCGTCGTAGAGGCATGGCGTGCCGTGGCCGTGCGCAGGGTGCCACGCACAAACTCGTTTGTGCGTGCTTACCGCCGAATGCCCTGGCACGCACAAGTCCGCGACCGTTGCTCGCGGGCTTGTGCATGGCACCCGGTAGGTATCGGCATGGTGTAGGGGCGAGGCGGTACCTCGCCCGCGGGCGACCCGACGGCTCGCCCCTGCAAGAATGGTGCATCCAGCGACAAGAAAAACCCCGTCCGCAACGGCGGACGGGGTTCAGTCCATATCGCACGAGACGCTACTTCAGCAGCGTCATCTTGCGCGTCTGCGCTCCCTGGGCGGTCTGGACGCGATACAGGTAGATGCCGGAGGCCAGCGCGTCACCGTCCTCATTGCGCCCGTCCCAGGGGACATTGACCCAGCCGACGCCCTCGCCCGAGGCACGCCACACACGGCGGCCGGTGATGTCGTAGACGGAGACATCGTACTCGCCGCGCTCACTCATGCCGAAGCGTATGACGGTGCCGGCGTTGAAGGGATTTGGGTAGTTTTGCACCACCGTGAAACTGCTCGGCAACGCGCTGCTCTTGGCCATCGCCGCCGGCAACACAGCGCCGTCGGCCGTGGCCAGATCACTGGAGGCCAGCTCGGCCCCGTCGGCGTTGGTGATCGGAATCGAGAGAATCTGATGGTCGCCCGCCGCGATCGACGCCCCGGTTGTGCTGTAGACCAGCACGCGCAGTTCGTTGCCGTCACGGTATGACTTGATCTCCATGTCCGCGGCGGCGGTCGTTAGCACCGGTTTCCCGACTCTGCCGTTCGACGGCACTTGGATCACGAAATGGGCGCCGCCGACCGCCACCGGTGACTGCCAGCCAATCTCCAACTCGCCGTCGTGGGATTCGCTGACGATCGTCGCGCTGCCGACATAGGGAGAGAGCTTCGGATTGGGCGGATATGGTTCCACGTCGCCGGTGATGATGCGAATAAGGTAGACGAGGTCGGCGATGGTCAGGACCAGACCGTCGTCGTTGACATCCGAGGCGAGGATCTGGATCTCGCGCCAGACGGGATTCCACACCTGGTCGCCGTAGATGAAGAAGTTGGTATAGAGCACAGCGTCGCCGATTTCATTGGCGATGCCATTCAGATTCAGATCGCCGCGGTCGTCCGGCGGCTGCTGAATACAGATGGCGCCGTCGTTGAAACAAATGGCGGGTATGGCCGTCGGTTTCCCCGGCCCGCTGGTCAGACAGTCCTCACCCGGAAGCAGGGAGACGATATCGAGAGCCAGCCAAGTTGTGTCACCCGATTTGCTGGAGATTGTGTTGTCGGTACAGTCGAGCCAGCAGAAGCGGATCGGGATGCAATGGCCGATGAAGTTGCGATCCGACGTGACACGGAAGTCGATGGTCGCGACCGCCCCGATCGGCTTGAATTCCTCGGCCGGCGGGTGTGGCGTTCCGTTGTCCAGGTCGGCGATGGCGATCAGGTGCACCAGCCCGGTTGGGCAGCCCACGCCGCAATCGCCGTGCGCCGTCAGCCGGTAAGTGAAATACTCCCAGGACGTGATGGCCGTGCCTTTCGTCACCGTCACAAGTGAGATCGCCGTCTGATCGTAGCACAAGAACAGGTCGAAGCCGCCGATGTTCTCGTCCAGCTTGTCGATGTGGACTGGGACAGAAACAGTCTGCCCGTTCAGGGCGCCGATGTTGACGCCGTGATTAACCGAGACGACGATCGGGCAATTGCAATCCTCGTGGATGATCTGCACCGTGACGCAGAAGGTGGCCTCGCAGAAGGCCCCGCAGTCATCGGTGCAACGCACCGTGACGCAAACCGTAGTGTCATGAGTCGGCGTGTAGACCCATTGTCCGCCGATGATTTGGCCTGCTCCGTCGGTGACAACGCATCCGGTGAGGTTGCCGTCCGGATCCGTGGCCGAGGCCGGCAACGAGATTGTCTGCGGCTCGCACAACTGCAGAATGGTCGTGTCGCGCGGCAGGTGACAGACCGGCGGCTCATTCACGATGAAGGTGACGCGGAAACTCGACTCGCAGTACGCGTCGCAGGCGTCCGTGCAGCGAACGGTCACGTTGACCGTCTCATCCCCCGTGGGCGTGAAGCACCAATTCCCGTTTTGCAACAGGCCGGGACCGCTGGTGATCTGGCAGGAGACCAGATTGCCGTTCGCATCGGTGGCAAAGGCGGGCAGGCAGACCTGCGTGGCCACGCACTGTGAGATCGTCGTGTCGTTCGGCAGGTGGCAGACGGGAGGATCATTCGCCCCCGTCGTCACCACGATCGTGTCATAATCCACCAGGCCGCAAGGGTCCGTCACCTTGGCAATGAGCGTATACACGCCGGGGTTCGGCGGCGTGAAGCAGACCTTGTTCTGCGCCGTGTCGATGGACGTCCCAGTCGGCCCGGACACCAGTGCTTCGATGAGGCCGGTGAAGCCGTCGGGATCGGACACGGTGTAGGGCAGACACAGCCGTGTCGATGAGCATAGGAAAATGGTCGTGTCGTTCCCGAACGCGATCGTCGGCGGTGAGTTGAGGTGGACCGTGTAGACGACGGTATCCAGATCGAACAGGCCGCACGGGTCGGTCACGCGGGCGATGATCGTGTACGCGCCCGATGTTGCCGGTGTAAAGCACACGCGGTTGTTGGCGGTGTCGATGCTCGCGCCCGCCGGGCCGGAGACGAGCGATTCGATCAACCCCGCCGGCCCATCGGCATCGGAGACCGTGTACGGCGCGCAGATGATCGTCGCGTTGCACTGCGACACCGTCTGGTCGATGCCGAAGTCGATGACCGGTGCACGGTTCATCGTGACCGTGTAGACAATCGTGTCCAGATCAAACAGCCCGCAAGGATCGGTGACACGGGCAATGATCGTGTATGTCCCGTTGCCCGCCGGTGTGAAGCAGACCTTGTTGGCGGCGGTGTCGATCGTCGCTCCGGTGGGACCGGAGACCAGCGTCTCGATCAACCCGGCTAGCCCATTCGGATCGTCGACCGTATACGACGCGCAGATCGGCGTCCCCGTGCAGGCGGTGACGCTCTGGTCGTTGCCGAAGACGATGATCGGAGGGTCGTTGACCGTCACCGTGTAGCTGATCGTATCCAAATCACTGGCGCCGCAAGAATCAGCGACGCGGGCGATGATCGTGTAGGTTCCCGCTCCGGTCGGTGTGAAACAGACGTTATTGCCTGCCGTATCGATGGTGGCTCCGGTCGGGCCGCTGACAAGCGTCTCGATCAGTGTCCCGAGCCCGTCCGGGTCGGAGATCGTGTAAGGCGCGCAAATCGGCGACGGCGTGCACTGGGCCACATTCTCATCGGCACCAAAGCTGATCGTCGGCGGGCCATTGAGCGTCACATCGACGACAACCGTGTCGAGATCCTGGGTATTGCAGGGCATCTCCAGGAGATGGGCAATGATCGTGTAGCTCCCTGCCGCCGCCGGAGTGAAACAGATCTGGTTGGCGACGGTGTCGATCGTGGCACCCGGGGGACCGCTGACGAGGGATTCAAACAGCGTGGCGCCGGGGTTGAAACTGGTCGTCGTGTACGGGACACAGACCGGCTCCAGGGCGCAGAGGAATGGTGCACGGTCGGCGCCGAGATCGATCACCGGCGGCTGACCCATGGTCACGTTGACCACAAGTGTGTCGTAATCCTCGGCGCTGCAAGTGTCAACGACGCGCACGATGACGGTGTTAGTGCCGGCGCCGGACGGCGTGAAACAGACGCGGTTCCCCGCCGTATCGATTGTCGCGCCGGGTGGACCACTGACCAACATCTCGACGAGCTTCTCAAGACCATCGAGATCAGAAACCGTGTACGGGACGCAGATCGGCTCCGGACTGCAAACGAACGTGTTCTGGTCCGGACCGAGGTCGACCGTCGGCGGATCGTTCATGACAATGATGACCCGGAAGGACCCCTCGCATGTGGCGCCGCAGATGTCCGTGCAGCGAATCGTCACGTCGGCCGTGTCGTCGTCTGCGGGTGTGAAACACCAGTTGCCGCCTGCGACCTCGCCCGGTCCGACTGCGACCGAACAGACCACCGGTGGATTGGGGCTCGTGGCCGAGACCGGCAGACAGACGGATGTCGGAGTGCAGAGACGAATCGTCGTGTCGCGCGGGAGATTGCAGGTCGGCGGCTGCTTGGACGGGAAGGTCACGCTGAAGTTGATCTCGCACGAATCCTCGCAGTCGTCAAAGCAGCGGATGATGACGTTGATCGTCTCGCCGCCGGTCGGGACGTACGTATATACGTGATCGTTCAATGTGCCGGGACCGTAGAGGACGCACGACGTGGCGTCGCCCTCCGGATCGGTTGAGGTGAACGGCACAATGTAGATCGGCGGCGTGCATACCGGCGGTGTCAGCGTCGGGAAGTCGCACACCGGCGGGTCGTTGATGTCGATCGTGACCCGGAACGTCTTCTCACAATAGGCGCCGCAGGCGTCGGTGCAGCGGATCGTGACCACGGCGACCTCGTCGCCGGTCGGCGTGTAGCACCACTGGCCGTCTACGAGCTGGCCCGGCCCGCTGACGATCTGACAACCGGTCAGATTGCCGTCAGGGTCCGTCGCGTATGCCGGCAGACAGATCGGCGCGGGATCGCATTGGAAGATTGTCGTGTCATTCGGCAGTTGGCACACCGGCGGCCGGTTGAGCGCCACTGTCACCAGCATGGTATCGCAATCCTGTGCGCCGCACGAATCCACGAGGCAGACGATCACCTGATACATCCCGGACGTGTCGGGCACAAAGCAGATCCTGTCGTGCCGGTAATTGATCCAGCCGATGTTGGTCGCGTCATATGAGCCGTTGCCGTCCAGATCGAACTCAATGATCGGGCCGAAGCAAATCGTGTCCGGTTCGCACAGGAACAGTGACGTGTCCTTCGGCAATTGAATGAACGGCGGCCGATTGACCAGCACGGTCACCTTGATCGTGTCATAGTCGGTCAGATTGCAGGGGTCGGTGACCTTCGCGATGATGGTGCGGGTCCCCGATGTCGTCGGCGTGAAGCAGACGCGGTTGTTTGCGGTGTCGATCACCGCGCCGCTCGGACCAGAGACCAGGGTCTCAATCAGCCCCGTCAGTCCATCGGGATCGGACACCGTGTACGGCACACAGATCTGCTCCGGTGTGCATTGGAAGACTGTGAAGTCGTTGCCGAAGGCGATGGTTGGCGGTCCGCCCTGGGTCACCGTGTAGACAATCGTATCGAGATCATCGCTGCAGCCATCGGCCACTCGGGCGATGATCGTGTAGACGCCCGAGCCGGATGGCGTGAAGCAGACCTGGTTGGCCGCAGTGTCAATCGTCGCACCGGCAGGACCCGAGACCAGTGTTTCAACGAGGCCCGCCAGCCCATCCGGATCCGATACGGTGTACGGCGCACAGATTTGTGCCGGCGTGCACTGGGCAACGGTCTGATCGGTACCGAATGCTATCGTCGGAGGATGATCCAACGTGACATTGTAGACAATCGTGTCCAGATCAGAGACGCCGCATGAATCCATGACTCTGGCGATGATCGTATATGACCCCGAGCCGGAGGGTGTGAAGCAGACTTGATTGAGTGCGGTGTCGATCACCGCGCCGGTTGGCCCGGAGATCAGCATTTCCGACAGCCACGCCAACCCATCTGGATCGGAGACGGTGTATGGAGCGCAGATCGGTTCCGGCGTGCACTGGGTGAGCGTCTGATCGTCGCCGAAGGCGATGGTCGGCGGCGCATTCACGGTGACATCGTAGACGATCGTGTCGAGATCGTAGGCACCGCACGAATCTGTGACCCTGCCGGTGATCGTGAATGTCCCCGAACCCGAAGGCGTGAAGCAGACCTGATTCAGTGCGGTGTCGATCACCGCGCCGCTCGGTCCTGAAATCAACGTCTCCAATAATTGTGCCGGACCGTTCGGATCAGAAACCGTGTACGGGGCGCAGATCTGTTCCGGCGTGCACTGGGTCAGCGATTGATCGTCCCCGAAGGCGATGGTCGGCGGGGCATTAACCGTGACATTGTACACAGTCGTATCGAGATCGTAGGCGCCGCAGGAATCCATGACCTTGGCGATGATTGTGAAGACGCCCGACGCCGCCGGCGTGAAGCACACCTGATCCAACGCAGTGTCGATGGTCGCGCCCGTCGGTCCGAAGACCAGCGTCTCAACCAACAGCGCCGGACCGTTCGGATCGGAGACCGTATAGGAAGCACAGATTTGCGCTGGTACGCACTGGGTCAGATCCTGATCGGGTCCGAACACAATCGTCGGGGGTGCGTTCACAGACACATTGTAGACGATTGTGTCGAGATCGTAGGCACCGCAGGAGTCGGTCACTTGGGCGATGATCGTGTATCCCCCCGAACCCGACGGTGTGAAACAGATCTGGTTGGTCGCGGTGTCGATCACTGCGCCGCTGGGTCCCGAGATCAGCGTCTCCACCAGCCACGCCAGACCATTCGGATCAGAGACGGTGTAGGGGGCGCAGATTTGCGCCGGTGTGCACTGGGTCAGATACTGATCGGGACCGAACGTAATGGTCGGGGGCGCATTGACGGTTACATCATAGACGATCGTGTCGAGATCATAGGCGCCGCAGGAATCCATGACCTGGGCGATGATCGTGTAGGAACCCGACGACGATGGCGTGAAGCACACCTGATCCAGCGCCGTGTCGATCACCGCGCCGGCCGGAGCGGAGACGAGCGACTCGACCAGCAGTGCCAGGCCGTTGGGGTCGGAGACCGAATACGGCGCACAGATCTGTGTCGGTGTACATTGCGTGAAACTCTGGTCGGGACCAAAGGCAATCGTCGGCGGCCCGTTGACCGTGATCGTATAGACAATCGTGTCCAGATCAAACGCGTCACACGGGTCGGCCACCTTGGCGATGACCGTGTAGATCCCCGAGCCGGACGGCGTGAAACACACCTGATTGAGTGCCGTGTCGATGGTCGCGCCGCCGGGACCAGAGACAAGTGACTCCACCAGGCCGGTAAAGCCATCGGGGTCTGCCACCGTGTACGGCGCACAGACCTGTGTCAACGCGCACTGGGTGACGGCCTGATCAGGACCGAAGGCAATCGTGGGCGGCGAGTCCAAACTGACGTTGTAAACGATGGTGTCGACATCATAGGCGCCGCACGAATCGGTCACCTTGGCGATGATCGTGTATGTTCCCGGACCCGCCGGCGTGAAGCAGACCTGGTTGGCCGCCGTGTCGAGGGCGGCACCGGCCGGACCGGACACCAGCGTCTCGATCAGGTGACTGTACCCATCGGGATCCGCCACCGTATACGGCGCGCAGATTGGACCGGGCGTGCACTGGGTGATGTTCTGGTCCGGACCGAAGGCAATCGTCGGCGGGCTGTTCACCGTGACATGCAACTGAATCGTGTCGTAGTCCACCCCGCCGCAGGTGTCGGTCACCCGGACGATGATCGTGTCATACGGGGGACACGGTGTGACGAAACAGATGCGATTGGCCAACGTGTCGATCGTCGCACCGGTCGGACCATCGATCAACTGCTCGATGAGCCCTGCCAGCCCATTGGGATCGCTGACTGTATAGTAGATGCAGATCGGCCCGAAGGCGCACTGGAAGATCGATGTGTCGCTTCCCAGGTCGACGGTGGGGGGGAGGTTGTCGTCGCACGGGGTCTTCGGACGGGCGCCGACGATGCCGCCCATGAAGTCGTCGTAATCGAAGTTCGGCGACGTGTGATCATCGTCCACGAAGACGAGGATATCGTAATCTCCGGAGAAATCGTTCGCCTCGCCGTCGCCGTCATACCAACGGTAATTGCGGAAGCCGAGCCCCCGCACGTCGTACATCACAAACCAGATCTGGCTGCCATTGGGCGGATCTGGCAGCGACAGCGCATGCTCGGTGAAGAGATGGGAATCGTCGGGGACAGTGTACACAGAATCGACACTCCCCGCTCCGAGATTGACGTCATTGAGCAGGAAGAGACCGAACTGGGTCGACGTCACCGCTTTCCCAGTGGTTCCGTTCCCCAAGCTGGGGCGCAGGATGGTATTCTGGTCCCGTAAGCCGGGATTGGTCCAGCCGACCCAATTGTTGCCGGACCACGGCGTGTTCTCACCGATGATGGTGATCGACACGCTGTCCAGAGTTCGAGCCAGCAGCTCCGCCGAAATGGGGGTTCCGATCGGCGTGTCGGTCTGGTCGGTCAGCACGAGGTTCAGCGCCCGTGCGGGCGTTGCCCCCGAAAGACACAGGATGACCAGCGACGCGAGAACGCCGACGCGGGAGCCGTACCGCAGAGACAGGGCAGACCGGGTCATAGGCATGAAATTCAACCTCACGTTAGGAATCCGAATATGTGCCCCCACAACACAGCATGTTCATGATCACCGAAGAACTCGCTCCACACATCGCAGGTGGTGTCGACAGACACAACTCACCCTCACAGAGGTGCCTTGCCATACAAAACCTCACCCCGTTCCTTGAGGTGGATGGGCGAACGACAAACCCGCCGATGCTTAAACCATTACTTCCATCACAACGCGAGGACAGACAACAAGACCTGCTGGCAGAACCTGCCCAGCATAGATAATGTAAGCCGTTTCTCTTTGCTGTCAAGAACTTATCTCCCAACGAGATGCTGTGATTGTCGTTGCCATTAAACACCGTTGCTATCCCGATTTTCCGCTCGGCTCAAGCAGTACTTTAGGTCCAGAACTACGTCCCCCGACAACTCCCTGCATGTCGCCAAGTCGTTTGCTGCCATGTCAGGATCGACCAACGACGGCTCGTGCCCGAACCTCGGAGCCGGACTGCGGTGTTGGTCACTCAACTGCAGGCCATCTTGGTACCTGGGAACCGGCTTGCCAGTGCCGGCGCTCGCAAGGACCGCGGTCCGTGTTTCTGTCTGTGATTGTGCGTCGGGGTAGTTTCTGTTGCCCGACGTCCGATCGTTCGCGGTGGGTAAGGGGTGGGGCTCCCTCGTGAGGTGAAGGCCATCACAGCGATCACCGATCTCGCACTGCAATTTACCAAATAGCCCCGATCTTGTCAACATCAGATCAGACCCTGTTCCTTTTGCCGTCCTGTGCAACGCCACTCACTCCAACTGCAGAGCATGTTCACGCGTTTCCTGCCACGGCCCGGCGATTCCGCGTTAAGTGCATAGCATACAGCGCCTTATCGAATCGTCGCTAAACCATGATTGGATGACATCCTCTCGACTTTCAGGTAATCGCGCAAACCGGATACCGACTCCTCAATTCAGGATTCGTGAGTTCGAGAATCGGGGTCACTGTTGTGCCTTCTCTGTCCAATTCGTGACAATTTCCTCTTGACTCTGTCCAGATTTGATCGCGTCGCAGGAATTGCTTCCGCGCAGCTCTCTCACCGAATCCGCAACACAATGCGAATCAACGGAGTGCGGAGATATGCGGGCGGCAGTACCACGGCATACCTATTGCATGCCCCCCAAAATGGTCGGCCCGCGGATGAAGAGGGCCGAGACGATTAAACCCGGAGCTTGGAGGATTCCCGGACCTTTGACGTTATGCAGCGCGAGTTCGGAGATGGTGCCATGGAGGAAGGCATGCAATGCCCGACTTGCGCGTACGTGCTGACTCGGAGCGATCAACTGCTCTGTCGTGTTGGTGAGTCGCTGTACTGCCCATCATGCTGGAGCCGCATCGGCCGTGTCGACCAGCCCGAGAGCGGGGCAGTCGGTTCCGGAGGGGACGCCAAGGGTAGGCAGGCCGATGGCTGCGACCGAGACGAAGTGGAAAGCGCCGGCGACGAGGAATCCCACGGGTTGCCATCCGGGGATGAGGCTCTGACAAAGAATCGAATTCATCGAGATAAACAAAACATGCCGTAAGGCAGCAGACGCGGAGGAGCAATGAATCGGAAAGAGCGAATCGAGATGGTGCGACGCCTCCTGTGGACGAATCGCCAGATGCCGCTGAATGAGATCGCCAGGGCCTCGGGTGTGTCGCTGCGGACAACGTACCGCGACCTGCACTCGCTGCTGTCGCGCCCGGCCATGTCGCCCAGCACAACGGTTCTCATGAAGCCGTAGTGTCCCAGCGCCGGCATCGCGCCCGCGTTGTGTCTCGCCGGGTGACAGGGCGCTCGCAACACAACAGCATTGTCGTTCGGGCCGCCGTTGACCACATTGTCAGCGGCGGCCCGTGTCTTTTGCCGGGCGGGGGCTGATGTCGAGATCCCGTCGGGCGGTCAGCCAGGGCCCCGGCGAGCGCCCATGCCCGGACTTCCCCCCATCCCGTCGTTTCGCGGCTTCCGTCGTCAGCTTCTCTTGCTGCGGCTGATGATCGTGCTGCCTCTGGTCCCCTTGGCCGTGATCACCTTCTGGCTCCCTCCCCGATGGCAACTCGTTTCATGGTCGATGATGCTTGTCATCACCGCAGCGACCGTGTTCATCGGGTCGCTGTCTGTCAAGCGAATCATCCGCACGCTGGAGCACCGCGAGACCGAGCTCTGGACGACCCACGAGCAGTTGATCACCGCCGATCGCCTCGCCTCGGTGGGGATGATGGCAGCCTCGGTGGCCCACGAGGTCAACAACCCGCTCACGACGATCCGCGTGCTCATTCATTCGGTGCACGAGCAACTGCCCCTGACCGATCCGCGCCGCGCCGATTTGGACGTTGTCCAGGCCGAGATCGACAAGATTCGTGCCCTGATCCTGCGCTTGCTGCAGTTCGCCAAGCCGCGCGAGCCGGAGTTGGCCGCCGCATCGTTGAGCGACATCCTGGCGCGGGTGGTCGACCTGATACGGCCGCAGGCGCAGATGCAGAACGTCACACTCGTCGAGCACTACGAGTCGTTGCCGCCGATCTGGGCGGACGGCGGGCAGTTGGGCCAGGTGTTTCTCAACATCCTGCTGAACGCCGGCGAGGCAGTACCTCCAGGGGGAACGATTCGTCTCTCCACGCACTCGGCCGGGGCGGATAGCGTCGGCGCCACGATTTGGAATTCCGGTCCCGGACTGGCGCCTGGCCTCGAAGAACGCATCTTCGAGCCCTTCTTCACGACGAAGGCGACCGGGACGGGGCTGGGACTCTCCATCGCGCGCATGATCGTCGAAAAACACCATGGGTCGATCCGGGCCATCGGACACGGACCGGATGGCACGAGCTTCCGCATCTCGCTGCCTTTGGGTTCCGCAGAAGGGACGGTGGATGGAAGACAATAGGCATCACGTGCTGGTCGTCGATGATGATCGGAACCTGCGGTTCGCGTTCCATCGCATTCTCGATCCGGACGTTTACACGATCGAGGAGGCGGCGTCCGGCGAAGAGGCGCTGGAGATGGTGCAATCGCGGTCGTACGCGGCGGTCTTTCTCGACCTGCGTATGGGCGGCATCTCCGGGCTGGATGTCCTGGCGCGCCTGCAGGCCATCGACAACAAGATCCCGGTCATCGTGATGACCGCGTACGGCACGACCGACACCGCGATTGAAGCCGTCAAGAAGGGGGCCTATGACTTCATTCTCAAGCCCTTTGAAGTTGCCGACATCCAGCGTCTGGCGGAGCAGGCGGTCACCGCGCACCGGCTGATGGCGCGCAAAGTCGACCTGGCGACCGCCGACGAGACGCCGCCGGTCGGCGAAGGCGACACGTTGGTCGGGCGCTCACGCGCGATGCAGGAGGTCTACAAGCAGATCGGCCGCGTCGCCGAGTCGGACGTCAGCGTCCTCATCGTCGGCCCCTCGGGATCGGGGAAGGAGCTTGTGGCGCGTGCCATTTATCATCACTCGCGCCGCGCCGACAAGCCGTTTCTGGCCGTCAACTGCGCCGCCATTCCCGAGGGACTTCTGGAGAGCGAGTTGTTCGGCCACGAACGCGGATCGTTCACATCGGCCGACCACCGGCGTCTGGGGAAGTTCGAGCGCGCCGACGGCGGCACGTTGTTCCTGGACGAGATCGGCGACATGAGCCCGGCCACGCAATCGAAGATCCTGCGCGTGCTCCAGGACGGCGTGATCGAGCGGGTCGGCGGCAGTGAGACAGTCGACGTGGACGTGCGGATCATCGCCGCCACGCATCGCGACTTGATGCATCTCGTGCGGCAGGGTCAATTCCGCGAGGACCTGTACTTCCGGTTGAACGTCTTCACCATCGAGTTGCCGTACCTGGTCGAGCGGCGCGAGGATATCCCGATCCTCGTGCGGTATTTCGTCGAACGGGAATGCCGGCGCCTGGGTCGTTCGGTCGTCCATGTCCTGCCGGAGACGATGAACAGGCTGGTCGGGCACGTGTGGCGGGGAAATGTCCGCGAGCTGGAAAACGTCATCAGCCGCGCCCTGGTCGTGACGACGGGGCCGACGCTGCTGCCGGAGTCGATCATGTTTGCCGAGACGACGGGCGCGACGGACCGCCCGGCGGGTGCGGCGAGCGACGACGAGCTCCTCGATGACATCTTCGCGCGTCTGGCCGCACGTTTCGAGGAGGGATCGGATCAGCCGATTCTCAGCGTTCTCGAACGAGAAATGCTCACGCGGGCGTTGGACCACGTCGACGGCAACCAGGTCCAGGCGGCGCGGCTTTTGGGCATGTCCCGCCAGACGTTACGCAATCGCCTGGCGGATGAAGATTTCCGACAGGATGAGAAGATGGATTAGCAACAATTGGTGGATGCAGTAGGGTGCGTTCTCTGAACGCACCGGCTCCAATCCGGTGCGTGCGGAGCACGCACCCTACATGACCTTCGTGAATGGGAGGTTATGATGAAACTCGCGACATGCGTCATCGCGGTGGCAATGGTCGTTCTGATGTCGGAGGCCGGTATGGCGGGATGGTATGTTGATTCCTTGAAAGACGCGCGCGTCGTCGAGATCCGCGGCGAGACCGCCGACACGCTCCAAGTCGGCAAGGGCAAGCCGGATCGCTACGTGGAGGACAACCTCGATTACCTCTTGGCAAACCACGAATGGCTGATCGTCTGCTTCTGTGCCTACTGGTGCGGCGACTGCAACAACTACAAACCCGATTATGTCGGGGCCTCGCAGCAACCGGAGTACGCCGGGATTCGTTGGGCCTGGGCCGACGTCGATGGCGTGGTCGGCAATGAAGGTCTCCGCAAGGGCTTCGAACTTCCGGGCACGCCGGTGACGATCCTCTTTCACCAGGGTCAGATCATCAAGGCCCCCGATGGTTCGAAGTCCATCCTCGAAGGCCAGGAGGGGGACAAGACGTACGTCGATCTGATCGCGCTTTTGAAGAAATTCTATAGGCCGTAGGGGCGACCCGTTGGGTCGCCCAAGGGCGAGGCACCGCCTCGCCCCTACCCATCAACAATTGACGGTGCAAATAGAAAACGGCCCCCCGGGTGATCCGGGGGGCCGTTGATGTTTCGCCGTTCGGTCTTGGCGACGGTTAGTTGCCGGCGGAGGAGCCACCCACGCGGGTCGGTGACTTGACCGGTGGTGTGGTGCTCTTTGCCTGATCGGCGCACGGCGCCTTGCCGCTGTCGAACAGGTAGCTCGACAGGTAGTCGGCATCGGCGTCGTTCACCGTGCCGTCGCAGTTGACGTCAGCCGCTTGCAGGTCGAATATCCCGCGATCCGGCAGCGATGCCGACCGCACCGCGCCCGTCCCGGTCTTGATGCCGGTGTTGGAGCGGCGCAGGTAATGCATCAGCTTGGCCAGGTCGACCAGGTCAACGACGCCCGAGTGATCCACGTCACCCGGCAGCGCCGCGGCCATCTCCGGTGCCGGTCCGGGTGTGAAGTCGGCTCCGGCCGCGCCGCCCTGGCAGTCCGCCGGATCGATCTCGATCTTGTACGTGCGGGACGTCGTACAGACCTCGCCGCACGCATTCGTGCACCGAATCGTGATGTTGACCGTGGTGTTGGCGCTGGCATAGTAGCACCAGTAGTTGCCGCTGATGTACCCTGGCCCGTCCTGGACAGTGCAGGTGACGCCGATCGGCGCCGGGCCCGTGCTCCAGGTCGGCAGACAGAGCGTTCCCGCCTGGCAGAGGATATAGGTCCGATTGTCGGGCAGATCGCAGGTCGGTGAGGAGACCCAATTGATGATCACCGTCATCGTCCGCTGGGCCGTGGCGCCGCAGCCGTCGGTGGCGCGGATCGTCACGTTGAATGTGGTGCTGCCGGTCGCCGTGTAGCACCACGAGTTACCGTTCATCTGCCCCGGCCCGCTGATGACCTGGGCGCCGGTGAAGTTCCCCTCGTCGTCGCGGAAGGTGATCGGGATGCAGATCTGCTGCGATCCGCACGTCGACACCGTCGTGTCCTCCGGCAGGCGGAAGGACGGCGGGTCGTTCTGGTACGGCTGCACGCGGAAGGTCTTCTCACAATACGCGTTGCAGCTATCCTCACAGCGGATCGTGACCACGATCTCGTTCTCGTTCGGCGGCGTGTAGCACCAGTTGCCGCCGACGATCGAGCCCGGGCCGCTGACCACCCGGCACGAGCGGAAGTTGCCGTCGACGTCGGTTCCCGCCACCGGCAGACAGATCTGCGACGGCCACTGGCAGAGGACGATCGTCGTGTCGCGCGGCCAGACAGTGCACGTCGGCGCCGTGTTCGTCACGAATTGAACCTGGAATGAACCCTCGCAGAAGCTGCCGAGCGCGTCCGTGCAGCGGATCGTCACGTTGGCCGTACCGGCGCCGGTCGGTGTGTAGCACCAGTTGCCGCCGGAAATCTGGCCTGGTCCGCTCACAACCGCGCACGTGATCGGTGGGTTCTGGCCACTGGCCTGAACCGGCAGACAGACCTGCGTCAGCGTACACAGGCGGATCAATGTGTCTGAAGGCAGATCGCAGATCGGCGGCGCGCACTGCGGCACGGCGACGCTGAACTGGGTCTCGCAGATGGCCCCGCAGACGTCGCGGCAACGGATGGTCACCGAGAAGTTCTGTCCGGGCACCGGCGTGTACTGCCAGCCCCCTGGCACCATCTGGCCGGGTCCGGCCGCCAACTCACAGGTCACGGCGCCTTGTTCCGGATCGGTGGCGGTGATTGGCACGAACATGACGGTCGTTGTGCACGACGGCTGCGTGAACTCACCCAGTTGACAGATCGGCGCGTCGTTGATGTTGAACGTCACATGGAACGTTTTCTCACAGACGGCGCCGCAGGCGTCGGTGCATCGGATCGTGACCGTGACCGTCTGGTCTCCGCTCGGCGTGTAGCACCAGTTCCCGTCTATCAACTGCCCGGGACCGGTCATGATCCGGCATCCGGTCAGGTTGTTGTTGACGTCGGTCGCCGACACCGGCAGGCAGACCTGTGTCGGCGTGCACTGGAAGATGGTCGTATCATGCGGCACGTTGCAGACCGGCCCGTCATTGATGTCGAAGGTGACATGGAACGTCTTGGTGCAGACGGCGCCGCAGGAGTCCTCACATTGGATGGTGACGTTGGCAACGCCATCTCCCGTCGGCGTGTAGCACCAGTTGCCGCCGGAGAGCGTCCCCGGACCGCTGGTGATGCTGCACCTCTCGAAGTTGCCGTTCGGATCGGTGCCGGAGACCGGCAGACACACCTGCGCTGCCACGCACTGGAAGATCGTCGTGTCGCGCGGCACATTGCAGCTCGGCGCATCGTTGATCTCGAACGTCGCTTGGAACGTCTTCTCGCAGACGGCGCCGCAGTCATCCTCACATCGCACGGTTACGCTTACCGTCGTGTCGTGATCGGTGAAGAAACACCACTGACCCTGGCCACCCTCGCCCTTGTCTTCGCCGAGGATCTGGCAGTAGAGGAGATTGCCGTCCGCGTCCGTGGCGCCGTAGTTCAGGCAGACCTCGGTCGGCTCGCACAGCCGGATCGTGGTGTCGCGCGGCACCTGACAGATCGGCGCGTCGTTGACGACATACGTCACCGAGAACCGGCCGTCACACGAGTCGCAGAGTGAGGCGCAGCGGACACTCACGTTCACTGTCTGTTCGCCGGTCGGCGTGTAGACCCAGAACCCGTTGCGGATCACGCCCGGCCCAGTGAGTATGCGGCAGTGGGCCTCTTCCGAGCCGCCGGAGACCGGCAGTGAATCGGTCTTCAGCGTGCACAGGAAGATCGTGGTGTCGTTCGGCACGTGGCATTCGGCCGGCTGCGGCTGCGGATAGACGCGCTCGAAGTGGATGACGCACGAGTCGCCGCAGTCGTCGTAACAGACAATCGTGACGATGGCCGTGGTGCCGGGGGTCGGACTGACGTACTGCCAGCCGCCCGGGATCAACTCGCCGGGGCCGTAGAGCGTGCACTCGGTCGCGCCGCCCTCCGGATCGGTCGAGGTGAACGCCACGAAGTCCACCGGAGGTGTGCACACCGGCGGTGTCGTCTGCTGGAAGTTGCAGGTCGGCGGCTCGTTGATGTCGAAGTGGACCGTGAAGTCCTCTTCGCACGTCTGTTTGCACTCGTTGGTGCACTGGATCGTCACCACGACGGTCGTGTCGTGGTCGGGCGGCGTCCAGCACCAGTATCCGCCACTGAGCACGCCGGGTCCGGAGATGACCTGGCACCAGCTCGGCGTGCCGGCCTCCAGCGAACCGGAGGAGGTGCCGACCGAGGCCCCACCGGGGCTGCTCGGACGGTGCATAGTCTTGCTATTGTTGCCGCCAATGGGTGAGAGTCCGGGCGTTGTGATCGGAACGGCGGAGGCGGGCGGAATGGTGCCGACCACGCCCACAGGGATGCACACTTCCACCGGATCGCAGAGCACGATCGTCGTGTCATTGACCGGCGGGCAGACCGGCGGCTCGCTCACATCGATCACCACGTGGAACGACTTCTCGCAGGTGGCGCCACAGGTGTCCTCGCATCGGATCGTTACCGTCAGCGAAGTATCCGCCTCAGCGTCGAAGCACCACTCGTTGCCGAACGACTTGCCGGGCGTGCCGGTCACGATCCCGCAGCGGACCGGACCCTGCTCGGGATCGATGGCTCCGTACGGCAGGCAGATCAGCGTCGGTTCACAGAGGAAGATGACGGTGTCGTTCGGCACCTGACAGATCGGCGGCTGGTTCATCACGAAGGTAACCGTGAACTTCCCTTCGCACCGCGCCTCGCACGAGTCGATGCAGCCGAACTCGACTTCGACCGTCTCGTTCCCCTTGGGCGTGTAGCACCACAAGCCGTTGTTGTAGCTGCCGGGGCTTTGACCCAGCAGGCGGCAGTACATCAGGTTCCCGTCCTCGTCGGTCGCGCCCGCGGGCAGACAGACCTCATGCGGCTCGCACATGAAGATCGTCGTGTCGTTCGGCAGGTGACAGACCGGCGGGTGATTCAAGCGAACGGTGACGTGCATCGTGTCACACGCCTCCGCGCCGCACGAATCGACGAGACAGACAATGATCGTGTACACGCCGCCGGTGTCGGGCACGAAGCAGAACCGATCGGTGCGGTCGTCGACCCAGCCGATGTTGGTCCGGTCGAAGGCGCCGTTGTGATCGAGGTCAAACTCCGGAATCGGCCCGAAGCAAATGGTATCCGGTTCGCAGAGCGTGATCGTCTGATCCGGCGGCAGTTGGATGAACGGCTTCTGGTTGTAACGGAACTTCACCGTGAATGTGCCGCGGCACTCGTTATCGCACTGATCGACACAGGCCACGGTCACCGACACCGAAGCCGGCATCGATGTGGGCGTGAAGCACCACTTGTCCTCCACGAGTTCGCCGGGCCCTTCAACCAGCCGGCATTCCGCCGTGCCGCAATCGTCCTCGGCCCAGACCGGCAGACAGATCGGCACCGTGGGATCGCAGACAAAGATGCTGGTGTCGGGCGGCACGTGGCAGATCGGCGGTGTCGTGTCGTTGAAGGACACGTCTTGGTAGCACGAATCCGAGAGGTTCTCGCAGTGATCCGCGGCCATGTACACGATCCGATAGATGATCGGGCACTCCTCGATCTGGATCGGATAGGCATTGACGATCGCCCAGAGCGGCTCCGGATCGCAATTGTCTATTACGATCGGCGTACCGAACGGACCGTCGACTGTCTTGGTCGCGCTGCGCACATCCTGCGCCTTGAGCGCCTTGATCTTGTTGAGCGCCTCGATGTCGCCGCAGTAGAACGATGTATCCGGCGGGCAGGTGATGACCGGCGGCGTCGTGTCGACGATGCGGATCGTCTGCCAGCAGGTGTCGGATTTCAGACCGCAGGCGTCAATGGCCAGGAAGCCGATGCGCAGCCACGCCGCGCACGGATACTGGCCGCCCTCCTCGACCCGGCCGAGGACGATCTGCGGCTGCGGATCGCAGTTGTCTTTGGCCGTCGGCGTGCCGAACGGCCAGTTGTTCGTGACGGTCTGCAGATCCTTCCCGGACGGTATCTCATCGCACTCGACCAACGTATCGGGCGGACAGGTGATCTGAGGCGGCACGGTGTCCACAATGATCAGGTTCTGGTAGCAGGAATCCGAAATGTTCTGGCAGTGATCGGCTGCTTGGAACACCAGACGGATGACGGAACGGCACGGGCTCTCTTCGAGCGGATAGACGTTGACCAGAGCGTAGATCGGCTCGGGGTCGCAGTTGTCGGTCACGCTGGGCCGGCCGAATCTGTAGTCATACTCGTGCCCGCCCTTGAGCGCGTCACTGCGCACGGACCGCTTCATGGCCAGCAACGACTTGGCATCTCCGCCGAGTCTCTCATCGCACGAGATGACGGTATCCGGCGGGCAGGTGATCACAGGCGGGGTCGTGTCGACCACCTGGATCGTCTGCCAGCAGGGTTCGGAGGTGTTGCCGCAGGTGTCGGTTGCCACGTAGGCAATCCGGAGGATGGCCTGGCACGGGAACTCGCCCTCCTGCTGCACGTCCACGATGTGAATCCACGGATCAGGATCGCAGTTGTCGGTCGCCGTCGGTGTCCCGAAGTAGAATCCGTTGGTTGCCAGACCTTTCAGGCTCTTGGCGTCGGGAACTTCGTCGCATTCAATCAGCGTATCGGGCGGGCAGACCACGACCGGCTTGGTCGTGTCGACCACCCGGATCGTCTGATAGCACGAATCCGAGACATTGCCGCAGTGATCCGCCGCGAGGAAGACGAGCCGCACGGCCCGGTCATACGGGCAATCCCCCTGCTCCAGCACGTACATGTTGGCCAGCGCGATCAGCGGTTCTTGGTCGCAGTTGTCGATCGCCGTGGGCCGGCCGAAGCGGAAGTCGTACTCGTCGCCCTTCAGATTCATCACCGACTCGACGCGTTGCAGGTCGTCGCAATTGACCAGCGTGTCGGGCGGACAGGTCAGTATCGGCGGGGTCGTGTCGACAATCGTCACCGCCTGCGAGCAGGTGTCGGAGAAGTTCTCACAGTGATCGGCCGCCAGGTAGACGATCCGCACGACGTAGTGGCAGAGGCTGGTGTCGGTCACATACGCACCGACGATCCCCGCCAACGGCTCCGGATCGCAGTTGTCTGTCACGATCGGTTCCCCAAACGGGAACTGCAGCAGGGCATTCTCCAGCCCCTTGCCGGGACGGACCGCCTTCACGGCGGCGAGCTTCGTCTCCGGAATCTCGTCGCAGGAGATTACCGTATCCGGCGGGCAGGTCAGCTCCGGCGGTGTCGAGTCGACGATGATTGCCGTCTGCCAGCAGGTATCGGACCAGTTGCCGCACTTGTCGACCGCCTGATAGCCGAGGTGGTAGAACACCCGGCAGGGGAGACCACCCGCCTGAACCGAAACCAGCTCGATACGCGGTTCGTTGTCGCAGTTGTCCTCAGCGGTGGGCCAGCCGAACGGTGACTGTCCGTCACCCTTCTGCGGCGGCTGCGGATTGTATTCATCGCACGAAATCACCGTATCGGGCGGGCAGGTGATCGCCGGCGGCGTTGTGTCTACAATGTAGACCGTCTGCCAGCAGGTGTCGGAATGGTTTTCGCAGCGATCGTAGGCCGAGAAGCCGATCCGGATAAACGCCTTGCAGGGGAACTCACCGCCCTGTTCAACGCCGACCAACTCGACGACCGGGTTGGGATCGCAGTTGTCGACCACAGTCGGCTGGCCGAACGGTGACTCGCCGCCGACCTTCAATTCCGGCAGTTCGTCGCACTCGATGGTCGTATCCGGCGGGCAGGTGACCACCGGCGGCGTCGTATCGACGACGTGGATCGTCTGCCAGCAGGTGTCGGACACATTGCGGCACCAATCGGTGGCAATGAACCCAAGCTGGATGATCACGTCGCAGGGATCATTGGTGTTCACGCGCATCTTCACGAAGCAGATGCCCGGATTGGGATCGCAGTTGTCGGTGGCCGTCGGCCAGCCGCACGGCGTCGATCCGGGATCGCTGCTCAGGCACGACTTCGATGTCTTGAACGATTCGAGCGTCTTGGTGCCATCCCATGTGCTGCACTCGATCGTCGTGTCGGGCGGGCAGGTGATCTCCGGCGGCGTCGTGTCCACGACGATGACGCGCTGATAGCAGGTGTCGGAGAAGTTACGGCAGTGATCGACCGCCAAGTAACCGAAACTGAAGATGATGTAACAGGGATCCTTGTCGTCGACGCCGGCGAAGAACCATCCGGCGAACGGCTCGGGATCACAGTTGTCCGTGACCGTCGGGGTTCCGAACGGGAAGTTCGGATCGCCGCCCTTGAGGGCCTGATCGGCGGTGCGGCTCTTGAGCGCATCGATGTCGGCGCGTGGCAGGTCGTCGCATTCGATCACCGTATCCGGCGGACAGACGATCTGCGGCGGAGTCGTATCGACCACGGTCACCGACTGCCAGCAGATTTCCGAGTTGTTGCCGCAGGTGTCGGTGGCCATGTAGGCAATGCGCAGCGTCAACTGACATGGCGGCTCGCCGCCTTGCTGCACGTCGACGATGTGAATCCACGGATCGGGATCGCAGTTGTCGACGGCGGTCGGCCAGCCGAACGGGGAGACCACATCGCCCACGTTGACGACCAGATTCTTGCCCGCGATGTCGTCACACTCGATCAACGTATCCGGCGGGCAGACGATCCGCGGCGGGGTCGTATCCGTCACGATGATCATCTGGTAGCAGGAATCAGAGATGTTCCCGCAGTGATCCGCGGCCTGGAAGACCATGCGGAGTGCCAACCGGAATGGGCAGTTGCCCTGCTCGACCGGGTACATGTTGACCAGCGCGACCAACGGCTCGGGATCGCAGTTGTCATTCGCCCTGGGCCGGCCGAAGCGGAAGTCGTACCCGGGGAAGTCACCGGGCTTCATATCCTTCAACGCCTGAACGTGAATGAGTTCGTCGCACTCCACCAGCGTATCCGGCGGGCAGACAATCTGCGGCGCCGTCGTGTCGACGATGATCACCGCCTGCGAGCAGGTGTCGGAGTAGTTCTGGCAGTGGTCGGCCGCCAGGTAGACGAGGCGAACCACGTAGTGGCAGCGGCTGGTGTCGGTCACATAGGCGCCGACGATTCCGGCCAGCGGCTCCGGATCGCAATTGTCCCTCACGATCGGCTCGCCGAACGGGAACTGCACTACGGCGTTCTCCAGCCCCTTGCCAGGGGGGATCGCCTTGAGCGCATCCAACTGACCTTGTGTGAATTCGTCGCACTCGATGACGGTGTCCGGCGGACAGGTCAGCTCCGGCGGTGTCGTATCGACCACGAAGATCCGCTGGAAGCACGTGTCGGAGGCGTTTTCGCAGAGATCGAAGGCCTGGAATCCCAGGCGAATGAAATAGCGGCACGGCGGCTCACCACCGCGCTCCACGGAGACGATCTCGATACGCGGGTCATTGTCGCAGTTGTCCTCGGCGGTGGGCCAGCCGAACGGCGACGGGCCGCCGCCCTTCTGGATGTTGACGGTCGGCAACTCGTCACATTCCACCAGCGTGTCGGGCGGGCAGGTGATCGCGGGCGGTGTCGTATCTACAATGTAGACCGTCTGCCAGCACGGCTCCGACGTGTTGCCGCATGTGTCGGTCGCGACATAGCCGATTCGATAGTAGGCCTTGCACGGGAACTCGCCGCCCGGCTGCACATCGACGATGTGAATCCACGGATCGGGATCGCAGTTATCGCGTGCGGTCGGCGTCCCGAACGGGAATCCGGGAACCGGAATCTTGGCGTCAAAGCCGGCCGGGAGATCGTCACACTCGATCGTCGTATCCGGCGGGCAGACGATCAGCGGCGGCGTCGTGTCGGTCACCCAGACTGTCTGGAAGCAGGAATCCGAAATGTTACCGCAATGATCCTTCGACAGGAAGACCAGACGGTACGCCAGCCGGTAGGGGCAATCCCCTTGTTCAATCGGGTAGATGTTCACCAACCCGTACAGCGGCTCCGGATCGCAGTTGTCTTTGACTTGCGGCCGACCGAAGCGATAGTCGTACCCGTCGCCCTTGAACGGGTCGGCGCCGAGGCGAACGTTTTTCAACGCCTCGACTTCTTGGAGATCGTCGCACTCGACCAGCGTGTCGGGTGGGCAGGTCAACTGCGGCGGCGTCGTGTCGACGACGTTGATCACCTGCGTGCAGGTGTCGGCGTTGCCGCAGTGGTCCATCGCTTCCCACATGATCGTCAGGTGATATCCCTGGGGACACTCAATCGTGGTCGACGAGGCGCGGCCGATCTCTTTCAGGGTCGGCTGGGGATCGCAGTTGTCGGTCACCGTCGGCATCGGGAACACCGTCGGTACCTCGTCGCATTCATACAACAGCGGATCCGGGCACACGACCACCGGCGCCGTCCGGTCAACAACTGTGATGACCTGCTGGCACCGGTCGATGGCGTTGCACTCGTCGCTGGCCACGTAATTCAGCACGAGACGGTACGCCTGCGGACAGTCGCCGCTCGGCACCGAGTCGCGGCTGACCAAAGTGATATTCGGATCGGGCTGATCATCCGTCGCCGTCGGCCAGCCGAAATCGCCGATCGAATCGCAGTCAAAGGTCAGATCCGGCGGGCAGGTGATCACCGGCGGATCGTTGACGTTGAACGTCACCGTGAACGTGTCCGCGCAGACGGCGCCGCACGAGTCGATGCACAGCTCTTCGATTACGTAGGTGCCCTCCACGATGGGAGGATTGAAGCAGATCCGGATTCCCTCGACGGTACTGTTCTTGGTCGGCGCGCTCAGCAGGCGGATCTGGCAGGTGGCCATGTTGCCGTCCGGATCGTACGGCGAATCCGCCGAGAAGCAGACCGTGGTGTCGGCGTCGCACAGGAAGAGCGTCGTGTCGCGCGGCATATCGCAGACCGGAGGACGGTTCAGCCGGACGTTGACGGTGAACGTCTTCTCGCAGTACTCGCCGCAATCGTCATAGCAGCGGATGGTGACGACGATCGTCGTGTCATGATCGATGTAGCAACACCACGCGCCTTGACCGCCGGTCTTGCAGCCGTTGGGGTCCTTGCACGGTTCGCACGAACCGGCGACGATCTCGCAGTAGTAGAAATTCCCGTCGGCGTCGTCAGACGAGAACGGCAGGCAGACCTCCCCCGGTTCACACAGGAAGATCGTCGTGTCGTTCGGGACCGTGCAGGTCGGCGGCTCGTTGAGGTTGATCCGCACGCGGAATGTCTTCTCGCACACGGCGCCGCAGGAGTCGACGCAGCCGACCGTCACGCTGACATCCTCGTCGCCGGTCGGCGTGTAGCACCACAGGCCGTTGGCCAGCGTGCCGGGGCCGTTGAGCAGGCGGCAGGAGACAAGATTGCCGTTCGGATCGGTTCCAAAGACCGGCAGGCAAATCTCCTCCGGCTTGCATTGGAAGATGAGGGTATCGTTCGGGACATGGCACTCGGGCGGATCATTCCGGACGATCGTGAACCGGATCGTGTCCCGGCACACCGCACCGCATGAGTCGTAGCAGACAATCGGCACTTCATACGGGCCGGGCGGCAGGTCATATCCGCATAACTGATATCCCTGCAGGAAACCGGGCGGAACGCCTTTGGTGTCGAAGGTGCAGTACGCCAGATTGCCGTCCTCATCGGTCGAATAGAACGGGATGCAAACCGTGTCCGGTCCGCACACGAAGACCGTCGTGTCCCCCGGCATGTGGCAGACCGGCGGGTGGTTGACCTGAATCGTGACCGTCATCGTGTCGACGCAGATGGCGCCGCAGGAATCGATGCAGGAATCCTGCAGAACATAGACCCCGGGCGGAATCGGCGGGAAGAAGATCCAGGCATTGGACCAGCTCTTTTCGACCGGCCCCGACAGGAAGCGGTGCTCGCAGTGGGCCAGATTGCCGTCCGGATCATCCGAGAGCCAGTCGAACCGGATCGTCGTGTCGGGATCACAGAGGAAGAAGCTCGTGTCGTTCGGCATCCCGCAGACCGGCGGCCGGTTGACCATAAAGTGCACGCGGAAGAGGCCGCGGCATTCGGCGCCGCAGGAATCGACGCAGAGGACGTTCACCTCGACCGTCTCATCCCCCTTCGGCGTGTAGCACCACTGCCCGTTGACAAACGTGCCGGGACTTGCGACTAGCGAGCATTCGCGCAGGTTGCCGTTGGCGTCGGTGGCATACACCGGCAGACAAACCTCCTGCGGCTCGCAGAGGAAGATGGTCGTGTCGTTCGGCAGAACGCAGACCGGATCATCATTGATCACGAACTTCACCGAGAAGGTGGCAACGCACGAATCCTCGCAGAAGTCGAGGCAACGCACCGTGACCGTCGCCGTCTCATCACCCGTGGGCGTGTAGCACCAGGTGCTGTCGACGATCCGGCCCGGCCCGCTGATCACCTCGCAGATGGTCGGCGGATTAATGCTGGTCGCTTTAACCGGCAGACAGACTTCGGCGGGTTGGCACTGGAAGATCGTCGTATCGTTCGGGACGATGCAAAGCGGCGGCTGCTTGACCGGGAAGGTCACCTCAAAGGCGATCTCGCAGGAGTCGCATTCGTCGTAGCAGCGGATGATCACATGGATTGTCTCGCCGCCGGTCGGGATGTACTGGTACACGTTCCCGTTGATCGATCCGGGGCCGTACAGGACGCAGTTGGTCGGTTGGCCCTCGGGATCGGTGGACGTGAACGGCACGACGAAGATCGGCGGCGTGCACTGCGGCGGCGCCGGGGTGCGGAACTCGCAGACCGGCGGCAGGTTCACCTTGAAGATGACGCGGAAGCGCCTCTCGCAGTAGGCGCCACACTCGTCCACGCAGCGGACCACCACCTGAACCGTGTCATTCCCCGTTGGCGTGTAGCACCACTGTCCGTTGACCAGCTTCCCGGGGCCGCTGATGAGCTCGCAACCCTCGAGGTTGCCGTCCGGATCCCCGACGGGCCCGAGGGGCAAACACACCTCGGTTGGGGAACACATCGCGATCGTCGTGTCGGTGAACAGCGGGACCGGTGGCTGGCACAGGACCGAGGCCCCGCAAATGGTGGCAATGCCGATGTTGCTCCCGGCCTTGGGCGCGAAATCGGACTGCTCGACTGCCAGCACGCGGTTGATCGTGAAGCAGAACTGCACCGGTGTGTTGGCCGGGATGCCGTTCGGTGTGTCCCACTTGATCCCATACAAGCCGGTGGACCCATCGGCGCCGATGGTGGCGCCGGCCGGGGTGGAGGAGACCAGGTTGCCCGCGTTCAGCTCCGAGCAGAGCTCAATGATCAGATGGCTGAGCGCCGGGGCTGTGCCATCCCAGATGATCGTGTAACACCACGTGGACGTGCCCGCGCTGGGATCGTACGACGCCCCACCGAACGCCATGGTGAAATGACCGCTGAGTTTGACGGAATCACAGTCCGGAGCCCCGCACACCGGCGGCTCGTTGATATTGACCGTGACCGTGAAGGACGTCTCGCAGTAGGCGCCGCAGGGGTCGGTGCAACGGATCGTGACCCTGACCGTTTCGTCGCCGGACGGCGTATAGCACCACTGACCATTGTCCACCTGCCCCGGCCCGGCGACAACCTCGCAGCGCAGCAGATCGCCGTTGGGGTCGGTGCTGATCACCGGCAGGCAGATTTCGGCTGGCGCGCATAGGTAGATCGCCGTGTCATTGGGCGCCGTGCAAACCGGCGGGTCGTTGATGTCGAAGGTGACCCGGAATGTGTCGGCGCAGGTGAGCCCGCAGGAGTCGACGCATGTCAGTTCGACGACGTAAGTGCCTTCGAAGATCGGGGCTGTGAAGCACACTTCGTCCGTGCACTTCGCGTCCTTCGGACCGCTCAACAACCGGACACTGCAATGGGCGAGATTCAAATCGGGATCGTACGGCTTGCTGTAAGGGAAGCACACGGTCGTGTCGCCGTCGCACAACGTGATCGTCGTGTCATTCGGCAGATTGCAGACCGGCGGATGGTTCGGACAGATGTAGATGGTATGGTGTCCGACCGGTGCATTCGGCGGGCTGGCGACCGTCGACTGGCCGTCGGAGGCCGTGATGTAGAAGTCCACTTCGTCGGTCCCACATGGGATCATGGCTGCCGGGATCGTATAGCAGAATGTGTTCCCCGAGCGCGACATGGGGACGTCCGCGTACGATCCGACCGCGCCGATGCGATAGAAGAGGCGGACAATCAGGTCCTGCGGCGGCGTGTCGGAATCCGTGACCGTGGCGCAGATCGGCAGCGGGGTCTCCCAACGACGGCACACTGTGTCGACGTCGATCGTGATCACCGGCGGGAACGGCTCGCAGTAGTTGCCGGTGTCGCACGGCGTGCAGGTGCCGTCGGCATTGTGCCGACAGATGATGACGTCGTGGCAGTCGCCGTTGCGGATCGTGTCCGGGCTCGTGTAGCAGATCAGGTAGCGGCTGCAGAGACGGAGCTTGATCTCGTTGTAGATGGAATCGAGCTGGGAGCCGGTCGGGGCATGGAAGTAGTCGCCGCCCGAACCATTGGCCAGCCCGCGCAGATACTGGGGATCAAAACTGGTGCCCAGCGCGATGCTGTAGATCGGGATGCCGGCCCCGAGGGCGAGATTCACGATCAGGGCGGAGTCATCCGCGAATCCGTCATCCAACCCGTCCGGCGGCGCGCCGCAGTTCTCGGAGTTGTTCTCCATCCCGTCCGAGAGCGCGATCACCGCCTTGCTGCCGAATTCGGGGATGGTCAGATTGGTGCCTGCCCAGATGCCGTCCAGCGCCGCCGTAAATCCGCCGGCGGAGAGCGCATTGATCTTGTTGATCAACACCGTCGTGTCGCTGGTGAAGACCTGCTCCACCGAGTAGCAACTGGAGAACTTGACGATCGCCATGCGATCGTACTGATCCATGTGCCGGACCAGATTCTTGGCGGCATTCTTGGCGGCCGTCAATTTCCCGCCCGAACTCATGCTCCCGGAGACGTCGATGACAAGGCAGATCGAGGTGATGCAGGAGTCAACCGGTGTCTGCACGACCGAGAACGAGTCGATCTTGTTGGTATCCTGCCAGACACAGATGCTGTCGTCATCGAGGCCGCCGAGCGGGTAGCCGGTCGGGCCCGTGATCGTCACATACGAGCAGATGTAGGGGAACCCGCTCGGATCGATCTGGGTGATCGTGACGTCGTTGGCCAGGGGATTGACCGCAACGGATTTGGCGGCATCCTCGGGCACTTTCTCCACCCGGTTTTCGATCATCTCATAGGGGTCATCCTCCGGACCCATGATCGGGCCGGCCAACGCCGGCCCGGCCAGCACGGCCAGGATCGTGAGAATGATCAGACATCGGGGCGCGGCGAGCGCCGCCCAACGTGCCAGGTTGACGAGGGACATGGATGAATCCTCCTGCCGGTATGTCGTGGTGGGACTATTAACAACGCGGTTGCGTGTGAACATGTCGGCTCCTGCTAACAAGTCTGTTTCCCGGCGATGCGGAGACCGTCGGTAAAGCGGGAAAACCGCATCGATTTTGTCCTATATGCGCAACTTACCGGAACGCGAAAGCTCTTTTTTCATGTGGCAGATTCGCGTCTTCATGGCATCCTGAAATCGCGGCTCTCCCGACTTCGGTTCCCTTCACGAGGATGTCATCGCGTCCCAAGGCACAAAGCGATCATGGGTCAAGGTCGTGCCTTGTACCCTTTCATTCCCAGCCGCACCTCGGCCCACATGAGCCACTCGATTCACCCGGGGGCAAAACGAGTTTGCGTGCTCCGTACGGCGATATACATATAGTCTTATCGGCGTAATCGCCAAGGAACACACCCGCGCCTGAAGCAGGCGAAACCGATAAAGGACAGGCCTCAACTCATTGTCAGACATGAAACAACGCTACCGCTGACGGCTCACGGCTCTCAACTCTGCTGGATACAGTTGCCACTTGGCCGTAGACTGACTCCTGACAATCGGACCGCATCATTCTGCGGATGCGTTGGTGGTAGATATGACCGGACCTCCCCTGGTGACTCTGTTCGACAGCACTCGTTTTCCGGAACCGCCGGACTCTGAATGCACGGCAATCGTGCCAAGCATTGCCCGGCCACTTGGGAGTCGAATGCCGTCGAGGTTACGTATTACGTTGAACAGACACACCGTCAGGACTTGGTGACCAACACCTTAGTAACCCAGTCCCAACTAATGCCAATATACCATGCGATCCAGATCCGTCAATGGGATTTTGAAAGATTAATTCAACTTGGATCGTCCTGATTGCTGTAATAACTCTTTATCCGGCAAGGCACTGGCTGATCGAGTCTGAGAAGAAGGATGGAACTTAGTTGATTGCGGCGTTGCCAATGCCCGGAATCGGCCTCACTGTCGTGCTGATCATCCACCTGGCCTGGGCGCTGTGGATGATCGGTGGCGTCGTTCTGGCTATGGCCGGATATCGCTGGCCCTCGTTGTGGAGGTGGAAGCGCTTCCGAATCGCGCACCTGGCAGGATTGTTGGCCACTGCCTCCGTACCGCTGTGGAACCGAGGCGTATGCCCTCTGACTGACTGGGAGTGGGCACTGGACACCGCACGTCGGAGTACTCCGAGTCCTGAGCCGTTCCTTCCCCGTCTGATTCGCGCTATTCTCTATGTCAACATCAGTCCGGACGTGATCACCGTCGTCACGGTACTGGGAGCGGCGGTCACCCTCTGGGTGTTCATCCGGCATTCGCCGTGGCAGTCTGCAAGTACTCGGTGAGTGTGCGCCGGACTCTCGACCCAAATCCCATCCGGACTCCGGCTCCGTACCGATTAACTCGGAATTACTACAACCGGTTTCATCACCAGGTTTCCAGGTTGAGCCGCGTGGTGGCACCCGACCGCACAACTGCGGAGGTTGGGAAACCGATTCTAACAGGCTGCTTGAAAAGGTCAATCCATGTCATTCTGAGCCCCGCCGCTGTTGGGCGGGGCGAAGAATCTGCTGTCGGTTTCATAGGTAGAAACAGCAGATCCCTCGCTCCGCTCGGGATGACAATGGTCGGACAGGTCCGCATTTCTTGGGTTTCTCAGCAACCTGCTAGTCAATGTGTCAGTGGGGAGTCTCGCAACCGGTACACCCCGAATCCGTTCCCTCGATACACGGCCGGGCCGAAGCCGGTGGGGGTGTCCGCCGATTCGTCGGGGAGAATGACGTGTGTGACGCCCGCTGCCCTTAGCTGCCTCAGCACGGTACTGTCGGGAGCGCTGTAGAATGCTTCGGCCAACCGCAGGCGACCATACCACTCGATCACGTCGACGTCCCGATATGGATGGGTCTTGTAATCGACGAAGAGCGGTGCACCGGTCTGCAGGCGAAAGCCCTCCCACCGGGTCGGGACCAGATAGAGCTGGCCGGGCGCCAGTGAGTCGCGCACAAAGGCGATCAATCCCTGACGATCGTTCTGGTAACGAGCGCCACGGATCAGAAAGCTCACGACGCCAACGATCGCCAGTACGGCGATGATGGCGACCGCCGCCGCCTTCATCTTTCGACGCCACGGCATGGGGAGTGGGCCGCGCCGGGCCAGCAGGTGGCGGATGGCGGCATCCAGCACGACGGCGCTGGATATCGGCACCAAGATGACGGAGACGCGCCAGGGGAAGATCAGTGCAAGGGCATCGCTGCCGGTTACGAGTTGGAGGAAGGTCAACAACAACGCGCCGACGGCGGGGACCGCAAGGGTGGTGAAAAGCGGCGTGGATCGCACCCGGTACATTGCCGTGCCCAGCAGCAGCAGTTGTAGTACCTCGGTGGCGCCGAACCATTCCCCAATCACGGCGTGGTGGGGAAGACGGTTGTGGACCAGGATGGCCTGCGCCTGACGCGTGGTTTCGACAGACGTCGGTGCAAAGGTGGCCCAAGTCACGAGGACAACCGCTGCCAGCAACGCGCCGCCGATGCCTGTGATCGAGACGGCGCGAGCCGGCTTCTTCTCGCGCATCGCGATGTGGGTGGCGTACGCCGCGATCAGCAGGGCGGCACAGACCGTGTAACTGGGATGAATGGCGGCGGACGCGGCCGCCGTCAGAACGGCCGCGTACGGCCGGTGACGCAGAAACCGCTCGATGGATACGACGAGCAACACGCCGAAGACGCTGGGTTGGAACACCGGGCCGAGGACATACTGGCCCGCCATCCCGGCCTGCATCCACCAGAGGGGATGCTGAAACGGGAGCGCGTGGACTACGACGAACGCGGCGAAGAACACATACAGACGCTCCTCATCCGTGCGAATCGGTCGCAGCCAGTCGATGATGGACAGGAGCGTCGCCGCATACGTTCCCAGGATGACCAGGTAATAGAAGTGGAAGAGCCAGTCACTCCAGTGCCGATGACTCACCTCGACCAGCCACGAGAAGACTGGGAACGGATCGGGTGAACGGGCGATGAGGTCATCGCTCAGATGCCCGACGCCGGCGCCAGCGAGACCGTGCAGGAAATAGGTGTTCTGATTGCTGCTGAACAGCGGTGACTGTGAATAGGCCAGCGCAAAGAGAAGTGAGCCGGCGACGACGGCAAACGCTCCGGTTCGGGACGATGGAAGTGCCACGACATGCAATGTATGGCTAACAGCGCCGCCATGACAGGCCGTGCCCCGGAGGCGACAGCGATGGCATGACATCTCCTCCGCACCGCCAACGCTGCGGCACGGCGACCTTCATATGGACTCCCGCCGCCACAGCTCTGGGGAGCACATAGAACGCCTTCCGAGACAGGTCCTTGGAGAAGACAGTTGAAGTTGAACGTGATGTCGCAGGGACAGGTCCCGATTCGGTCTACTCAACTGTTTGAACAGTAAGGAGTTTACGTCCTTGACAAGATAGGGGGGAGTTTGTATTCTTAATATCCGGGTTGTCCTCAGCGCCAAGGAGCGCCGAGCAGACAAGCCCGTTTACTTCTCCGCGCGAGTATACTGCGATTCATCGCGAAGGATTTTGTCGGCGGCACGTGAACGATCACAGGAGGGTGATCAGATGAACAGGGCCTTGAGGTTCCTCATGATGGGGCTGCTGGTGTTTTCCGTCCCCATTTCTGCGTCGGCCATCAATCTCGTCGAGGTCGAATCCAAGGATGTCGCCCCCGGAACTGACTCGGTGAGGGTGGGCGTCTTCGTCACCAATGACTTTGATGTCGTGGCATTCGTTCTGCCCCTCGAGTTCCGCTCGGTGACACCGGGCACATTTACCAGAACGCTGTTCCGATTCAATGTCCCGGCGACCAACCGGGTCGGATCGAGTCCGCTGACAGGATCGTCCACCAAGCAGACATACCCGACGCCGACCACTCCCGAGTGTAGCGGTCCGGTTTCCAGCACCTACAACACCGGTGGTTCTGTCGATTTCGTGAGTCCCGACGGCGCCATGTGGACGGGTGTGAGCACAAGTGCTCCACCGAACCTATGGTATCTACCCGCCGGAAGTGACAGCGTGGCCGGTGTCCATCGCGACTGGCCGCAAGAGGGTGATTCGACGGTGTACGCGGCAGGCGCCTCGTTCAATTTCCTGTTCCACGTCACGTCGACGCCGGGATGGTTTGAGATTGATACCTGTTGCGTGCTGCCGGCCAACAACCTGTCCTTTGTTGACGTCAACACCAACCTGGTGACCCCGGACTTCATTCGGGGACTGATCAAGGTCGGGGATGCCACCGCCCCGCCGGTGGTCAGTGACATCCCCGATCAGACCATCGCCGAGGGGCAGTCGTTTGTCACCATCCCCCTCGATGACTACGTGAGCGACTTTGACCACGCCGACGATCAACTCACCTGGACCGCAACCGGGCAGAGCCAATTGAATGTCAGCATCAGTCCGGCCCGTATCGCCACGATCTCGACACCGGGTCCTGAGTGGAGCGGGGCGGAGACGATCACGTTCACCGCCCGCGACCCCGACAACCTCACCGGCTCCGATCCGGCGACTTTTGCGGTGACGCCGGTGAACGATCCCCCGGTGTTAACGCCGATCGGACCGATGAGCGTCCAGTCCGGTTATTCGCTGATCTTCTCGGTGAAGGGGACCGACGTCGACAACGCCGCGCTGACGTTGAGCATGGTGAATGCTCCGCCGACGGCGACGCTGTCGCAAGACGGCTCGGGCAATGGGCAGTTCTTCTGGTTGACGGCCTGCCTTGACTCCGGGGCGCACAACGTCACATTCATCGTGTCCGATGGTGAGTTGGCGGATAGTGAAGTTGTGGTCATCACAGTGCAGCCGAACCCGGATCGCTTCCAGGCGAATCCGGATTCCCTGGCCTTCCATTTCGCCGTCGGTGTCAATGAGCCGCCCCCGGACACTACGGTCGTTACCGATCCCGGATGCGGTGAGTTGTCGTGGACGGCGACGACGACGGAATCCTGGTTGCTGATCGATCCGACGGCCGGCACGACGCCGAAAGGCATCGTGGTATCGATCGACACGACCGGCTTGGTCGCCGGGTCGTACGACGCCAAGATCACGATTACCCAGTCCACCGATTTGAAGCTCGCGCCGGTTCAAATCGAGGTACCTGTCCACCTGGACGTGGAGACCGAAGTGTGCGACTGCCCCTGCCAGGGCGATCCGATCCCCTTCTGCGATGGGATCACCGATATCCGCGATGTCGTGCAGATCATCTATGTCGTGTTCCGGGGTTATCTTGATGTCGGGTACTCGACCTGCCCGGTGTCGGTGAACGATGTGAATTGTGACTGTCAGGCCGATGTTGCCGATGTCGTGACGGCCATCGAACGCGTGTTCCGTTACGGGGCGCCGTTCTGCGATCCGTGCGTGGTGCGTCCCCCTTGTCCGCCCCGGATGGCGACTGCGCACTGAGCGCGATCACGTCGGCTGATGAGATGATTGCAGACAGCCCCGGCCAATTGGCCTGGGCTGTCTTTTTGCTCTGTCTCCAAGGACATCGACGTCTGACGCGAAGGGGAGGGCGTACCGGTGGCGGCGTCACCGTGGCAGGCCGCCGGCGACGGCGGTGTGTTCCTCCGGCGCAGACTCCGTGTCTGTCGAAACGCCGTTTGTGATCGCGGGGTCGGCGACGGGGAAATAGACACGGACCGACGTGCCGACGTTCTCGATGCTGTCTAAGTCGATATAGGCGTCGTGGTCCTCCAGGATGGCGTGAACAACGCTCAGCCCGAGGCCGCTGCCCCGTTTTTCGTGTCCGGTCTTGGTCGAAAAGAACGGCTCGAAGACGCGGTCGCGAATCTCAGAGGGAATCCCGCGCCCGGTGTCGGCGATCTCCAACTTCACGTAGTCGCCGGCGACCACGGTGCGGTACAATCGCGGTGGCTTCTCCAGACGGGCGTGCCCGGTCCGGATGGTCAATCGGCCGTGCCCGTTCATCGCTTCCAGCGCGTTCGTGAGCAGGTTGCTGAGGACCCGGACGATCTCGGTCTCGCCGCCACGGATCGGGCTGATGGTTCCAGTGAAGTGCGTTTCAAGCATCACGCCGGCAGGGATGTCGAGATGGTCAACGGCCTTCTTGACGAGGGCATTCAGGTCGAGCGATCCGATCTTGTACTGACCGCGGCGGCCGAGCGTGAGCAGATCCTGGTTGATCTCGGCGATCTGCAGGGCGGCACTCTCCATGTCGTCGATCAGCGTCTGCATTTGATGATCGGACGGCAGCGCGTCACGGATCAGATCGGGATAGGCCACCAGCGGCCCCAGGATGTTGTTAAGATCGTGTGCGATCTGGCCGGCAATGCGTCCGGCCGTCTCCAGGCGTCGGGCATGCGCCAACTCTTCCTGCGTGCGCAACTGTTCGCTGATGTCCACCAAGGTGAAGAGAACCTGATCCCACGAGTCTTCAGATCCAGGCGCAACGCGGCTGCGACAGTGAAGCACCTTCTCGACGCCGTCGACGCCGACAACATGGAAGTCGGATTCTTGCGTCATGCTCCCCTCTACCGTGGAGAGGAAGAACTCCCGCATGACCTCGAGTGACTGTTGGGTATGGTATGACGAACGCCTTGCAATAATCTCCTGGGCATCCTTGACGTCAAACGCGCGCAGCGCGGCCTGGTTGGCGGCGGTGATTCTCATACCGCTGATGCACGTGGTCAGCGCGTCCGGGTGCCGCTCAAAATGAGCCCGCATGTCCGTGACACCCCGGGCGCGAAGGTCATCGATGAACACCTTGACGGCAGACAGGTTTTCTTCGACCAAACAGAGCGGCGACTCTTCGAACAAGCGCCGGTAGCGACTCTCGCTTTCGCTGAGCCGGATCTCCGCCTGCTGTCGTTCCAGCTCGGCGCCGGCGCGGGCCGCGAAGATGCGCAGCATCGCCTGTACCGGCTCGGGGTTGGCCAACGGATGGCGGTAGAGGACGCCCATCAACCCCAGCGGACGGCCATCAGAGGCGAACAACGGGATGGCAGCATAGGCGTCGACGCCGAGCTCGATGAGGAGATGGTCCTGCGGGAACAACTGCTGGATACCGGTGGAGAATGCCCGCTCACGCTGATTGACGATGCGTTCACAAGGCGTTCCGGCCAGTTCATAGGCGAAGTTGTCCCCCTTCCCGCCTTTGGCGTGAACGGCCACCGTCCGGATCCGCTCCACCGGCCCCGCTTCCAATTCACCGATGAAGGCATAGTCGGCTGCCACGACACGGGCCAGATGATCGACGAGCGAATCGAAGAACGCCGCCCCGCTCTGCGCCGAAACGCCGCGGGCGATGTCTTGCAGGACCTGCTCGACACGTTTGCGCTCCGTGATGTCGCGGGCGAAGGCGCAGTCGTATTCCCTCCCTCCGAACTCGAGGTAGTTGGCGAGGATCTCCACCGGAAATTCGTGCCCGTTCTTCGCGCGGTGCCGGGTCTCGATCGCCCGCGATCCGCTGCGGCGAACGCCGTCCCAGCATTTCAACCAATCCTCGCGGGGAAGATCAGAATCAATGTCCCAGACGGACATCGAGAGCAACTCCTCGCGCGTGTATCCCAGCTTGTGGCAGGCGGCCTGATTGACGTTGCAGAATCTGCCATCGGGCTGAATCCAGAAGATCGCGTCCGAGGCACAGTCTACGCCGAACTGCGTCAGGTGCAATGCCTGCTCGGCCTGCTTCTGGGCGGTGATGTCCTCCTTGACGGCCACGTAATGCGTGATTTGCCCGCTCGGGTCGGTGATCGGTGAAATTGACGCCGATTCCCAGTAGAGCTCCCCGTTCTTCTTCTTGTTGTGGAACTCTCCCCGCCAGACCTGTCCAGACTTGATCGTTTCCCACATCTGCCGGTACGTGTCCGCAGGGGTTTCTCCGGACTTGAGGATGCGCGGATTGCGGCCACGGGCCTCATCGGCCGTGTACCCGGTGAGCGCCTCGAACTTGGGATTGACATACTCAATCGATCCCTCTAGATCCGTGATCACGACAGAGACAGGACTCTGCTCGACGGCGCGCGAGAGTTTCCGCAACTCCTCCTCGACCCGATGGCGTCCGGTGATGTCGCGGAAGCTCCAGACCCGTCCGGCGAGATTCCCTTCATGGATCAGAGGACACGAGAAGCGCTCGAACTCCCGTCCGTCTTTGAACGCCAGCGTGTCAGTGTCCTCTTCGCGGGACTTGTAGAGACGCTGTACCTTGGCGAGAAAGGCCTCCGGAGAGACGAGTTGATCCAGAACAAATTCCAGGAGCTTGGCATCATCCCCGGCCTCCATCAGTGCCCGGGGGATCCGCCACATCCGCGCAAACCGCTCATTGGCGTGGGTCACCTTGCCGACGGAGTCGACCACGAGGATACCGTCGGCCGTCGATTCGAGAATCGCCCGGAGGATGCTCTCCCGTTCCTCCAGGGCCCGACGGGCCTGCTGGCGTTCGGTGACATCGGTGCACATGCCGATGTACCCGATGAACTGACCATCCGGACCGAACCGCGGCACGCCGCTGTCACGTATCAAACGATACTCGCCATCAGCCCGACGAACCCGGTACTCCATCTCAAAGGGCCGCCAGTGGTCGAAGGCATCGGCATAGGTCTTGAGCGCCTGTTCATGATCATCCGGATGCAGGGATTCGGTCCACCCGATTCCCACTTCTTGTTCGAATGCGCGCCCAGTGAAATCGGTCCACGACTTGCTGACGTAACTGCACATCTTGTCGGTGCCGCAGACCCAGATCATGGCCGGGACCGCGTCGGCGATGCTGCGGAAGCGCTCCTCGCTCTCACGTACGGCCTGCTCGGCGCGCACCCGGTCGGTCGTGTCCATGATGAAGCCTTCGAGGCCCAGCAGTTCCCCCTCGGGGGAGAATATGCCCTGCCCCTGCTCCCAGACCCATTTCTCGGTCCCCTGTGCGGTGATGATGCGGTACGTGAACTGGAAGCGGACGTGCTTCTGCAGGGCGGCCTGCACCTGCTCCCAGATCCCGGCACGGTCCTCCGGATGGATGAGTTTGGCATAGGCGATCTTGCGGTTGCCGACGAGGTCCCATGGTTTGTAACCGGTCAACTCGAAGCACCCGGCGCTGACAAGCTGCATCGTCCAGTGTTCATCGTTGCGGCACCGATAGGCCATTCCCGGGAGATTCCCCATGAGGGCCGACAGGGCGCGCTGACTCTCGCGCAGGGTCGCTTCATTGCGCTTGGACTCCGTGATATCGCGCACCACGGCCGTGATCAGCCGCTTGGACTTGAGGGGCACGACACTGAGTGTCAACTCCAACGGGAATTCCGACCCATCCTTGCGCCGGCAGGTGACTTCCCGTGTCTTCCCGAACAGCGGTGAGTTCGCGTTGCCCAGCAGATCCTTGAGATCTGCCTCCAGGCGCCCGTGATCGCCGTCGGGGACGAACATCCTGGCATGACGCCCGATGACTTCGGCGGTGTTGTACCCGAAGATCCGCTCGGCCGCGGGATTGAAGGTGCGGACGTTGCCGTCTTCTTCGATTGTGACGATCCCCACGGCCGCGGCGTCCACAGTGCCGCGGCGGTACGCCTCGCTGTCGCGCAACCGTGACTCGGTCTGTCGCCGCTGCGTCCCCAGAATCGCGACGGCCCAGATGACACAGAGCATCACCACCCGTTCGACCAGTTCCTCCGTCAGGTACCAGGATGTGTACGTGGCGCGAGGGATCAGAACGAACGTCAAGACGCCGCTGATGCTGGCCAGGAGCGCGACATACCAGGCAAGGCGCCGGGAGGGCGCGACTACGGCCAGGATGACGGCGGCCGCGTAGGCGATTTCCCAGATGTTGCCGGGTACCGACAGGGCACTCAGCAGCGTCCCGGCAATGATCAGCAATACACAACAGGCCACGATCCAGCCGCGTCGCAAAGTGCTCTCGTGCGTGTCCATGGAACCTCGTTGGATAGGTTGTTGATTTATCGGCACAGGACCCGCACGACGGCGGTTCCCTTCGTCACAACGCCCCAGCAACGCGGCATGCCGGCATGATGTGGGGTGCGGAACACTCAGTCGGGCCCGTCAAACCAACCGACTATCATCTTCTATCGGCAGACATCCCGGCTTGTTGAGGACGGACGCGGCGCCCAGCGAGTGTCCTATCGTGTTGTCGGATGGAATATTACGCGGCACCGAGCGACAACTGGCACACGGCAAGGACACGGTCAAGGCGACGAGGCGGGGTCTTGCCTCGATGAGGCCCAAAAGGTGTGCGAGATTGGTCGTTGCAGCCTGCGCGCGACGTCGATTCCCGAACCGCTTCGTTGCGTCGAGCCATTGAAGAATCTCCTTTCCCCGGCCCTGCTGTTGATCTAACATCCTCTGCTTGCGAGCGTCCACGTTCGCCTCGCGGCTTCCGGGGTGAGTGTATGGAGCGACTACGATCGTGGGAGTGAACATGGAATCCGTCCAACGGCTGAGAACCGTTGACGATGGCAGTCGGATGGCGGGTCGCCAGAGTGGCTCCGCCTGGCGACACTACCTTGCCCTCACCAAGCCGCGCCTGATTTCGCTCGTGCTCGTGACCACCGCCGTTGGCTACGTCATGGGGGCGACAACGGCGATTCCGCTCATCGGCCTGCTCCACGTGCTTGTGAGCGTGGCGTTGGTCGCCGCTGGGGGTGGAGCGCTGAACCAGCATAGGGAGCGTGAGTTCGATGCCCGTATGCTGCGGACGGCGACACGCCCCTTGCCGATGGGCGTGATGCGGCCCGCACAGGCCTTCTGGTTTGGAATCGGATTGACGGCTCTCGGATTGGCATACACCGGGGTGGCACTGGGCCTGTTGACCCTGGGCCTGGCGGTGGTCTCCGTCGGTCTTTATCTCCTCGCTTACACGCCGCTGAAACGCACATCTCCCTTGTGTCCCCTAGTGGGAGCGATCACCGGCGCTCTCCCGCCGGTGATGGGGTGGACGGCGGCCGGAGGACCGTTGGACCTCGGAGCCGCCGCTCTGTTTGCGATTCTGTACGTGTGGCAGTTGCCGCATTTTCTGGCCATCGCCTGGCTCTATCGCGATGACTATGCCCGGGCGGGATTCGCGATCGCGCGTCTGTCGTCCGATGGCGGCCGAGGCATCGCTGGCGCCATGCCCTGGCTTGTGGTCTTGTTGACGTTGGCATCGGTGCTGCCGCGAGCGGTGGGACTGACTGGATCCGTGTATCTGACTGCCGCGGTGGCCATGGGCGTCGTTTACATCGTCGCCGCCCTGTGGCAACCGACGCGTGACGTGACGGTCCGGGCGCGACGGTTGTTCCGGGTCTCGCTCATCTACCTGCCGGTTCTCTTGCTGGTCATGGCCTGGGATCGCCTTCCGCGCACGCCGTCGACGGGCCCATGAAGATGACGCTGCTCCCCAGTCTCAACGCGGTCCTCAATGGGGCATCCGCCGCATTGCTTCTCCTCGGGTATCTCTGCATTCGCAACGGGCAGCGGACCCGGCACCGCGCGTTCATGCTGGCGGCTCTGGGGTGTTCGCTGCTATTCCTGATCTCCTATCTGACCTACCATAGCCAGACGGGAGTGACACGCTTTGCGGGCACGGGGTGGTCGCGTCCATTCTACTTTGCCGTGCTTTGGACGCACACCGTTCTGGCCGTCGTGATCGTTCCCCTCGTCATCATCACGCTGCGACGGGCGTGGCGGGGTGATTACACCCGCCATAGACCTCTGGCGCGAGTGACACTGCCGTTGTGGCTCTACGTCTCCGTCACGGGCGTGCTGATCTACTTCATGCTGTACCACTGGTTCCCTGGCCGCTGAAGTCACACTGCCTCCGGCGCGGCTGCCGCAACCATGCGGCATCAGTCCGCGCGAAGTCGATGCGCCGGTCGCGGCATTGAGGCAGGGCATCTGACCGTTGTCGCCAGTCGCCGTTCCCCGGCCGAAGCGAGTCTGAGAAATCTACGCGTGGGAATTGGCCGTACGGTCGCCGACAGCCCTCTGACCGTCGGGCGCATATGGCACGGTGTCGTGCAGGTGCGTGAGGTCATGGGCCATGCCGGAATGGCATGGGCCGGACTTGACCCGCGGTCGTACTACGCGCGCCGGAGTCCGAGGTGGTTCTCGAATTCGTTTTCGATTTGGACCGGGTTGGGCGCATTGTACAGCACCAGATTGCGCAGGTGATGGAAGCTGTCCAGGTCCATGCCCGTAAATTCAACGGCCGCCCCGTCCGGCTCGGCGCGTACGATCCGCCCTTCCGTTTCGATCGTCGCCGTGTCCGGGACTCCCAAAAGTGAGAGCCGGACACGGCAGGGTGACCCCGGGGGCAGAACTGAGGTCCCCTCGACAAAAAGACCCTTGGCGCTGATGTCTCGTGTCGCCTCCGCCACCACGCCGGTGGCGTCGGTCACAATCTCGGCCGTGCGGCGGAATGGGATCCGGGTGAATTCGCGTTGTTCGAAGTGGATTCGCATCAGTACGCCTCCTCCTTGGCATTCACAGTCAGAATCCGGTCTCTGTCCGGAGGACCGGAGCATCCATGGTCGCGGGGCGATAGCACCCCGGCGCGTGGCACGAATCCCATCCGCCCCAAGTTCCAAGATCCGCCGGTTTGGCTTCACTCCCGAGGAGCAGGTAGCCGTCGGGCTCCAAGAGTGCGCGCAGGCGGGACACGATTTCTTGCTGTCTTGCTCTATCGTAGTAGGGAAGGGAATCGCCCAAGATCACCAGGTCGAAGCGGCCCTCCGGCAGCGGCCCATCGCCCAGACCGAGCGTCCGAAACTCGACCTGTCGGCCCAAGTCGCCGTCGATCTGCCACTCCATGCCCATAGGACGGAAATGGCGGGCCAGCAACTCGGGCGGCACATGGTCGATGTCGGCCCGGCTGAAGGAACCACTGCGCATCCGTTCCAAGTGCGCCGCCGACCGGTCGGTGGCAAGGATGGTGATCTTCCACGCGGCCGTGAACGGGAAGTGCTCGCGCATGAGAACGGCGATGCCATGCGGGTTTTGTCCGCACCCGCAGTCGGCGCACCAGATGCGAAGCGCGGCGCGCTCACGTCGTCGTTCGAGCAGGTCGGGGAAGAGAATGCCGACCAGAAGCGAGCACGACGGCGAATCAAATCCGAGCACGGGCGAGACGGATGCGATGGCACGGACCGCCCGCGGTCTTAAGGGATCGTCATCGTTGTCGCGCAGCGCCGAAATCAGTCCGGCGACGGAGGTGATACCCCGTCGCTCGGCCAGGGACGAAAGGCGCGCCTCCACGATCTCCCGGTGCTCCGGTCCGATGACGAGCCCGGACGCCTGCTTGACCAAGCCACGGATCGTGTCGAAATCGTGCGCCGTCATCGCCATCTCGCGCCACCTCCCCGTTGACGATTCCTGTTACGCCGGACGCCTCATGCGGGTTCGGAAGATCGTGGGATATTTCTGCGCGCCTTCCGCGACGCGGAAACCTGTGCCCTGAGCTTGTGACGATGGGCACGATCCGGGCCGCATCGTAACCATATTCTCTATTTCGGAATACGGGCCGTCATCTTGAACCGATGGCGGCATTCTCGATCCCTTCCGTCGCCCGTTCTGTCACGGGCAGGGGAGGGCGCAGGGATCGCAGAAGGGCGTCGCGTCGCCGCGGAAAGCGCGGTTGACCATCCCCACGACGTCTTGCACGGTGGTCACGCAATCGCAGTTGATGTCGCAGCGATCCACGTGCGGACACCCGGGGTCCGTGATCGGAGCGGCGCCGCGAAACGCGGCACTCACGACGAGGACGACATCACTGACGTTCGGTACCCCGTCACACAGCGGGTCGCCGTGACAGGGACAGAGGCATGCCGACTCGCAACCGTCCGGAACACCGTTGGAATTCGTGTCGGCGGACACGCCACGGTTGATCTGGCAGGAATCGGCGATGTGGTTCGAGTCGCAGTCGGCGAACGCGGCCGGTACGATTTTGTAGGCCTCGCCGTCGAAGTAGTCCAGGATGTACAGCTCGCCGTAGGCATCTTCGCCGAATGAGGTCACCTGGCTGATGGCCGGAGTCCCGGGCGGGTCCAGCTCGGCGGTGCGATCCTGGAAGTTGGACTTCGTCACGCCGTCGTACTGGAAGCTCCAGATCGTCCCGGCGCAGTAGTCGGCAAAGACATAGGTTCCCGCCAGTTCCGCGATGGCGCAGCCGCGATACACGTATCCGCCCGTGATCGAACACCCGTCGCTGTGCGTGTATTCATGGATCGGCAGGGTCAGGCGCGGGGCATTGCACGTGCATCCGGTCATTCCCGTGCATATGGTCCCCTCCATGCAGCGCCAACCGTAGTTCTCGCCCCCGGCACTCGCGGCGGGCTGGAAGTCGACCTCCTCGCGGGCCGACTGGCCGACGTCGGCGATGTAGAGATTGCCGTTCAGGCGATCGAAACCGAATCGCCATGGGTTGCGCAGGCCGAACGCCCAGATCTCCGGCAGCGTGTCCACCACCCCGACGTAGGGGTTGTCGACCGGAACATACGGTGCGGCGATGTCGACATCGAGCCGGAGCAGCTTCCCCAGCAGAGTCCCCGGGTTCTGGCCGTTGCCGATCGTCCCGTGCTGGTCATTGGCGCCGCCGCCATCGCCCATCCCGACATAGAGTTTGCCATCGGGACCGAACTGCAAACACCCGCCGTTGTGATTCGACTCCGGCTGGGCGATTGTCTTGAGGATCAGGGCGCCGGCCGGGTCGGCCGAATCGGGATCGGCGGAGACGCTGTACCGGGCGATCACCGTGCTGCCGCTGTTGTTCGTGTAGTTGACATAGAAATAGCCGTTCTGGGCGTACTGGGGGTGGAATGCCAGACCCAGAAGCCCACGTTCGCCACAGCACGATGAGATCGCGCTCACGTCGAGAAAGGCCCCCGAAAGCAAGGCCCCGTCCTTGATGATGCGGATCATCCCATCCTGCTCGACCACAAAGAGGCGATGGTAGTCGCCGGGCGGGGCGCACAGATAGACCGGCCGATTGAGGCCGGAGGCGATGCGGACGGTCGTGACGGCGGCCATCGACGTGGCGGCGAACGCCAGCAGGACCGTGACCCCCGCCAGAATTCCCATGACGTGTCGCACCGATTCAAGCCGTTCTCTGTGGTTGTCCTTGTCCATCATTCCCGCCCTGGTTCTGTCCGATTGGTCTCACTCCATGGTCATGACGATGAGAACCACGACTCCGCGGGTGCCGTTCCCCGCGCCGCCCCACAAACATGACTATTTTTGCCCGCGTTGCCTATCCGTCTTGCGGCAGGGGTATCCCATGGCGGGCGGCGAAATCCGTCTTCATATAGAGGGCGTAGTCGAGGTACCAGAATGGGTTCGGTGATTCCCGGCGTTCGCTTGGCGGGGCGGTGCAGAAGAGCCACAGACGGAATTCTTCCCGGAAGCGGGGCTGAAGCATCACGATCTTGTCGTAGCCGAAAACCGGCCAGAGCGTGTCCCCGCGTGTGCGGACCGGGGCGATGAAGACGTCGGTCGAGCCGAGGATGATGCTGGGGGAGAATCCTTCGTGGGCGATTCGCCGTTCGCAGAGTCCCCACTCGTCGGTGGCCGGAAGGTCGGTCCAGTAGGGGATTCGTCCGGCATCGCCGAGTGCGATGCGTGGCCTGCCCGGGAGCGACTGCAGCGACTCCGTCACGCACAGTTGGCAATGATGCATGTACTGTTGGGCGTGGTAATTATCGACGACGGGCGGCCACAATTGCCATGACCAGCCGAGGAGCGCGACGGCGGTCGCCGCCGGGACCCACCGCGCCAGTCGTTCCAGGCGCGTCAGGGCATAGGGCACGGCGATCACGGCGAGGGGCAGGAAGGCAATCAGGTATCGGTGGAGGAAGTTCATGACCGGATTGACCGGGAGGACAAGAACAGTCTGCGCGACAACCAATACGAGGGCGGTGGTGGCGGCGGATCGCTCCGGAAACCGGCGCCAGGAGACGATGGCATACCCCCATGCCAACCAGAACGGAGTCGCCCAGATGATCCATTGCAGCACCTGGCCTTTGGATGGGAAGGCCGTGGAGAACTTGGCGTAGACCGTATTCGGCAGCGGGTAACCATAATAGGCGAGCCGGAATGTGATCAGCCCGGCCGCCACAACGAGAGCCATCGCCAGGGGAATCCCGTACGTACCGAGGCGGTGCCGGACTGTGAGGCGGCGGTCGGCGATCCAGCCGACGACAATCGGGATCGGTGCCAGCGCGCTTCCCTCCGGGCGTGTCAGTATCAGGACGGAAACTCCCAGTGCGAGCAGCCAGCGCCGCCGCGACGGCGGTTCAGTCAACGCCAGTACGATGAGCGTCAATGCCGTCCCATACAGACCGATCTCCAATCCGCTCACATGCCACATGACCCAGGCCGGATTCAGAGCGACGAGCAGCAGTGGGACCGCCGCTTGCCACCATCGGAAGCCGGCGGCGATTCGTCGGATCAGCAGTGCCAACAGCCACAGCGTCACGGCACCGAACAGGACGCCCAGGATACGTGCCGTCAGGTCGATGTCCAGCCCCAAGCGGTGCGCTCCGGCCAGGATCAATACCCACAGCAGGTTCGAGTATCCTTCGACCGGTGGTTCATCCACGTTCCACGTCAGCCCCGCCCCCTCTGCTAGGTGACGGGCATACCGATAGGAGATGCCCACGTCGTCGATCGTCACGTCACGCAGACAGATCGCCTGTGCGATGAAGACTGTGATGACGAGGATTGGGGCGGCGAGAGAACGCATTTTGGGGCAGTCAGTTATGAGCGTCTTCTGATGTATCACTCGATGCCTTGTCACCGACTGGCGGCGGATTGTGACTCGACGCGATGGTCCGGCGATCGCGGACACTCACAAGGCGACCTCGTCACCAAGCTCCGGCACTGTCGTCGCGAATCCCCGCTCGTTTGTGAGGCGCTCGGCCATCGCGATGGCCGCGTGTGGCTCGCCATGAGTCACAAATGTCATGCGGGGCGGATCGGTCAAAGGCGCCAGCCAGCGCATCAACTCGCCATAGTCGGCGTGGGCCGACAGGCCGGCAATCTCGACGACATCGGCGTGGATCTCATGCTCGCGGCCATGAAAACGGAGCACGCGTTTTCCGTCCAACAGATCGCGCCCCCGTGTCCCGGTGGCCTGGAAACCGGCCAGGGCGATGATCGTCTCGGGGCGCTCCATCCGGTGCATCAGATGATGGAGAATCCGGCCGCCGGTCAACATCCCCGACCCGGCGATGATGATCCGCGGCCCCGGCAGCGCGTTGAGCGCCTTGGAAGACTCCGGTGTGCGATGGTACGTGATGTACGGGGCGTGCAGCGCACAGCCGGGGTCGCGGCGGACTCCCGGCCCCAGACGGTGTAGTCGTGGAAAGTCGCAGAAGATCTTCGTGGCATCGATGGCCATCGGGCCATCCACGTGGATCGGGAGCTTCGGGATGGCGCCCCGGTCGACGAGTGTGCGCAGGATGAAGACGATCTCCTGGGCGCGTCCGACGGCGAACGCCGGGATCAACAGCACGCCACCGGTGTCGACGATGCGATGCACCAACGCGGCGACGGTCTCCGCGGGATCACCTTGCTCGTGCCGGCGATCGCCATAGGTCGATTCGCACACCAGGTAGTCGCATGACGGCGGCGGCAACGGATCAGGAAGCAGGGGACGGCCATACCGCCCCACATCGCCGCTGAAACACACCACGCGCTCCGCACCGTCGTCACGCACCGTGACCACAACCGAACCGGCTCCCAGGATGTGCCCCACCAGGTGCAGTCGAAATGAGAACGTGGGTGACAGCCGGACCTGTTGTTCGAACGTCACAGTTCGAAACAGCCGCAGCACGGCCCGGACATCCTCGACGGTGAACAGGGGGAGGGCGGGCTTGTGGCGCGTCGCCTGCTTCTTGTTGAGGAATCGCGCATCCTCCTCTTGCAGGTGCGCCGCGTCGTACAGAAGGATCTCAGCGAGGCGCGCGGTCGGTTCCGAGCACCAGACCGGGCCGCGGAACCCCAGGTGATACAAGCGCGGCAGATAGGCCGAATGATCGACGTGCGCGTGCGAGAGTATCACCGCGCCGAGAGCCGCCGCGTCGAAACGCGGTCGGTCCCAGTTGCGCAGCCGCAGTTCCTTGAGACCCTGAAAGACGCCGCAGTCAACCAACAACGATTCGGTGCCGTTGCCGACGAGGTATTTGGACCCGGTGACCGTGCGCGCGGCGCCATGGAAGGAGAGGGAGATCATCGGGACACTTTGTCGCTATCGTCCGAATCCCAATGCGTAGTAGATCACATAGAACCAGCCCAACAGACCGTGGACAATCACCCACAGCAGGGAGTGGTTCACGGACCAAGATACGGCCACGGCGATGGCCTGTCCGAGGCCGATCCCGTGCCAGACCGTGTGAACCCGTCGGAACATCCTTCGTCTTCCTTTCTTCTGCTACGCCGGGGGCCGATCTGACTGCCCCGGAGCCGCGTATCGCACCCATTCATGTCCCAGATGTGTGTCGCCGGCGTTGGTGATCGAGCTCCTCGCCCTTGCTCCACTCGGCGGGGGACTCGAATCGCCCGCAGTGCGCAGGGTGGGTGTTCACGGCCACAATATAGACGCCCGCTGCCCAATCCAAAACGCCGAACAGCCGTTCAAGCGGGAGTCGTTTCGCGCCCTTCGGATTCGTATCATAGTCAGGACCGGACCGAGGGAGAACGTCACATATGTCGCAACGACACAGGGATTCTCGAGGTGCCCGGTGCGGCTGATGGACCCGTTTTCGCGGCCGAAGAAAGGGGTGGTTGATCGTGACATCGATCGAAGCGTTGGTTGACCGGCAGTTGCGACGCCGGGCTCTGCTGGAGCAGGCGAGGGGTGTCCCACCGCACACGGCGACTCCGTCCGGGCCGCTGCGGGTGATCACGGTCTCGCGCGAGACCGGCTCGGGAGGACGTACCCTGGCCGCTCGCCTGGCGCGCCGCCTGAACTTCGAATTCGTCGACCGCCAGATCCTCGACCTGTTGATCGAGAACACCGGCGCGCGCGAGCGGCTGATCGCCTCATTGGATGAACGGACGCGCTCGGGGATCGATCTGTGGGTGGAAGGGATTCTCACCGGCCGCTATGTGGACCGGTCGGAGTATCGCCATTTGCTGGCGCAGACGATCACGACATTGGCCGAACACGGCGACGCCGTCATTCTCGGTCGCGCCGCCAACGTCATTCTCCGTGGCCGGGGCGGGCTGCATGTTCGGGTCGTCGCGCCACGGGCGCAGCGCATCGATAATCTCGTGGGTCCGGGGCACTTGGTACCAGCGGAGGCCGAAAAACGCGTGACCCGGATGGACGACGAGCGGCGGCGATTTTATGCACAGGGGTTCGGTGCCGACATCGACAACGCGCGCGACTACCATCTGGTCATCAACAGTGGGCAAATGCCGCTTGATGCCGCTGAGGCGTTGATCCTGTTGGCATGGGATCGCTATCTCGGCGCTGTTTAGGGTGCATCCTCCGGACGCGATATCAGCGGGTTGAAAACCGGCTGTCCGCCAGTCGACGTTTCTGGCGGACAGGAGGCTTTCAGCCCCCTGCGGGCACGGCACGCCGTGCCCCTACGCATTGTGTGGCTGCGGGCAGGTGCCGTCTGTTTCCTGCGTCGAAGATAGAGAATCCGTGGGCAGGGGGGCTTTCAGCCCTCTGATAGTGGTTACAGAGCACGCACCCTACAGCCACCTACATCTGTAATCACGTTCTCGCAGGCGTGGCGGCCTGCGATTCCCGTTTGCCCTCATCGATCAGGCGGCACCCTTCCAGCAGCATCGCTTCGTTGGGCAAATGGCAGTTGACCTGGGGCATCGTCTCCACCGGGCTAAAGGAGAAGGTGGCGTCCGGCCAAGAGAGGATGTCGTAGACCGCCGACTCACCCGATCTGTCCGTCGTCTCGGCGAACTTGATCTGTCCCTGCCACAAAATCACCGTCGCCTGCGTCCGCCCATGGTGCAACTCGATCTTCACTGATCGGCTGCCGGCGGCGAGAATCTGCACCATATCGATGAAGCTGAGCTGGCCGAGCGTGCCGGTGACCGCTTCACTCTTGTGCTGGACCTGCGGCCGCTTCTGGACAGCGCGCCGGAGTTTGGCGGAGGCCACACCGGCATCCCATGCGCCACTCCAGACATCTTCATACCCGGCTTCCAACGCGGTCCGGGCCCGGCTGGAATCGAATTCCTCCATCAAGAGGAAGTTGGCGATTCCGGGGGCGACGTGAGATTGCCAGCGTATCCAGTCGATCGCCCCCGATGCGGCCCAGACGACGGCATCGGGTTTGCGCCGTTCGGTCAGCGTGCGTGCCTCGGCCGCACCATGGGAGACTACCACACGCCATCCTTCGTTCTCCAGAAGCAGGACGAGGTGTTGCCACTCGACCGGATGATCGGACACGAGCATGACCTCGGCCGGACCGGGGGGGAGGTACCCTTCCAGCACTTCCTCGCGTACGACGCGAAGCAGCGCCTCCACAGCGAGCGGATCGTACGTCTTGCCGGATTCCTGGCGAAGCGACTCCGCCAGTGCGCCGGCGGCCTCGATCGTCTTCACCGGATGTTGAGCGCCGGCGGCGAGGAACGAGCGGATCACGGCGTACACACGCGCCGGGAACGGTGCATCCGGGGCCGATTGCCCCGGTGCCAGCCCGGTCTCGTCGAAACGTCTCTCCGCGGCCTGTATGACCTCGACAATGGGATACGGGCAACCGAGCTGCTCCGCCAGGATCGCCTGTTCGTTTGCGGTCGTTGCCCGTGCCGCGAGGAGCGGGGCCAGTTCGCAGGTCGCCACAAGGGTGTCCGTCTCGTACGGCTGCATCCTCAGGACCCGCGCCATCGCCACGGCACAGCGCGAGGCCGCCCCGTCATCCTGGTTCTTGCCTGGCCCCGACCAGCGCCGTGCCCACGCGGCCAACCGGAGGTACCCATCGCGCAGCCGTTCATACGACAGCGGTGAGCGCAGCAGGCAGGTGGTCCACGAGGGACGGGCGATCAATTGCAGACGCGGCAGGGCGCGTTTCAGGCGGGTCAACGAATCGGGATTGCAGAGCGCATTGTCCTCATCGTAGACCAGATGGTCCCAATCTCCCTCTGGGATGCTCCGACCGTCCCAGTTGGACACGACGCACCGTTCGACTTCCAACAGCGACCGCAGCAGCTTGGCGACGAACGGCTGTGAGAGCCAGAGGAGCACATGGGCAACCGCGTCGGTCGGTGCCGTGGTGTCCAGAGGCGCATCCGTCTTGTTGGCGGTAAACCCGAATTCCAGCGACAGGCCGGTCGGGCGGGAGGACACCGGCAAACCGGATGCCTCATAACCGCCCCGACGGTAGAACCGATCCCACATCCGCTGCAGGGAGACTTGCGGCGCGGCCACGATGGTCAGCGTGCGGATATTGGCATGAAAACGGATTTCGTCGGCGGTCACGACGTCCAACGGGTCCACCATCGCCACCCGAAGGGACTTCCCCTCGGGGTCGTATGACAGCGGGATCATCGCCTTGGCGCGCGCCCAATTCTCCCGGAACAACGCCAGGGCATCGTCATCGGGCACGGCCGTCGCCGGGTCCCAGATCGGCGTGTCGTACTGCTCGGCGAGTGCCTCCGCCAGTCGCGTCTCGTTGATGATTCCCAGTTGCACGAGCGCCGATCCCCAGCGAATGCCCGTGCGTTGCTGCTGACGGAGTCCCTGGAGAATCTGCTTCTCCGTGACCCAGCCACGCCGCAGCAGAATGGCGTCGAGTCGCTCGCCCTTCATCATGCGACCGGCTCCGGCTGACGTGTGGCGAGACTCATCGTGTACAGAGAGGGTGTGGCGGCGGCCGCCAGAGCGGCCTCGGTCGTGATGACGCCTTCGTCGGTCAGTTGTGCCAGGTGATGTTCGAGTAACTGCATGCCCTCGCGACGTCCGGTCTGGATCGCCGAGATGAGTTGATGTGTCTTCCCTTCCCGGATCATGTTCGCGATCGCGGGGGTGTTGAGCATGATCTCCATCGCCGCGATCCGTCCGGTGCCGTCGGCGCGACGCAGCAACTGCTGCGCCAGCACGCCGCGCAGTCCCTCCGAGAGCAGCACCCGGGTCTGGGCCTGTTGGTCGGCCGGGAAGGCGTCGATGAGCCGATTCACGGTCTGGGCGGCGTTCTTCGTGTGCAGCGTGGCGAAGACACACAGCCCAAGCTCGGCGGCAGTCAGGGCGAGGTGGATCGTCTCCAGGTCGCGCATTTCACCAACGAGGACGACATTGGGATCTTCACGCAATGAAGCGCGCAACGCGCGGGCGAAATCGCGTGTATGGCTGCCGACCTGGCGCTGGTTGATCAGGCAGCGCTTGTTGACGTGGACGAATTCCAGCGGATCTTCGAGCGTGATGATGTGCCTGCCTTGCGTTTCATTGAGGTGATTGATCATCGCCGCCAGGGTCGTCGACTTCCCGGAGTTGGTCGGTCCGGTGACGAGAACAAGACCGCGAGTCGTTTCGGCCAGGCGCGTGACCACTTCGGGGAATCCCAAGGCGGCCAGCGTCGGCGGCTCCTCCGGAATCAGACGCAGAACCGCCGCCGGTCCGCGATGGTCGCGGAAGACATTGACGCGAAACCGGGCGTAGCCCGGGATCGTATGCGCCGTGTCCAGGTCCCACTGGCTTTCGAACGATTCGATCTGTTCGCTGGACAGGATCTCATAGACCAACAACTCGACCTCAGGAGCGGCCAGGGGACGATCATTGGCGGGGACCAGCTCGCCGCGGATGCGGAAGGTCACCGGCGCCGCCGTGACGAGATGCACGTCGGAGGCATCCAACTCCTTCATGTGCCGGAGAATGTCATCGATCTGCGGCATCGTCCCTCCTGGGGCCAGGGAAGCCCCCATCATCTCCATTTTCGGCTGTTGGGGGCATGCGGATGAGCGGGGCAGGTTACGACCGAGCCTAGTGCTGAAAGATCGGACAGACGGTGCAGGACATTGCATCTGCTCGGATGCCTGTGGAAAAGCAGATTCCTCGCTACGCTCGGAACGACAGGCTCACGACGGGAACCCGCCATCTTCCTGTCACCCCGAGCGCAGCGAGGGGTCTGCTGTTCGCGATGCGCTTTGCTGTCGGTGGTCAATGCACAATCGGGCTCAACTGAGTTTGCCGGTGGCCGCGCCCGGTGAATCGCCCTTGCCCGATGCTCTCAACAGCGGCTTATTGCCGTGGCATCGGCGGACATCGACCGGGGGAGCGAAACACATGGAGCGACCGCACGTAATATCACCCTGATTTCCGACGATGACTCATGATATATCCCATCACGTTCACGTTGGGGAGGGGAAGGAGTCACCATGCTGGGATTCTTCATCTTTCTGGGACTGCTCGTCGTCGTGGCCTTCTGGGTCATCGGCATCTACAACGCGCTGGTGCGCCTGCGCGTGCAGTGCGACAATGCCTGGTCCGACATCGACGTGCAGTTGAAGCGGCGCTATGACCTGATCCCGAATGTCGTGGAGACGGTCAAGGGGTATGCCACGCACGAGCGCAAGGCGTTCGAGGACGTCATCAACGCCCGGGCCCGTGCCATGTCGGCGCAAGGTCCGGCGGCCAAGGCCGAGGCGGAGAACATCCTCACGGGCACGCTGAAATCGCTGTTTGCGTTGGCGGAGAACTACCCGCAGCTCCGGGCGATCGAGAGCTTCACCCAATTGCAGTCCACGCTCTCCGAGATCGAGGAGTTCATCCAAAGCGCGCGCCGGTACTACAACGCGGTCGTCCGCGATCTGAACACGCGGATTGCGATCTTCCCGTCGAACATCATCGCCGGTATGTTCGCCTTCAAACCGCGCGAGTTCTTCGAGCTGGAGACACCGGCCGAGCGGGTGGCGCCGAAGGTCAACTTCGAAACCGAAAAGGCGTAGCGTCGGAGACACCAGGTGCGGCTGACCGACCGGCATGGAGACGTGTGCCACGGGTCTTCAGACCCGTGTCTTCGACGCGCCCTCGAGATGGGCACGGGTCTGAAGACCCGTGGCACAGGCTATCTGGACAGGGGGTGGCGATGATGCGCAAGCTGATGCTGCCCGCTCTGGTGCTGTGGCTGATCGTGTCACCGGCGGCCGCCGCGGCGCGCTCGTTAGCGATCGAGCAGTTCTCCGCTCAAGTCGGCGTCCACAGCGACGGCTCGATTGTCGTGAGCGAGACGATCCGTCTGCGTTTCACCGGCTCGTGGAACGGCATTTATCGGACGATCCCGATCGACTACCGTACGCCGCAGGGCTTCAACTACAACCTGCGATTGCAGGGGATCGAGGTCACCGACGAGGCCGGGAATCCGCTCAAGCGCAAGATCGGCCGGCAACGGCACTACCAGGAGATCAAGATCTGGGTGCCGAATGCCGTCAACGCCGTTCGTACAGTCGTCGTCCGCTACCGTGTGCCGAACGCTCTACGTTTCTTCGAAGATCACGACGAGTTGTACTGGAACATCACCGGCGACGAGTGGGAAATGCCGATCGAGTCGGCGACCGCCGACATTACCCTGCCTGACGGCGCCTCCGGGCTGCGGGCGCTGGCATTCACCGGCTCGCATGGTTCCAAGTCGCAAGACGCCGAAGTCACGATCAACGGCAATCGCGTGCAACTTCGAATGCTGCGGCCGCTCGCGTTCCGTGAAGGGTTGACCGCCGTGATCGGCTGGGACAAGGGTGTCGTGCAGCCGCCCGGGGCGACCGCCCGCATCGCCGACTTCGTGCGTGCCAATTGGCTTCTGGTCATCCCGGTGTTCGTCTTCCCCCTGATGTTCCGGATGTGGTCGAAGCATGGCCGCGACCCGCGCTTGCGCCCGATCGCTGTACGGTATGACCCCCCAGAGGGATTGACACCTGGTGAAGTCGGGACTCTGGCCGACAACTCGCCGGATATGCGCGACGTCACCGCGACTTTGGTTGATCTGGCCACGCGCGGCTATGTGGCCATTGAAGAGAAAGATGAACCGAAGCTCTTGGGACTAATGTCCGGCAAGGACTTCTCATTCCAACTCCTCAAGCCGCTGAGGGAGTGGGACGGCTTGGCGCC